>DATGKR010000202.1:0-7139 GCA_035294565.1 Acidimicrobiales bacterium | reverse complement strand
GGCACGTCCTCGATCAACAGGTGGCCCTCGGCGAGCAGGCAGACGTACGCCGAGCGCACGACGCCCTCCTTGCCGTGAAGGGCGCGGCCCGTGTTGGCGCACAGAGCCTCGAAGCGCTCGGCGAAACGGCGGATGAGGTCTTCGGAGCTCAACCCCTGCGCCTTCTTCTCCGGGAGCGGGCGGCGCCGGCGAGCACCGCCGCGCCGCCAGCGGCCGCCGGCGGGAAGGTGGCGGCCGGCACCGGCAAGGCGGCGGCGGTCCCTGGACGGGTCGTCGTCGTTGAACGCACCGTGGTGGTCGTGGTAGCAGGCACCGTGGTTGTGGTGGTGGTGGTCGTCGTCGCGGGCACCGTGGTGGTCGTCGAAGGCGGAAGCGTCGCAGGCGGGGAAGATCCCGAGGGGGTGCCTGCGTCGTCGGCGACGACCTGGCCCAGGTAGGTGTAGGAGACCGACACGCGCACCTGGGACGGGTCCGGGCACGACCGAGGCAGGTCGAAGAGGTATGGGAACGTCGGCCCGGGGAGCTCGAAGGTCGAGGCGCAGGGGTCGGCGACTTCGGCGCTTCTGGTGTCCAGGCGGGTCGACACGGACCAGTTGCCGCCGGCGCCCAGGGGGTCTCCGCCGGTGTAGTCGACCTCGATCTGCCAGGGCTGGCCTAGAGGGCCGCAACTGTAGGCCTGCTTGCAGTCCCCTGCCAGGGCTGCGGCGAAGTCGTAGTGGGGTTGCACTCCGATGTCGAACGCCGCCGACAGCGGCGGTGACGGTCCTCCGTAGGGGTCGGGTTGGGAGTCGTCCACGAGCTCGAAGGTGATCGTGCACGCCCCTCCCTGCTCGACGAGGTCTACCGGGTAGGCGACGCGCCCCGCGACCAGGTTGCTGTCCGGCTCGGACGAGCTCGTCGAGCCGCAGACGAGCCGGGCGGCCGTGGCCGTCAGCGGCCCCGCCGGAACATCAGGGGGGAAGGCGACGGTGACGGTCCCCTCGTTGGGGTCCTTGCCCACCGACGGTAAAGCCGACACGCCGCTTTGAAGGTCGGATGGCCATGGAAGCGTCTGGGAGAAGGGCTGCCCGCTGACCCTGACCGCCGCCTGGGGGTGGCCCGCCGGGTACACCTCGACGGACGGAACGTAGTCCTGGCCGGCGGCGAGACCGGTGACGGTGACCTCGGTGCGGTGGGTCGGTCCGACTGTGGCGCCGCCGACCGCGTAGACGAAGTCGGTGCCCGCCGGCTGGGCGCCGAACGCCGCGGCAGGGTCGCCCGCGACCTGGACCTGCAGCACAGCGCTGATCGTCCCGCCGGCGGGCACGCCCTCGGCGCTGAGCTGGATGGCGCCGGGGTCGGGGGGCCGCCAGGACTCTGTGCAGGATCTGTCCGAGGTGGGGTTGCCGGCGAGCCCCGACGAGAGGGTGCCCTCCACCTCGAAGGTGAGGTACTCGCCGAGCAGCCCGGCTGGTTCGCCGTCCACAGTGACGCTGTGGACGGCGCCTGGGACGGTCACCACCGGCGGGGTGCCGACGAAGCCGGCGCCGCAGCCAGACCCGAGAACCGTCCAGCTGTCGGCCGCCACGACACACGCTGGGTTCGCCTGCTCGGTGCACGGCACCCAAGAGACGACCCAGTCGCCCTTTCCGTCTGAGGTTGTAGTGACCGAGAGCGGCGCGTCGGGTCCTCTCGCCTCGGTGGTGAAGGTGGCCGGCTGCGACGGCGTGGACCGGGAGTTGATGTACGCCGACACGACGGCCTCGTAGGTGGTCGCCGGGCGCAGGCCGGTGAAGAGGAGCTGCTGCTGGCCGCGCACGATCCGCACCGCAGGGGAGGGCTGCGCGCTTCCCGAGATGTCGACGACCTGAACCGACCACGCGTCCGGCTCGCAGTCGGTCGGGTCGAGAAGCCGGTAGGACCAGACGACCAGCGCCGCCCCCGAGGAAGGGGTCACCGAGGTGATCGACGGGGCGTAGGGCTTCTGCGTGGTGTCGGCGCACACCGCCTGCGGGTCGACCGGCTGCGGGGCGGGAGGGGTCGGCGTAGCCGCGGGGCCCGGCGTCGCCTGGCGAGACGGCGCGGCCAGGTCGAGGTACTCGGGCCCGGTGGTGGACACGGTCACCGCGTCGGTCTTGTCGACGACGACCGGGGCGTGGGTGCCGTCGGTGAAGACGACCACAGCCTCGAGGCTCTCCGGGTTGTCGAAGACGACCCGCGGCCCGTCGGCGGACACGTATGCACCGCCGAAGCCGTCGTCCTCCTCGGGCCCCACCCGCGGGTAGCGGGCGGCGCCTGCGACCGGGGCCATGCGCCCCCCGTCGACGTCGACGGCCCACAGGGTCGGCTGGGGGCCGGCGGACCGGTCGAGGGTGTAGAGCACCCCGCCAGCCAGCGCCGGAGGGGCCGGGTCGGCACCCGGTCCGAAGTAGCGAAGAGGCAGGGGGCCGGTGAGGGCGTCTCTGCGCGACCGCGCGGCCGGCCGCCAGCCGACGAGGGTCCACCCGCCCGGCGCGCGGGCGAGGAACCACGCCTCGCGCCCGGCGCCGCTGACGGGCACGAAGCGGTCGTCTCGGCCGGTGGGGGCCCGGGCGGCGACGCCCGGGCCGGCCGGACCGAAGGAGCGGAACCCGTCGGGCAGCGCCCACACCGCCCCTCCGGCGACGGCTTCGACGGCGGTCCGGCTGCAGGGAAGCGGGGCGCTCGACACGAGCCGGACGCCCGCGGGGGCGACCATGTAGAGCCGGCAGGCGCCCTGACCGCCCGCCAGGACCCACAGGTCGGCGCCGGAGGCCGCGGCGTAGGCGCTGCCGAGGGGAACCCGGCCGGGGACGACGCCGAACCCGTCTGGCGGGGCCGGGCGGCCGGACGCGGCCGAAGCGACCGTGGTCCGACCGACGAGCGCCGCAGTGGTGCGCGGCGCCGAGCGCACGATCCAGGCGCGCCTGCCGTCGGCGACACCCTCGGCCCCGACTGCCCCGGGGAGCGGGCCGAGCGCCACCCCCCCGCCGGAGGGGTCCACGGCGTAGTCGTCGGGGTCGACGAAGTTGAACGCCCCGGTGGCCCGGTTGACCAACAGCGTCCCGCCGGCCAGCGCGACGGGCTGCACGAGGCCGTAGTTGGGCGCGCCGACCCGGGTGTCGGCGTCGGCCAGGCGTACGGCGACGGCGGCGGTGGCCAGATCGACCACGGTCAGCGGTCGGTCGTCTGCCAGCACGATCGCGCCGGAGAAGATGGACGGCTTCACCGACGGGGGGGACGGCCCGGCCAGAGCCGACCAGCCCAGCACGCCGGTGATTGCGACGGCGACCGCCCCCCCGGCCAACGACCCGCGCCGCACCCTCAAGGCAGGCGGTTGGACCTCGCCACTTCTGACAGCCATCGGGCGCTCGGCTTGGGGCGGCGGGCGAAGCTCTCCCGGTCGACCGACACCAGCCCGAAACGCGGGCGGTAGCCGAACGCCCACTCGAAGTTGTCGAGGAGCGACCAGTAGGTGTACCCCTCGACGGCAACACCGTCGGCCAAGGCGCGCAGGACCCCCCGCAGCGCGGCGGCGACGAAGTCGATGCGCTGACCGTCGTCGTCGGTGCCGATCCCGTTCTCGGTCACCCACAGCGGCAAGGAGCCTCCCGTCACCTGCCAAGCCCGCCGCAGGCACGCTTCGAGGGCGTCGGGCCAGAGCTCGTAGCCCATCGGCAGGACGGGAACCCCGGGCTGCGGGCCGGCCCAGCCGTCCGGGCCGATCAGCATCCTCGTGTAGGTCTGCACGCCGAGGAAGTCGTCCCCGGCGGTGGCTCGCAGGAAGACGTCCTCGTGCACCTCGCGGATATGCGCCGTCCGTTCCTCGCCGCCGTCCAGCGGCTGGTAGTCGGTCATGGACAGTGTCATGCCGACCGGCAGGTCCGGCGCCGCGGCCCGGATCGCGTCGACCGCCCTGCGGTGAGCGGCGACCAGGTTCTCCGTCACCGCTTCCGCCCGCCCGGGGTCGGTGACCCCGGGAGGGAACACGCCGAGGACGTAGCCGGCGGTCGACACGACGTTGGGCTCGTTGATGGTGCAGGCCCGCGCAGCCAGCGGGCCGATGGCCGCGGCAGCCCGGTGGCAGAAGTCGGCGAAGCGGTCGACGGCCTCCCCTTTTTCCCAGGAACCCATGTCGGCCAGCCAGGCCGGGCTGGTGAAGTGGTGGAAGGTGACCACCGGCTCGACATCCCTCTCGCGCAGGGCGGCACAGATCCGCCGGTAGTGGTCGAGAGCGGCGAGCGACCACTCGCCGGGGGCGGGCTCGATCCGGCTCCACTCGAGGGAGAAGCGGTAGTGGTCAAAACCGAGGCCGGCAACCAGGGCCACGTCCTCCGCCCAGCGGTCCCACGAGTCGCATGCGTCGCCGCTCGGCTCGGCGACCGTTCCGGATGCGGCGTGCTCCCAGCGCCACCAGTCGTTGTTGGTGTTGCCGCCCTCGACCTGGTGGGCGGCCGTCGCCGTCCCCCACCGGAAGCCGTCGGGGAAGGCGGTCATGCGAACCGCTCGAGGGCAGCGCCACGCACGTGCCGAGCCTTCGCGGCGGTCGCCGGGGTCATGCCCCGGTCGGCGGTGAACAGGGTTGTCCCGAACCTCACTGGCCCTCCTTGCAGCTCGGCTGGCACCCCTCGGCAGGGCATCCCACACCCGGCCGCCGGAGCATAGCCCGAGGTCCCCCTGCCCGCTCGGGGCCGGACGCGGCCGGCATCCCCCATCCCGGGGGAGCAGGCCGACCACCGGGCCGCCCCCGGGATGGGGCACCTACGTTTTCTCGGCGGCTGAGGAGGGAAGGATCCTTGTGAGATCGGGTCTTTCGAACGGGCGCCGACTAGGGCGCTGGATTGGAGCGGGCTACGTCTCTGCTGCGCGATTGGGAACTGTTACAGCGAAAGGTCGTACCGGCCCTTCTCGGCCTGAGCCGCCCGCGGTCGTGGACGGTCGGACCCGCCGAGGACGCCGCCGCCTTGGCGCTCGCCTACCACCATGCGCACCCCCGCCCAGAGGAAGCCGACATCCGCTTCTTCCTCTCGGCGTGCTCCCGCCCGGCGGGAAGGGTGCACTTCGCGCTGGGCGACGTGCGCTGCCTCCCCCGCTCCGAGCGGCCGGCGGGCCTCCGCCACGAGGACCGCAGGTGGGTGCCCGACCGCCGGGTCATCGAACGGGTGGTCCTCGCCCCGCCGCTCGGGCCCGTAGATCTGCTGACCGCGACCCAGCGGGTCGACCCCGCCGCCTTCACCCACCTGCGCAAAGGGGGGCACCTGCTGTTCGCGGAGAGGCCGGAGAAGGGGTCGCTGCCAGCCGAGGTCGAACGCGTCGACCGAGCCGGCCGGTTGTTCCGCAAGACCTCACCCGCCCGGGTGGAGCGCACGGCACCCGACCGCGAGCCCCCTCCGACACTCGCCTGCCACCAGGAGCAGCGGCGGCTGGTGGAGACCCACTACAACCTGGCTCGGTCGCTGGCGCGGCGCTTCTCGCACCACGGTGAGATGGCCGACGACCTCGAACAGGTGGCCCTCCTCGCCCTGGTCAAGGCGGCGGGCCGTTACAGCCCCGAGCGCGGCTCCAGCTTCGCCACCTTCGCCACGGCCAGCATCCTCGGCGAGCTCAAACGCCACTTCCGGGACAAGACCTGGATGCTGCGCGTCCCCCGCTCGCTCCAAGAGGCGTACCTGTCGGTGAAGGCCGCTCGGGAGGAGCTCGGTCAGACCCTCGGCACCTCGCCGACCGTCCAGCAGATCGCCGAGCACCTCGGCGTCAGCGACGAGACGGTGCTCGCCGCCATGGAAGCGGGAGACAGCTACTGGCCGGCGTCGCTCGACACCCCTCGCAACGGAGACGAGGACTCGACGACCGACGTCCCCGTCGTCGACTCCGGCTTCGAGACCACGCTCGACCGCCGGCAGCTCCGCGACTCGCTGCCTCTCCTGGAGGAGCGCGAGAAGCTGGTCCTGAAACGCCTTTTCTTCGACGGCTGGACCCAGCGCGACGTCGCCTCGGAGATAGGCGTCAGCCAGATGCAGGTATCCCGCCTCATGGCGAGGACGCTGGCCAAGCTCCGACAGTCCTTCGAGGTCAAGTAGGGCTGGGGGTCAGATCCTCGACTCGACGTCCAAGCAGGCCCGGCGAAGCGCCGAGAGGAAAAGGCTCTTCTGCAAGCCGCCGGCGATGCAAAGGTGGCCTGCGTCTATGAAGTGCATGGTGGCTCCGGGGATGGACCTGGCGAGCCGGAGTTGGCGGACGGGAGGGACCAGCTGGTCGGCGGTGGTGACGACGACCGAGGTGGGCACGTCGACGCCGCCGATCCACGGGGATGCGTTGAAGCCGCCGATGGCGCCCGCGGCCTGGACGATCGAGCGGGGGTCGTGTCCGGCCAGCTCGTCGACGACGAAGCGGAGGTCCTGCAGCGGCGCCGGTGATGGCAGCGGTATGCGCTTCAGGGCCGCAGCCCACCCCCGCACCACCCCGGAGGGCAACGCCACCGGGGACATGCCCACCAGGGCGAGGGCGCCGAACCCGAGCTTCTCACCGGGGCTCCCCCGGAAATTCCGGCTCGTGGCGCACAGCACGAGGCCCCCGGCGAGGCCCCGGTGCCGCCTCCACAGCAGGGAGGCCACGGGCCCGCCCATCGAATAGCCGACGACTATCGGCTTGACGAGACCGAGCGCTCGGATCATGGCCGCCGCGTCGTCGGCGCAGTCCTCCAGCCGGAACCGCCGCGTCCTGATGCCCCGGCCGTGGCCGCGCAGATCGATCGTGAACATCCGGAACCGGTCGCGAAGCACCGACTGCGCCCCTGCCCAGTTGAGGCCCCCCGTCGCCCCGAGGCCGTGGAGCATGACCACCGCCCGCGCTCCCTCCGGGCCCGGCTCCTCCCTGATCCACGTGCGACCCCGGCCGCCTAGGGAGAGCCACCGGCCTTCCGGCGCCGTGGACCAGCCCAGCCCGCGCTCGCTGAGAGGCACGACGCGCAGCGGCGCGAGGGATGGCTTCCTCCCCCTCTTAGTCGGACGCTCGAGCGGTAGGGCCATAGGTCTTTTCCTTCATCGACAGGAAAATAACTGACAGTTAGGAGCTACCCGTGGCTTTTGGCAGCAAACCGTCGCTACCCCCGACCGTTGCCCAGGTGCTCCTCGATCCGAGCT
>DATGKR010000201.1:0-6702 GCA_035294565.1 Acidimicrobiales bacterium | reverse complement strand
GCCGGTTCTGTCAGGACGGGAGTATGGTTAAGAACCTGGAGCGGGAACCCGCCACCTGCTCCAGGAGAGCGGTTCCGAGATCCGCCGCTCGGGCCGCTCCGCTGGTGGCGCCCCTCCGGGGGCGCCACCGGTGTTTTCGGGACCGTTTTCAGACGGTTCCGGCTGACGACATGGCGGCGATCTCGTCCCAGCCGTACCCCAGCTCGAGCAGGACTTCCTCGGTGTGCTCGCCCAGCTCGGGGGCTCTCGCCGCTGGGGTGGCCGGGGTGGCGCTAAAACGCACCGGGCAGGCCACGACAGTCGCGGGGCCTTCCGGCCCGGCTACCTCGGCGAGGTAACCGTTGGCCCGCACGCCGGGGTCGGCGGCGATCTGCGAGTAGTCCCGTACCGGGGCGTGGCGGATGCCGGCGTCCGCCAAGGCAGAGCACCACTCGGCGGTCGTTCGGCGCCTGAGGAGAGGGGCGAGCTCTTCGTAGATGGCGTCTTTATCCGCTTCGCTGTAGAGGGGCTGCGCGAACCGCTCGGCGAGATCCGGCTTGCCGGCCAACGCGAACAACGTCGCCCGGGCGGGACCGGTGACGCCCACCACGGCGACCCAGCCGTCGGCTGTGGGCAGCAGGGTGTAGAGGCCGGGTATCAGCGAGTTACCCCGGTTGGCCCGGCGGGGCACCCGCCCGGTGAGCAGGTAGGCGGTGATCTCGCTCGCCTGCGCCCAGATCTGGCCGCCCAAAAGCGACGTCTCCACCTTCTGGCCCCGACCTGTGCGGATCCTGGCAACGAGGGCGGCGAGGATGCCCGCCACCAGGTTCTGGCTGGCAATGTGGTCGGCCACGGTCGCTCCCACCGGGGTGGGCTCCCCGCCGTCGACGCCGGTCGTCGAGATCAGCCCGCCGGCCGCCTGGCCTGACAGGTCGGCCCCCTCGCGGCCGGCGTCGGGCCCAGAGGATCCGAAGGTGGAGCTCTCCGCCACCACCAGGGCCGGGTTACGCTCGGAGAGCTGGGCGTGGCCGAGGCCCCAGGCTTCCATGGTGCCCGGCTTGAAGTTGCTGATCACCACGTCCGAGATCCCGGCCAGGCGAATGAACGCCTCCCGACCCTCGGGGCGGCGAAGGTCGAGGGTGACGCTGCGCTTGCCCCTGTTGCACGCCTGGAAGTACGCCGACCTCGGGTCGTCTGGCGCCACGGGCAGCCATCGGCTCTGGTCGCCCAGCCGCGGGAGCTCCACTTTGACCACATCTGCTCCCCACTCGGCGAGCACGGCCGCCGCCTGGGGGCCCTGCACCAGCAGGCCGACCTCCACCACCTTTATCCCGTCGAGCGCTCCCACGAGCACCAAAGCTAGGTGCGGCTCAAGCGGGGGCGCTGTCGGGTTCCATCGGGTCTCGGGGGGCACGCCGGCGCAAGGCCCGGCCGACCAAGACGGCGCCAGCGACGATCCCGGCGACGAGGAGGGGTACCGCCAGCCGACGGGCGCGCCGGGCACGGTCGACGCCGCCGGTACCGAGACGGGCCGTCGCCGCGGGGAGCCGAGCCGGGACCTCCCCGAGGGCGCCTGGCAGCTCGGCGATGCCGCCGGGCAGCTCGCCGAGGCGCGCCGGGAGGTGGCCAAGGGCGCCTGGCAGCTCCGCGATCCGGCCGGGCAGCTCGCCGAGGGCGCCGGGCAACTCGCCGAGGCGGGCCGGCAGATCCTGCAGCTGTTCGGGCAGGGCGAGGTCGGGCTTCACGGTCCTGGCGTTACCCGCCGCCGGCCCAGGGCAAACAGGCGGGCGCCGGAGGCAGATATGGGGCAGACTCAGCGCATGATCCGACTCAGCGTGCTCTACCCGAAGGGCGAGGGGACCACCTTCGACCACGACTACTACCGCGACAAGCACATTCCTCTGGCGGTCAGCGTCTGGGAGCCGGAGGGTGCCGAGATAGACCGCGGGGTCGACGGGCCCTTCGAGGCCGCCGTGCACTTCCGCTTCTCGTCCCAGGACGCGGTGGCCGCGGCGATGTCCAACCCGCGCACATCCGAGCTCCTCGACGACGTGAAGAACTACACGAACATCGAGCCGGTCATCCAGACGAGCCAAATCGTCGGCTGACGCAGCCGGTCGGGGACGCGCTCGACCGAGTGGCTGGCCCGTCCCCTGTCGTTTTGCGCTCCCGATGTGCATGCGGGGCGAATCTCTGGTACCGGATCCGACGCGTTTCGCGCCGGTTCGCGCTCCCCCGATCGCGGCGCCGAATCTTCGGTACCAAATTCGACGCGTTTTGCGCCGATTCGCGCTCCCGGGATTTCATGGCCGGACACATCGGGAGCGCGATTCGACCTAGGGGCCGGGGGCGGTCAGCCGCGAGGGGCTCACAAGACCCGGGCGCGCACGACCAGGGAGGTCAGCCGCGAGGGGCTCACAAGACCCGGGCGCCCACGGCCGGGGAAGCCGGCGGTGCGCTGGGGACCTGCGGCGCGCTGGGTTCCGGAGCCTCGTCGGGGGTCGTGGCGGGGCGCTTCGCCCGGCGGACCGCCTTCGTGCGGTACATGGCCAGGTCGGCGTCGCGGAGCAGGTCCCTGCCGGGCTGGGCGTAGGCGACCCCCACGCTCACCCCGATGGCGACCTCCTCGGCACCCAGGACGAACGGCACGCTGAGCGCCCCGGTGAGAGCCTCGGCCACCCGCTGGGCGTCCGGCTTGACGTCGGCGCCTTCGAGCAGGACGGTGAACTCGTCGCCTCCCAGGCGGGCCATGACGGCCCGGCCGTTGCCGCTGGCCTCGACCACGGTGCGCAGCCTCGACGCCGCGGCCACCAGCAGCCTGTCGCCGGCGGCGTGGCCGAGGCGGTCGTTTACGGACTTGAACCCGTCGAGGTCGCAGAAAAGGAGGGCGACGTTCATCCCGTCGCGGCGGTGGCGCTCCATCGAGGCCTCCAGGGCCCTGGTGAACGCCACCCGGTTGGGCAGCCCGGTGAGGGTGTCGACCAGCGCGACGCCGGCCATGGCGTGGACGGCAGACTGGCGCCGGTGATGCAAGACGAGCAGCGCGGCGGAGACGACGACGAGCAGGCCGAGCAGCACCCAATGGAGCACGGCGTTGGCGTGCAACAGCGAGCCGTAGAAGTCGGGAGCCGGCTGGTCGACCAGGAGCATCCACCCTCCCAGGCCGACCGGGTAGGCGGCCACCACCACCGGCGACGGACCGGAGGTCTCGGCCACCCCCCCAGCCGGCCCGAGCCGCGAGGCGGCGGTCAGCACGGCGCTAGGCTCGAGGCGGCCGACGTCCGCGGGGCTGGCGGCGGTCACCATCCGGCCCGCCGGGTCGACGACGCTGGTGCTGGCGTGGGAGCCTACGTCGAGTTGCTGCACGTAGCTGGCCACGGGCAGGACGGTCAGGTCGTAGCCGGCGAAGAGAACTCCGGCCGTCCCGCCGTGGCCGGGCACCGGCACGGCGACGACCACGGTGGGACGCCCGTTGACGAACGCGACGGGGCTCAGCCCCGGCTGGCCCGCCAAGAGCTGCCTGGTGAGGCTTGCCTGCACCTGCGTCAGGGCGGCGCCGAGCGGGGCGGCATTCCCGGTCGCGGCCACCGGCTCACCGGCGACGCTGACGAGGACCGCCGCCGGCTTGCCGGTGAGCGCAGCCGCGGCGTGGTCGAGCGACGCCGCCGCCACCGCCGGCGGGGCGGAGACCGCCGGTCCCAGCGCCTGCCCTGCCGCCGCCTGCGCCTCGGCGAGCTGCCCGAAGTACCCGCGGGCCAAGGTGGCGAGCGACGTGGCCAGGGTCAGGCGGTCCTGGCGCAGCACCCGGCCCTGCGCCGCCGTGCTGCGGTCGGAGACGACCATGGCCGTCGCTCCGGCGGCGAGCACGAGCAGCATCACCGCTGTCACCACTCCTAACCGCCTCAAGGCGGCGACGATCTTCACGGTCCTCTCCCGTTCCTTCCATTTGGGCGAACCATCCCTGTATCGGCAGGTTGACTGTCACCCTGAGGGGTTCGGTGCGGGACGGAAGCGGAGCCGCAGCCGCAGAGGCCCGGATATGCCGCCCAGAGGCGACCTCCATTCCGGTTCTTCCGCAATGCGCATATCTGGCATCGAAGCCGACAGGATCGGGAGGGCCTCCTGCATCTCGGCGCGCGCCAGGTTGGCGCCGAGGCAGTGGTGGTGCCCCCCGCCGAAGCCGACGTGCGGCTCGGGGTCGGCCCGGGAGACGTCGAAGCGCCCGGGGTCGGGGTAGGCGGACGGATCCCGGTTGGCCGCGGCGAGGGAGAGGGACACGAGAGTGCCGGCAGGGATCGTGTACCCGCCGACCTCGACGTCCTCTGTCGCCACCCTCGGGACGACCGATACGACCCCCTGGTAGCGCATCACCTCCTCGACCACGGCGGCCGCTGCCCCCGGATCGGCGGCGAGCGCCGTCCACTCGACCGGGCGCTCGGCGAAGATGGTCATCGCCACCGCGAGCTGGTTGCGGGTGGTGTCGTAGCCGGCGAAGAGCAGGCCCCCGAGCAGGGCGAGCAGCTCCCGGTCGTCGAGGCGGTCCTGGCCGTCGCGGGCGGAGATCAACTCGGAGACGAGGTCCTCCCTCGGGGCGCGCCGCCGCTCTGCGATCAGCTCCCCGAGGTACCCGGCCATCTCCTCCAGCGCAGCCTGCACCAGGTCGCGGTGCAGAGCCAGCTCCAGGGAGAGCACGTGGGTGAGGGCGTCGCCCCAGCGGGCGAACATCGGGTGGTCCTCGGCGGGGACGCCCATCAGGTGGGCGATCACCTGCACGGGGTAGTGGTCGGCGAACTCCGACATGAACTCGCACTCGCCTTTCTCCCGGAAGCCGCCGACCAGCTCGCCGACCAGCCGGCGCATGAAAGGCCTGTGGGCGTCGGCGGCCCTGGGGGTGAACGAGCGGGACACGAGCCGGCGGATCCGCGTGTGGTCGTCGCCCTCCTTGGCGAGCAGCGACGCCGCCGCGATCTCGTAGACCGGCCCGTCTGTGACGCCCTGCAGGCGCACGAGGTTCAGGAGCGAGCTGTGCATCGCCCGGTTTCGCAGCAGGGCCTGCACCTCGGCGCGCCCGACGACTGCCGCCCCGATCGGCGTCCTCAGCACCGCGCTCTGAGCCCCGAGGCGGCGGACCACCGCCTCGACGTCGGACTGAACGGCGGGGTCGAATATGTTCAGGAACGGGGCCTCCCCCAGCGTCTTCACCGGCGAATGATCGCGCGGCCACCGGAGGAGCCGCACCAGGCGAGGCGCCACGGGCAAGCGGAGCGCTAGCTTGGCGGCCGGGATGAGCGACGTTGACGTCACCTACAACCCCTTCCAGCCGGGCTTCTCCGACAACCCCTACCCGCACTACCGGGAGATGCGCGACTCCGACCCCGTGCACCACAGCCCGATGGGCGTGTGGGTCCTCTTCCGCTACGACGACGTGTTCCGCGTGCTGCGCGACCCGTCGCAGAGCGTCGAAGACCGCAAGGCGAACCCGACACCGATGATGGAGCTCGCCCGCCAGGTGATGGGCGACGTCGCCGAGGCGGGCAGCAACGCCATGCTCAACCGCGACCCGCCCGACCACACCCGCCTCAGGCGGCTGGTGTCCAAGGCCTTCACCCCGCGGATGGTCGAGCGGCTACGGCCCCGCGTGGAGCAGCTGGTCGACGAGGCGCTCGCAGCCGCCGGCCCGGACTGGGACGTGATCGACGGGCTGGCCTTCCCCCTCCCCTTCCAAGTGATCAGCGAGCTGCTCGGCACACCCGAAACCGACACCACCCAGCTGCGCGAGTGGTCGGGCACGCTCGTCCGCAGCCTCGAGCCGGTGGCCGACCCCGACCTGCTGGCGGCGATCGCCGAGGCGAGCCGGAACATCCGGGGCCTGATCGGGGAGATCATCGACTGGAAGCGCCGCAACCCCGCCGACGACCTGCTCTCGGGGCTCATCGCGGCGGAGGACGACGGCGACACCCTCTCCGAGGACGAGCTGGCCGAGCAGGTGGCCCTGCTCTACCTGGCTGGCCACGAGACGACCGTCAACCTGATCGGCAACGGCACCCTCGCCCTCCTGGCCCACCGCTCCCAGCTCGACCGGCTGCGCTCCGACCCGGACCTGGACGCCAACGCGGTCGAGGAGCTGCTCCGCTTCGACAGCCCGGTGCAGATGAGCCGGCGGATACCACTGGAGCCGCTCGTTGTTGGCGGCAAGGAGATCGAGGCGGGCGCCGTGGTGATCCTCGGCCTGGGATCGTCGAACCGGGACCCGTCGCGGTGGGGGCCGACCGCCGAGGAGCTGGACTTGACCCGCCCGGGGGCCTCGCAGCACGTCTCGTTCGGCGGCGGCCACCACTACTGCCTCGGTTCCCACCTGGCCCGCCTCGAGGCCCAGGTGGCGATCGGCCGGCTGGTGAGGGGCTTCCCCGGGATGGAGCTGGGCGGGGAGCCCGCCTGGAACGGGAGGATCAACCTGAGGGGCCTCGCCCGCCTGCCGGTGCGGACCGGCCGCTGAGCCGACACCGCAAGGAAGCGCCCGGGCGGGCAGGCCACGCCAAAAACGGGCGGGCAGGCCACGCCAAAAACGGGCCCGCAAGCCACGCCAAGAACGGGCGGGCAGGCCACGCCAGAAACGAGCCGGCAGGCCACGGGGAAGGTGGGAGCTGGCGCCGCTACCGGGTGGGCCGCAGCGGCTGGAGCTCGACGGTCACCGTGCGCCCGTAGACCGGCAGGGCGTCGGCG
>DATGKR010000200.1:0-33134 GCA_035294565.1 Acidimicrobiales bacterium | reverse complement strand
CCGACGACCAGCTGGTCGAGCAGCGGACGGGCCTTTTCGGCGGCCTCGGGATCCAGCTCCACACCGGACACCCGGTTGCCGGCCTGGACCAGGACCTGCGCCAGGTAGCCGGTCGAGCAACCGACGTCGAGGACCCTTCTTCCCGAGCCGACGAGCTCGGCGACGATCGCGTGGGATGTCTCGGCCCCGCCGGCGGCGACGTCCACGCCATCGTACTTCACGGGCGGCCCCGCTCGAGGCCGGGGCGCGCCGCTTCGCGCGGTAGCGGTCCGGTCACAACCACGGAATCTAGCCGCGCCGGGCCCGGCGGCGGTACAGCAGCGCCCCAGATGCGGCGACGATCACGACCAGCGCGGCCGCTGCGGCGAGGACCGGCCCGTGACGGTCGGCCCAGCTGCGGGCCGCTGCCGGCCGGGTTCCGGCGGAGGCCACCCGGCGGATCTGCGTGCTCCCCGGTGGGGCACCAGGCGGCGATCCCCCGCCGGACGCAGCGCTCGATGTTCCTGCGGGGCGCCCCGTGGTCGGGGTGGCGGTGGGCGTGCCGCTCCCACCGCTGGCCGCCTGGGCGGCTCCGGCCGTCCCGGCCGGAGCGCTGGTAGCGCCGGTCGTGGCGAGCGGGGAGGACGACGCGGGGCGCGACTGGGCGGAGACGGTCGGCCCGGCTACGGGGGCCGACGCGTGGGGGGGGTCCAGCTCGAGGGCGGCGGTGGCGTCGAGCAGGCCGCCGCTGGCCCCAGAAAGCGGGCGGGCGGTCGAGACCAGCGCCTGGATCACCCCCGCCCTTCCGCGGCCCGGGTGCTCCGCGAGGAGCAGGGCCGCCGTGCCCGACACGTGGGGGGTGGCCATAGACGTGCCCTCCATGAGGCCGAACTGGTTGCCAGGGAGCGTCGAAAGGATGCAGTCGGAGGGCGCGCACGTCGGCGACGAGCCGGTGTCCCCCCCCGGGGCGGCTATGCCGATGCTGCCCTCGGGGAGGACGAAGGAGTCCGAGTAGCTGGCCAGCTGCCCGCTCGGGCCCGTCGCGGCGACCATGATGGCGTTGGTGCCGTAGTTGTCGGTCCAGGGGAGGCCGCTGTTGCCTGCCGCCACCACCACGACCACCCCCGCGGCGGCGGCCGCTGCTATGGCAGATGTGACCTGCCCGGACTGGAAGAGGAGCGGCACCAGGTCGCCCAGGGAGAGGTTGATCACCTTGGCGCCCTTGGCAACCGCGAAGTCGATGGCCGCTGCGACGTCGTTGGTGGACCCGGTGCACTCGCCGTTCGCCGGGTTGTAGCTGAGCGCCTGCACGGCGAGCAGGTCTGCTTCGGGGGCGACGCCATAGCTGGCCGAGGCGATCGTCCCCGCCACGTGAGTCCCGTGGGTGCACGCGTCGGGTGCGTAGGTGTGGTCCCTGCACGACGAGGGCGAGCCGTTGCTGCCGACACAGTCGGCCTCGTCTATCACCCTGCCGCCGAACTGGGTGTCGTTGGGATCCACCCAGGTGTCGACCACCGCCACGAGCACCCCCTTGCCGTAGTCGCCGAGCGGCTGCGCCCCCGGAATGGCCGCCTGGGCGAAGTTCCAGGTGGCCGGCTGGGCGGCGGCCGCGTCCGAGGGCCGCCACCATACGGCCGTGCAAATCAGCACGCAGGCTGCCGCGATACGGACTATTCGGGACATTTCGGAGCCGACGGTATGTTACTCGGCCGGCGGCCCCGAGGCCGGCCGCCCTGAGAAGCTGTCGCGCCGGGCCCTAGGCCACGCAGTGCTGCTGGTCGATGCGTTCCTCGTAGATGCTGAGGACGGTTTGCGAGGTGGTCAGCAGCAGGATCCCGGCGCAGGCGACCGCGGCGGCGAGAAGCTCGAGGGCGAAGGACGCTTCCGAGAGGCGGATCTGCTCGTCGAGCACGATGTCGCCGATCACCACCGCCACCAGCGGTTCGAGCACGCCGACGAAGGGCATCGACCAGGCGAGGGGGCCGGCCTGGTAGGCGCTCTGCGACACGACGAGGGCGACGATGCCGACGCCGATGGTCGCGTAGACCTGCCAGGTCGTCAGCGCCTTGGTCACGTCCTTGGAGATCAGGTGGGCGGCGGCCTTCGTCAGGACCGAGAGCATCCCGAACGAGATGCCGGCCGCCGCCCCGAGGAACATCGCCCGAGCCGGACCCCGCCGGGCGGCGCCGGCGAACACGGCGACGGCAGCCACTGCGGCAACCGGAACGAGCGAGGCGATCCAGTCCCTGCCCGGAGGGTTCTGCACCCCGCTGGCCGGGCTGGCGGCGAGGATGAACACCGACACCCCTGACATGACGGCGAAGATGCCAGCCCACTCGCGGGGTCCGGCCTTGCGGTGGCGTCGGAGGATACCGAAGGGGATGGCGAAGGCGAGCTCGGTGACAACCACCGGCTGGACGACGGCGATCGGCCCGAAGGCGAGGGCGAGCGCCTGCAGGGCGAAGCCGCCCACCATGCACAGGCCGCCGAGCAGCCACTTGGGACGGCGGAACAGGTCGACCAGGAGCCCCAAGGTGAGCGACTTCTCCGGGTCGACGGTGAGCGTCGACTCCTGCTGGAGCACGGCGGCCACGGCGAACAGCGCAGCGGCTGCGAGGGCCAGGACGATCGACGGCCCGTATCTCATGGAACCTTCAGCCTACCGGCGGCTAGCCTGCCCGGCTCGTGGCCCGCTGGGACGCCTCTTCCATCCCCTCGCTGGACGGCAAGGTGGCGCTCGTCACCGGAGCCAACTCGGGGATCGGCCTGGAAACGGCGGTCCTCCTGGGCCGGGCGGGGGCTCGGGTGCTGATGGCGTGCCGCAACCTCTCCAAGGCGGAGCAGGCGGCCCGGGGCGTTCCCGGCTCGCAGGTCGTCCAGCTCGACCTCGCATCCCTCTCGTCGGTCGCGGCCGCCGCGGCACAGGTGGAGGCGGCGACGGACCGTCTCGATGTGCTGGTCAACAACGCCGGGCTGATGGCCGTGGACCGTGGCCGCACCGAGGACGGGTTCGAGACCCACTTCGGGGTGAACCACCTGGGCCACTTCGCGTTGACCGCCCGTCTCGCCCCCCTGCTTCTCACCACGGCCGGATCCCGGGTGGTCAACGTCTCCAGCGTCGGCCACCGCCTCGGCAGCGTCGACTTCGACGACTTGATGTTCGACAAGCGCCGCTACGACCGGTGGCGCCCCTACTTCCAGAGCAAGCTGGCCAACCTGCTCTTCACCTTCGAGCTGGACCGGCGCCTTCGCCGGGCCGGAGCTCCGGTCTCCGCCCTCGCAGCCCACCCGGGCGGGACGCGGACCGACCTCGGCTTCGAGGGCCGGGGTGCCACCAACGTCGTGATGAGATCGGTCGCCCCTGCCTTCCTCCAGCCGGCGTCGCTCGGGGCGTTGCCAAGCGTCCGGGCGGCGACGGACCCCTCCGCCCGGGGAGGCGACTTCTACGGTCCCCAGTTCGTGTTCTTCGGCTACCCGGTGAAGGAGAAGCCCAGCCGGCGGGCGAGGGACGAGAGCGACGCGAGGCGTCTGTGGGAGGTCTCCGAGGAGCTCACCGGGGCGCGCTTCGAGCTGGCGCCTCGGCGCCCTTGACCCCCCCGGAAAATAGCGAGTATTATCTTTACGGTATTAAGTCAGCGACGTGAGGAGGCCAGGTGGCTCTCGACGCCAACGATCTCGACAGCATCGTCATCGAGCGGACCGACCCCAACGAGGTGGTCCACCTGATAGAGCAGAACAGCGACGTGCTCTTCACCTGGGACTACGAGCGCAGCAGGCCGGCGCTGGTGAAGCTCTACGAGAAGGCCAAGAAGTCGCAGTGGAACGCGACCACCGACCTGCCCTGGGACACCGAAGTCGACCACGACCGCCTCGCCACCGAGTTCCGCGCCAGCGTCGCCCGCTTCAACGCCCTCCACGACGACCCCGACGCCCCTACGGCGTCGTGGGGCGAGAAGGAGTGGAACCAGTTCGTCATCGAGACCCAGGCGTGGACGCTCTCGCAGTTCCTCCACGGAGAGCAGGGAGCTCTCATCTGCACCGGCCTCATCACCTCGACCGTCCCGTGGATCGACGCCAAGTACTACGCCGCCACCCAGGTGATGGACGAGGCCCGCCACGTCGAGGTGTTCGGCCGCTACCTGGAGGAGAAGATGGGCGGCGCCTACCCGGTCAACGCCCAGCTGCGCCTGCTCCTCGACGACATCATCAAGGACAGCCGCTGGGACATCACCTACCTCGGCATGCAGATCATGGTCGAAGGCCTCGCCCTGGCCGCCTTCGGCTTCATGCACATGCTCACCGAGGAACCCCTTCTCAAGAAGCTGCTCCGCTACGTCATGGGCGACGAGGCGCGCCACGTCGCCTTCGGCGTGATCTCCCTCCAGGAGCAGTACCGCCAGCTGAGCGCCTCAGAGCTCAAGGAGCGCCAGGAGTTCTGCTACGACGCGGCGGTGCGGTTGCGCAACCGGTTCTTCGCCCAGGACGTGTGGGAGAAGATGGGCGTCGACCCCAGGGCGGTCGTCAAGTTCCTCCAAACCCATCCCGACCCGATGGAGGAGATGTTCCAGACGATGCTCTTCTCCAAGATCGTGCCCAACGTGAAGAAGCTCGGACTGCTCGACGCCGGCGACGGCTGGCTGCGCGGCCGGTTCGAGGATCTCGGGATCATCCAGTTCGAGAACAACGTGGACACCGAAGCCGAGTACGCCACCCTCGACGCCGTCGCCGCCGACGCGGGGGTACTACGAGCCTCCTGAGGGGCTGTCGTCGCTACCCTTTGACGACCGCCAGCGTGAACCCGTCGTAGCCCTTCGAGCCCACGGTCTGGACGGTCGTCGCGTCGACGTCGCTGCGCCGGGCGAGGGCGTCGTGGAACGCCCGCATCCCCGCGGCGTTGGCGTCCCCGGGGGGTGGATCGGCGAGAGCCCCGGCGCGCACCACGTTGTCGACGACGATCACCGTGCCCGGGCGGGACAGGGCGACCGCACGTTCCAAGTAGGCGGCGGTGCTGGGCTTGTCGGCGTCGATGAACACCAGGTCGAAGGGACCTTCGAGCTGCCCCAGCGTGTCGAGCGCCGCCCCGACGCGGATCTCGACCACCGAGGCGAAACCGGCCCTCTCCACGTTGGCCCGGGCGACCTCGGCGTGGCGGGGCTCCACCTCCAGGCTCGTCAGCCGTCCGCCGTCCGCCAGGCCCCCAGCCAGCCATATGGTGCTGTAGCCGCCGAGGGTTCCGATCTCCAAGATGCGCCTGGCCCCGACGGCGCGGGCGAGGAGACGCAGGAACTTGCCCTGCGCCGCGGAGACCGCGATCTGCGGCAGGCCGGCGCGGTCCGACGCCGCTCTGGCCTCTGCCAGGGACGCCTCGGCGTGGACCACGGACTGCTCGATGTACCCGTCGACCTTCTCCCAGGTGGCAGCCAGCATGCTCTCTGGATCCATGGCCTCCACACTAAACTCGGCGCCTTGCCCCACTCCTACTCCCGGTGGTCGAGGCCGGCCAGAGGATCGTCCAAGAGCCGCCCACCGGGGCGCCTGCCTCGTTCCACGAACCACTCGTGACCGAACACCAGCCTGAAAAGCGGCATCGGGAACCTGAGGAAAGCCGCCAGCGTGCGCGTGCCATCGTCGGCGGTCGCCTGGGACGCGTGGGCTGCCATCGCCCGGCGCTTTTGCGCCGCCCACCGTCGCACGTCCACCCGGTGGGTGAGCCGGGCGGGGTCGGCCCACGCCGACTCGAACCGCTCGGGGCGCCAGTCGCCGGGAGCCAGTCGGAGGGCGGCCAGAGTCCTGAGCGCGCGAAGCAGCAGCCGGCGGTCGACGGTCGCCTCCAGCACGAGCGGGGTCCCGGCCAGCTCGGCGGCGCGAACCCCGACCCGGTGGACCTGCACATGGTCGGGATGGCCGTAGCCGCCCGCCGGGTCGTAGACGGTCAGCGCGTCGGCGCCCACGTCTACGAGCAGGTCCGCCAACCGGCGCGCCGCCTCCTCGACAGGCGCAGCGGCGAACCCCGCCTCGCCGGAGCGGCCGTCCATGCCCGAGTCGTCGTAGCCGAGGAAACGGACTTCGGAGCAGCCGATCTCCGACGCCGCCCGCAGCAGCTCGGCTCGCCGGGTGGACGCCAGGCTGGGGGCCAGCTCCCCGGCGGCCAGGCCTGCGCCGCCGTCGGTGGCGCAGACGAGAACCACCCGGTGCCCCTCAGCCGCGAGCCTGGCGAGCGTGCCGGCCACGAGCAAGGCCTCGTCGTCGGGGTGGGCGTGGAAGGACACGACCGTGCGGGCCACCCCCCCATTCCAGCGGGTGGAAGGGGACGCCGTTGAGGATCGCCCACGTGTCCGACTGCTACCTGCCGCGACTCGGGGGGATCGAGATGCAGGTGCACGACCTGGCCGTCCGCCAGAGCCGCTGGCACGACGTGTCGATCTTCACGTCCACGGCGGCGCCCGACGGCTACGGCTGCGGCGGTATCGACGTCGAAAGGGTCTGCGGGCGGGGCGGACGCCCGGAGACGATCCGCTACCGCAGCTCGCAGGTCGGCGCGGCGGCTGTCACCGCCGGTGGCTTCGACCTGGTCCACGTCCACGCGTCGAGCTTCTCTCCGCTGTCCTTCCTGGCCGCGAGGAGGGCGTCGCTCGGCGGATCGCCGGTGGTGGCGACCGTCCACTCGTTGTGGGCCAAGGCCACGCCGCTCTTCAGCACGGCGGACCTGCTCGCCGGCTGGGGTGACTGGCCGGTCGTCTGGTCGGCTGTGAGCACCGCCGCCGCCGCCCCGTTGCGCCGCGTGCTCGGGGGTCGGGCGGAGGTGGCGGTCCTGCCCAACGGCGTCGACCCCGAGGAGTGGAAGGTTGTCCGCGAGCCGTCCGGCGCCAGTGGGCTCAGGATCGCGGTCGTGTCACGCCTGGCGCCGCGCAAGCGCCCGTTCCAGCTTGTCCAGGCGTTGGACTCGGCGCGCAGGCGCCTCCCCCCGGAGGTGGGGCTGCACGTCGAGATCGTGGGTGAGGGTCCGGAGCGTCCCAGGGTCGAGCGTTACCTGCGCCGTCACGGCATGGACGGGTGGGTACATCTGCGCGGCCGGGTCCGGCGCGACGAGATCCGGGCTGTTTACGCCCGCTCCGACCTGTTCGTGGCCCCCGCCCACCTCGAGTCGTTCGGCATCGCCGCCCTCGAAGCCCGTTGCGCCGGCCTGCCGATCCTTGCCCTGGCCGGTACCGGGGTCGGCGACTTCGTCGAGCACGGCAGGGAGGGATGGCTGGTCGCGTCCGACCGGGCGCTGGTGGAGACGATCGTGTCGTTGGCCACCTCGCCGTCGCTTTTGGAACGGGTGGCGGCTCACAACCGGGCGACGCCGCCGGCGATCAGCTGGCCGGCGGTGCTCGACGCGTGCGAGGACCTCTACCGGGCGGCCGCCGACCTGCACGGCCGGCCCTGGCGCAGCCCCCCGAAGAGGTCTGAGGTGGGGGTCCCCCGGGTAGCATCGTGATCATGAGCGAGGCGGCCGTCGTCGCCATAGCCCTGGCTTCGGCGTTGGCCGCGGCCACTTCGAGCATCCTCCAGCACCACAGCGCCAGACGGGCGCCCGACGGGAGGACCCACCGCCTGCTGGGCCACCTGTTGACCCGGCCGGCGTGGGTCGCCGGGCTGGTGGCCGCGGCGATCGGTCTCGTCCTGCACGTGCTGGCCCTCGCCCACGGCCAGCTGGCGGTGGTGCAGCCGCTTCTCATCTCCGGGGTGCTCTTCGCCCTGCCGGTCAGCGCCCTCCTCGAGGGGCGCCGCCCATCGGGCCGCGAGTGGCTGCTGGCCCTGGTGCTCGTCGCTGGTCTCGCCACCTTCCTGCTCGCCGGTCGACCCAGTCCGGGCAGGGTGCTCCTCGACGCCGACGTCCTCGGCTGGGCGACGATGATAGGCATGGCAGTGGTGGGCGTCCTCGCGTTCATCGGGATCCGCTGGCCGAACTGGCACGCTCCGGGGATCCTCGGGGCGGCGTCGGGGATCGGCTACGGGGTGGTCGCCGCCCTATTGAAGGAGCTGACCGCCATCTTCAACGCTGGTGGCATCGTCGGGGTGCTCACCGACTGGCCGCTCTACGCGCTGATCGGCGCTGGAGGGTTGACCATCGCCCTCACCCAGAAGGCCTACAGGGCGGGGCCTCTCGCCAAGTCGATGCCGGCCTTGACGGTGAGCGACCCCGCCGCGTCGGTGCTCCTCGGTGTGCTCGCCTTCCAGGAGAAGCTCGACGGCAATGTCCTCGCCCTCTTCGGCCAGGTGGTCGGCTTTCTCGTCATGGCGGCCGCCGCTGCGCAGCTGGCCCGTCGCGAGGCCGAGACGGTCTCGCTGCGCCAGAGCTGAGGGGACTAGGGGAGCAGGTACACGCGCAGCGCCGAGGCGTCTCCGGTCACCTGCAGCGTGAAGCCGGCCTTGCCGTAACCGTGCCACTGGGAGCAGCTGCCCACCCGGATGAACAGGCGCTCGCCGGCACGCGCCAGGGTGCCGGCGTCGATGGTCATGTTCGGTACGCCCGGCGGGTCGGCGTTGATGGTCACCTCCCCTTTTCCGAAGGGGGTCGCCGACTTCAGCTCGAGCCACCTGTAGGCGGCGAGGCCGTTTGGCGGGGCGGCGACGCGGAGCGCCGTCGCCCCCGCGGAGATGGAGGCGGGAACCGCTTTCGCCCTGTCGCGGGCTGGGGGTGGGGTGAAGAAGTCGGGGGTGTCACCCCAGTTGCAGGCAGGTACGGAGAAGTACAGCTTCTGCGACGCCGGGGTGGGTGCAGGAGCCAGGTCGTCTCGGACCATCAGCAGCTGGCCCTGCACGTCCTCCACCGGCCGGTAGTGGTCGAGGATGTACTGGCTCACCAGGTAGTCGCGCTCCATGCTTGTGATGCCGTCGTAGAACGGCAGCCCGAAGGTGGTGTCGAAGAAGATGACGACGGGCGGCCTGCTCTTGCGCAGGTCGCCGACCTCCAGCTCCTGGGCCAGCGGCGTGGCCGCCGACTCGACGTGGTAGTAGCGGGCGCCGGGGACCCGGTCGAGCAGGAAGTAGGTGACGCCCATCTCGTTCACGAAGTCGAACACCGGCGCCCGCGGGCCGGCGTAGCGGTCGAGGGCGGCTCCGAGGGCCAGGATCTGGGCGGTGTCGACCGCCCCGGGGACGGTGTAGCCGAGCGGCAGCGTCTCATAGGCGGGGACCGGCGCCCCGGGGTCGAAACGGCCGGGCACCGCCTCGAGAAGCGGCAGGCGGGAGGAGAACAGCAGCGGCACGGCGACGATCGCCGCCACGCTGGCGACGGGGCGCTCCCTGGCGAGACGGTCGAGGGCTCCGACGGCGCGGATCCCCCAGAGGATCAAGAACGGGGTCACCGCCTGCAACAGCTCCCCCACGTGCCCGGGGTCCATCCGGTCGATCAGCAGCGGGTAGAAGATCGGGACAAAGGTGGCCGTCGCGACCAGCACCCACTCCGACGTCTCCCACGCCTCGCGCCGGCGGATCTTCGCCACCGCCTTCACCACGGTCAACAGGAACAGCACCAACGGCGCCAAGGCCTCCGCATCGACGAGCAGGTCGTGGCGGATCGACCACTGCGGCCGGTAGGCGCCGATGTACTGGTGGCCGCTGACCGCCGTGCGGTAGTAGTCGACGAAGCCGTTCAAAAGGCCGGTCGCCGCGAGGAACCCAGCCCAGATGGCCAGCAGGGCGGCGCCGCAGGCCAGGCCGCGCAGCGTTCTCTGGAAGCTGGCAGCCGACAGGCCCGCCGTGGCGTGCAGCGCGTCGGCGAGGATCACGGTCGCGGCGACACCTACCATCAGCACCGTCGCTTCCGGTGTGACTATGGACGTGAAGACCATGGCCCCGGCGAGCCAGGCGCAGCGCGCCCAGGTTCCGGCGGCCATCGCCCGGTCGAGCAGGATGAGCGTCACCGGCACCAGCACGTAACGGTCGCCGAGAAACCGGTAGGCGGGGTAGGCCTCGAGGGCGACCACGACGAAACCGGCGACGGTAAGGAGCGGCCTGCGTCGGCTGAACCAGGCGATGAAGACGAACTGCACCGCGAGGCCGAACGGGACCACGAGGAAGGTCAAGCCGGCGAACGAGCCCCAACGGTCGGGTGAGAACACCGTCAGGCCCACCTGACCGTAGATGGCGTCGTAGAGAGGGCCGTGGAGCAAGAAGGCGTCCTTCCACGGCCACAGGCCGTGGCCGAACACCAGGCGCGCCCCCACCAACGACTGGGCGTCGTCGAAACCCCGGAACGACCCGAGCGCCCCCGGGAGCGTCGCTGTCAGCATGAAGAGGAGGATCGGGGCGGCGACCCCCACGAGAGCCCAGCGCTGGGCGCGGTAGGGGCTCCGGAAGCGGAAGAGCGCCCACACGGCGACGCAGGCGACGGCCGCGGCGGCTGGTATGCCCACCCAGGCGGGCAGCCAGGGGTAGTGGACGACACCCCCCGTGGATGCCACGCGCACGAACGTCGCGCCCGAGACCGGAACGAGGAGCGCCACCGGCAGCGCGGAGGCGGCGGTGTTGGCGCCGGCCAGGCGCGTCAGCGACCCGCGGCTCCACGCCAACGAGGCTGCGACGTAGACGGCCGCCGACACCGCGCCCGCCAGCAGGCCCGTGGACAGGGCCAGCTCGGCGACGACGCACAGCGCGATGCAAAGCGTCCCCGCCGCTGTTTCGAGCGCTTCGCGCCAGCGGGGCGGCGCCCACCGCTGCCCGACCAGCGGCGGCGGCCACGGCCGCGCGGAGGGAGCGGCCCGGAGCGGTCCTAGACGCGACAGGAGCAGGTAGCCGGCCACGGCGACTCCGGGCGCGACGAGGGCGATGTCGTAGAAGCGGTAGAGCCACTCGTTGACGTTGAACGGGTTGAACGTGGTGGCTCCGACCACCGTCGTCCGCGCGTCGAGCGGGCCGCCGCTCCACGCCCACACCGCGGTTCCCGCCGCGGCGCCGAGGAGGAGCGACACGGCGAGCCGGGCGGCGAAGGCGCTCCACCCGTCGCCTCGGGCCGGGGCGTGCCGGGCGTGTCGGGCCGTGTACGGAGCCGTCTGCAAAGCGCCCAATCGTAAGCTGGGCCGGCTCAACTGTGGTGGAGGATCAGCTCCACGGCTTCCGTCAGGGTGTCGACGGACGCGTCGGGCTGGGGCATGGAGGCGTCCCAGGCGCGCCCCCGGCGCAGCCACACGGTCCTCAGGCCGGCGGCGCGGCCCCCGGCGATGTCGGTGACCGGGTGGTCGCCGACCATGTAGCCGGCGGCGAAGCGCTTCGAGCACGGGGAGCACATGCTCACGGCCGCCTCGAACATGCGGGGGTCGGGCTTGGCGACGCCGACCTCCTCGGAGATGCAGCACCCGTCGACCAGGTCGGCCAGCCCGGCTCGCTCCAGCTTCTCGCGCTGGCTGGGGGGACCGTTGGTGGCGACCCCGACCTTCCAGCCGGCCTCCTTGAGGGCGCCGAGGGCTGCGCTCACAGCCGGATCCGGGGTGTAGTGCTCGAAGTAGGTCAGTCTGTAGGCGGCGATCAGCTCGTCGACGCCGTCGGGCAGGGCGAGCACCCGGCGGGCGACGCCGAACACTTCCTCCCGGGTGGCGGTGCCGTCGGCGTCCAGGGCGACGAGCACCTCGACGGCTCCGGCCCCGAGCCCGCGGTCATCGGCGAAGCGCTCCGCCCAGGACAGGAACGCCGTCCGGCGGTCCACCAGGGTGTGGTCCAAGTCGAAGAGGACGACCCCCTTCACGGCTGGCGGGTCCCCGCCGAGGCGAGGTGGCGTTCGAGGTCGGCGAGGCCGGCGGGCGAGCCGACCTCGTAGAACCGTTCAGCGACCTCGTGCCCGGCGAGGAGGCCGTCCCGGCTCAGGGCGGCGAAGACGTCGGCAAGATCGCAGAAGCCTTCCCCGGTCCGGGTCTCGACGACCCAACGGGAGAGGACGCTCAGGCCGAAGTCGACGAAGGCCATGTCCGGGCGGGGGGTCCTCTTGTCGTACACGGTCACCATCCGCCCGTCGAAGCAGGCGTTGCTCGCCTCGAGGCGCCCCTCGTTGCGGAACAACGTCATCAACGCGGCGCCGCCCGACCTGCGGAAGGCCGCGGCGACCTGGTCGAAGTCGACCGGCAGGTACGAGTCGCCGTAGAGGACGAAGAACTCCTCGTCGAGCAGGTCCCGTTCACGGGCGAGGCGCAGCGCCCCGCCGGTTCCGAGAAGGCCGCCGTCCTCGCGGCTGTAGCAGACCGACAGGCCCCAGCGGGAGCCGTCGCCGACGTGGGCTTCGATCTGCTCACCGAGATGCCCGACGCAGAGGAGGACGCGGCGCACCCCCCGCGCCGCCAAGAGCTCCAGCTGCCAGTCGACGAAAGGCCTGCCCGCGACAGGCAGGAGCGCCTTGGGCACCTTCTCGGTCGCCGGGCGCATCCGGGTGCCGAGACCCCCGGCGAGCACCACGGTCTGCAGCGTCATCCCCGGACGAGGACCGTGGAGCCGTCGTGGTCGAAGTGGAACCGGACCTCGGCGAGACCCTCGGCGGCCATCGCGGCGCGCAGCGACTCGTTGTCCTTGGCGTAGAAGAGGAGGAAACCTCCGGCTCCCGCCCCCACGAGCTTCCCTCCGAGCGCACCGCTCGCCATCGCCACCTCGTAGCAGCGGTCGATCCTCGGGTTGGACATCGACCCGGACCGTCGCTTCTTGTGCTGCCAGTGGTCGTTCATCAGCTCGGCGAAGGCCTGGACGTCACCGGACTCGAGGGCCTCCTTGCTCTGCACTCCGATCGCCTTCACGTAGTCCAGGTTGGCGAGCATGTCCGCGTCCCGGGCCTCCGAGCGCGCCCGCTGCTCGTCCAGCACCCGTTCGGCGTCGCGCGAGTAGCCGGTGAAGAACATCATGAGGTGCTCCTCGAGGTTGTGGAGCGTGTCGTTCGAGACGGCGAGAGGCACGACCTGCACCCGCCCGTCGGGTTGCAGCTCGAAGCAGGTGATGCCGCCGAACGCGGCTATGTACTGGTCCTGCTTGCCGACCGGGCGCCCCAGGCGGTCGATCTCGATGCTGCACGCCTCCTCGGCGATCGCCGAGGGGGTGACCGCCTCCCGCTTGAAGGCGTAAAGGGCCCGCAACAGGCCCACGGTGAAGGCCCCCGACGAACCGAGTCCCGTCCCAGCGGGGATGTCGGCGAGGCTGACCAGCTCTACGCCCGGCCCTATCCGGTGGGCAGCCAGGGCTTCGCGGACGATGGGGTGGGCGATGTCGGCCGGATCGTCGACCCGTTCCAGTGCGGAGTACTTGAGGAAGTAGTCGCCGGTGAACGTGCGGTTGATGGCGATGAAGACGTACTTGTCTATCGCCGCCGACACGACCAGGCCGCCCGAACGGGAGTAGTACGAGCGCAGGTCCGTGCCGCCCCCGCCGAGCGAGATCCGAAGTGGGGTCCGGGTGATGATCACGGAGCGTCTCTCAGAGCGTGAAGCCGGCTTCGACGGCGTCGCGACGGAACATGCGGACAGTGTCGAGCGAAACGTCTTCGAGGTCGCGGCCGAGCCCCGGCAGCTTCTTCAGCAGCTCGTGGGTGACGGTGACGATGTGGCAGCCGATGGCGTCGGCCTGGACCACGTTTAGCACCTCGCGGGGGCTGGCCCACAGGAGCTCGAGCGCCGGGTCGAGCCGCACCAGCTCGAGGGCCGCAGTCATGAGCGGTACCGGATCGCGCCCGGTGTCGGCGACCCTGCCGGCGAAGACCGAGACGATCGCCGCGTCGGTCCCGCCGAGGGCTTCGACGACGGTCTGCACCTGGCGCAGCGACAGGATGGCGGTCACGTTGAGCTTCACGCCGGCTTCGGTGAGACGGCGGACCAGTTTGGCCGTGCTCCGTCCGGACGTGTCGGTCACCGGGATCTTGACGTAGACGTTGGGTCCCCATCCGGCTATCAGGCGGGCCTGGCGTTCCATCTCGTCCTCCTCGTCGGAGAACACCTCGAACGAGATGGGCTTGTCCGGTACCGCTTCGAGAACCTGTTCGGCGAAGCGGCGGTAGTCGTCGACCCCCGACTGGCGCATCAGCGTCGGGTTGGTGGTGAAACCGGCGATCAGCGGGTCGCCGGCGAGCCGGGCGATCCCCGCCAGGTCGGCCCCGTCGGCGAACACCTTGATCCGCAGCGGCACCTTCACCCCTCGAGCCTGCCTTCCCGGGCTTGGTCGAGCATCGACTCCAAGGCGGCGCGCATCGCCTCGTACGACGAGAGGCGGTTGCGCCAACCCAGCTTCCTGATCCTTTGCGTGTTGAGCCTCACGACCGGCACGTCTCCCTTCCAGCCTCGGGCCCCTCCGCTGTAGACGATCTTCGTGTCCTGGGCGCCGACGACCTCGATCGCCAGCTGCGCTATCTCCCGGACCGTGATGTAGTCCCCGGTCGCCACGTTGTAGGTGGCGTACGGCTCGGCGAGGCGGCGGGAGGCGAGAAGGACCGCCTCCACCACGTCGTCGACGTGGATGTAGGACTTGCTCTGGTTGCCGTCCCCGAGCACTTGGAGCGGGCCGGGCCCGGCAAGGAGGCGCCGGACGAAGTCGAAGCCGACGCCGTGGGTCTGGCGGGGCCCGACGACGTTGCCGAAGCGGAACGCCACGCCGCTCAGGCCGAACATGTGGCAGTAAGCGGCGATCAGGGCTTCGCCGGCGAGCTTGCTCGCCCCGTAGGTGGAGACCGGCACGAGCGGCCCGTGGTCCTCGTCGGCCTCCACCTCGCCGAGATCGCCGTAGACGCCGCTCCCGGAGGCGTAGAGGATGCGCCCGACGCCCGTCAGGCGCATCGCTTCGAGGACCTGGTGGGTGAGGACCGTCCCCTGGTGGAAGTCGACCGAGGGGTCGGTGGCCGCCTTGGCGATGTCCGGGTTGGACGCCAGGTGGATCACCGTCTCGGCCCCTTCGAAGGCCTCCGACAGCCGGTCGACGTCGCCCGCGTCGCCGCGGTGCACCGAGAGGCGCCGGTCGTCGCGGTGGCGCTCGAGATGCCATTCCCTCCCCGAGGAGAAGTTGTCGAACACCCGCACCTCGCTCACGGAAGGGTCGCCGAGCAGGCGGTCGACGAAGTGGCTTCCTATGAACCCGGCTCCGCCGACCACGACGTAACGCCCGCTCATGCGCTTCCCCCCCGGGCCGCGACCGACTCCCACCTCGTCTCCGAGCGGGCCAGTGAGGGGTGGCTGACCAGCAGGTGCCACATGACGGCGCACAGCCCCTCGGTGTGAGGCGTGACCCTCTCGGCGAAGAGGGGGGGGATCACCACGCATGCGTCGGCCACCGAGGCGGTGTACCCCCCGTCCCTGCCGACGATCCCGTACACCGAAGCGCCCACCTGCTTGGCGAGGCGCAGAGCCTCGACGATGTTCGCCGACACGCCGGCCTGCTCGTCGCCCCCGCCGACGGAGAACACCAGCACGCTGTCGTCGGCCCCCATCCGGGAGCCTCTGAGCCACTCGGAGAAGACCGAAGTCCAGCCCTCGTCGTTGGTCCTCGCTGTCAACTCGGCGACGTTGTCGGTAGGGGCGTAGGCCTCCATGCCGCAGATCTTCCTGAAGTCGTTCACCGCATGGGAGGCGTGAGCGGCCGAGCCCCCCACCCCGAGCACGAAAAGGCGCCCGCCGCGTTGGCGCGTCGCGGCGAGGCCGTCGGCGCAGCGCTCCAGCGCCGCGGGGTCCACCCGCCCGAGGATCTCGACGGACTCCGCCAGGAACCTGGCCGAGAAGGACGCGCTCATCTCGGCGGGGTGTCCAGCCTGCACACGGCGAACGTGTTCAGGCCGGCCTTGTGGCGGTGGCAGCGGATGCTGTGAGGCAGGAAACCGGCTCGGCGCAGGAGAGGCCACAGGTCCTTGGGGTCGTAGTAGGCCTTGTGGTCGTCCATCTCCTCAGGGGGGCTCAAACCCAGACGGAACGCCGAGAACTCGAGGAAACGCTTGCCGGCCCACGACGGTACGTTGACCACCAACGTCCCGCCGGGGCGGAGCACCCGCCGACACTCGAGGAGCATGCGGTCCGGCTCGCTCAGGTGCTCGAGGGCGGAGATGCACATGGCCACGTCGAGCGACCCGTCCGCCACCTCGGCGAGCGCATCGGGCAGCAGCCCTTCGATCGCTCGGACTTTCGGGTGGGCCTTGAGGTCGCCGGCCAGCGACACGTCGACCAGCGTCGCCGATCGGACGGCGGGGAGGACGGTCCGCACGAACGACGCCCGGTGCCCGCAGCCGAAGTCCCCGATGGCGAGACCGTCGAAGCTGCCCACGGCCCGCCGTATCGACCGTCCGGAGAGCCACACGCCGAAACGGTCGACGAAGGTCAGCGGGCGGTCGGCGCCGAAGGACTGCCGGCGAGGGGCTTCGACCTGCCTCACGACGAAGGGCCGTATCTGACGTTGGTGGCGTGGAGGACCAGGGTGAAGCAGAACAGCGAGAAACCGCTGATCATGAACAGCGACCCGGTGACGGCCAGGTAGCTGGCCGACCCCACGTCTGCGGGCAAGGTCAGGCCGTTCGCCAGGTACTCGACGACCAGCGTCGCGGCCAGCCCCACGCCGGCGAGGAAGAGCAGGCTGCTGGCGACGGCAGACCGGGTGTAGGCGAACACCCTCGTCCAGCGTTCCCGGGCGCGCCCGGAGTAGTCGGTCAGGGCCTGGGCGAGGCAGCCGAAGAAGAAGCTCTGAAGGCCGAGGAGGCTGAGCGTCAGGCCGAGCAGCATCCAGTGGAGCTGGAAGTGGACGGGCCCCACGTCGACTGGGCCGAAGCTCAGCGGCAGGGTGAGCAGCAGGCCGAGGGTGAGGAACACCACGCCCGGCTTGAAGGCGAAGAACTCGGCCCGGTAGACGAACATGGCCCGAAGGTTGATCCACGCCGCCTGGAACGGGGAGAACCAGCCGGCCCGCTTGTGGTGGCTGACCCGACCGTCGCGGTCCTTGTAGAAGGACACGGGCACTTCCGCGGTGCGCAGCCCCATCCGCACCGACTTGAGGACCATCTCCGACGCGTACTCCCAGGACTGGGAGGTGAGCCCCATGCGGACCAGCGCCTCTTTGGTGATGCCCCTCATCCCGCAGTGGATGTCGGTGAAACGGCTGCCGTACACGCGGTTGAGGATCCAGGTGGTGACGGGCGTGCCGAGGTAGCGGTGCAAGGCGGGCATCGCCCCGGCCTCGATGGTGCCCTTCCACCTCGAGCCCATGGCGAAGTCGTTGCCCTGGCGGAGGGCGTCGACGAAGGGCGCCAGCTGGCGGAAGTCGTAGGTGCAGTCGGCGTCGCCCATGACGACGTAGCGGCCGCGTATGTGCGGGACGGCGTCTATGTAGGCCCTTCCCAGTCCCCTGCGGGGCGTGCGCAGCACCCGCGCCCCGGCCGCCCGGGCCAGCTCGGCTGTCCTGTCGGTGGAGCTGTCCACGATGAGGATCTCCCCTCGGACGCCCGCAGCCTGGAGCCCTTCTTTGCACCATTCCACGAAGGTGGAGATGGTGAGCTCCTCGTTCACCGCCGGCACGACGATGGACACTTCGGGGTCGGTTTCGTCGACGTCGGGGAGCAGGAGCTCGACATCAGGGGGGGCGTGAGCTGGGGCCCTCGTCGCGTGCCCGGTCTGCACGCGGCCGGATTCTAGTTGGGGGATGCCGCCGCCCTCCGCATCACGAACCCGCAGCCGAAGCTCGGGTAGTCCATCAGGTGCTCAGCCGTCCATTCCGGGTTGGCGTCGAGGAACTCGCGGAACGCACGGGGCTCGCCTTTGTCCGGAGCCTCCCCGAAGCAGTACCAGTCGTCGAAGAGGACGACGGTGCCGTCCTGGAGGAGGTCTCGCAAGAAGCGGAGCACCGGCACGGTCGACTGGTAGAGGTCGCAGTCGACCATGACCAGCGCCGCCGGCCCCATTTGGTGCTCCGCCCGCAGGCCGGGATGCAGGGATCGGTCGAAGAACCCTTCTATGAGCGTCGCCCGGGACCAGTCGAAGCCGTGGTCGGTGATGTACCGCTCGACCTCGTCCTTGCCCGCCCGGTAGTCGCCGGGGATGAACACCCCCGAGTCGAGGTCCGGGCCACCCACCTCGGGAAGCCCGGCGAAGGAGTCGAACCCGAAGAAGCGCATGCCGGCCAGCCCGGCCGCGTCGGCCGCCTTCTGCGCCGACCAGAACGTGTAACCGCGGTAGAGCCCGAACTCGTAGTAGTCGCCCTGCACTCCTCCCTCCGCCAGGTGTCGCATCGCCCTGCGGATGGCGTCGGCGCCCCCGGCGCTCACCGTTATGAAACCGCTCCTGCTGCGGATACCCAACCGGTCGAGGAGGCCGAGGCGGAGACGCTCGTGCCTCATCAGCCTCACCACGGGCCGGCGGACCGAGCGGGGGAGTCGGGCCCACACCAGCGGAAGCTTGCGCGATATGGACGTCTTCGGATCCTCCGGGCGTCTGCGGGTCGAGTTCCCGTCGATGGCGGGCGGGACTCTACACACCGCGCGAGAGGCTGTCGGCTCCCCCGGGCCCGAAGGCCGGGCTGAGCTCCAGGCCGCGGCCGTGTCCCGGCCGACGTCCGACGGCGCCCACCAGCTGCAGTCCGCGCCCCGCTCGGGGCGGCCCGAGCAGCACCGCCGGGACGCCGGCGCAGAGCGCCGTCGCCACGCTTAGCGCGTGGCCGGCGGCAACGCCCGACAGCTCGCCGCGCCCGTAGGCTTCGGCCTCCTCTCGGCCGTCCCAGCGGATGGTCGCTTCGCCGGCGGCGGGCCGCACCGCCTCTACGGTCCCCAGCGTGGCGTAAGGGGGCAGCCGTCCGCCGCCCCGGACGGTGACGACGCGGTCGCCGCCGACCAGCACCCCCCTTCGTGCCGCCACGGCGCCGGTGCGCTCGGCGGGAAGGCCGAGTGCCGCGCGGGCCGCCTCGTTGAACGCGCAGATCTCTTCGGGTCCGAGCCCCACCATGGCGACCGGCCGGCCGGCGAGGCGCGCCGAGAGCCAGCCGTCGAGGACCCGGGCGGCAGCCGCCCGGCCGGTCTCCTCCACGGCTGCGGTGGCGGGACCCCCGGGACGCCACGGCGCCGGGTCGGCCAACTCGACCCGCGGGGCCCCCGCCTCGTAGAGACCCCGGCTGGCTGGGCTGCTCAGGCGGGGCAGGGTGCCCCCCTCGACCAGCACGAGCCGTCCCGCCCGGGCGCCCACCTCGGCCGCCGCCTGCAACAGCTCGCCGGTCGGCCGTCGGTCCGCCTGGTCCACGACCAGCACGTCGGGGCGTTCACCGGCCCTGTAGGGGGACAGTCCCGACAACACCGCCCAGCGCGCCTCTCCCCTCCCGTCGGGGGTCCACACGGCGCAGCGCAGCCCCGCCGCTTCCCAGGCCGCCCGGCAGGCGTCGAGAATCTCGGCGTGGCCCAGGATCCCGCTGGCGCCGGGCGGCACGCCGAGCAGGTGCACGGCGGCGGGCGACTCCGCCATCCGGCGGGCGGTCTGCCAGCCGGTCGGAGACCTGGCGGCCATGGTGTGCGCCGTCTCGGCGGCGACCGCCAGCGGCGCCGGCCGCGGGAGCCTTCCCAGCAGCGTGGCGAGCTGGTCGTCGGCCCCCCGGGCGAGGGCAGTCGTCCAGCGCCGGCCGGCGGTGGGGGAGGGCACCTCGAGGGAGGACGCGCAGAAGCGTTCGGCCCACGCCCGGGCCTCGTGCGGGGTGGCGCCGCCGGGGTGGGAGGCGGCGAGCGCGACCAGCACGTCCGCCTGGCGGAAGTCGGAGCGGCGCACGGCGAGACGGGTCGCCACCACCCGCTCGAGTCGGGCGTCTCCCAGAAAGCGGTCGCTGCCCCCGGTCTCGGGTAGGGCCGCTGCGGCGGCGAGGCCGGCACCGCTTTGCCGCGCCGCCGCCTGCTTCGCCGCGGGCCCAGGCGGCGCGGTCTCGGCGGCCCTGCGCGCCGCGTAGCGGCCCAGCTGGGCGACCAGGCGGCTCTGCGTGCTGGCGGCGCGCAGGGCCTCCCGCCCGGCGCCGGCCAGGTCGGCCAGCCCGTCGGGTCGCAGGCGCCATTGCAGGTGCACGCCGCGGGAGGCGAGCTCGTGGCGCAGGGCGAGGTGGTACAGGGCGGACGCGGCCCGCCGGTCGATCGTCCACGGCGAGGGGTCGAGCGCGCGCCAGCGCCCTTCGTGCAAGGTGAGGTTCGCCACCAGCAGGTGCGTGTGAAGGTGCGGCTCGCCGGCGGCGCTCAGGGCGTGGGAGAACGTCGCGCCGACCAGCCGCGTCCCGCAGCCGTGGGGGAGGGCTCCAGGGCCGGCCGGTTGCCGGACCCGGACGTGCTCTTCCAGGTCGGTGGCCACCGCCTCGACCGCCGCAGCATGCGCTGCGAGCGCCACGGCGCCGGCCGGGGTCCCCGAGGCGGCCAGGAGGGAGAAGGACTTGGGAGCGCAGAACGCCAGGTCCCACCCGGCGCGCCGGCGCACCCGGCGTCTCTCCACGAGGGACCGCCCGGTGGCGGGGTGCCTGCCCTCGAGCACGCAGCGGAGGTCGCCGGGTGTGACCGGGCCGGACAGGTCGAGGAGCGCCGAGGCCCCCGCCGTCCACCTTCCCGGCTCCCGGCCGGCGGTGAAGTAGCCGACCACCCCCGGGGACACGGGCTTGACGATGAGCATGGAAGAACAATAATATACATTGAAACAACACTAAAGATAGGAGAGTGCATGACCAGCGCAGCCGGGCCGATCAGCCCGTTCGTGACGCTCAACCCGAACCCCCAGGGGCTGCCGGGCACCCCAGTGCTGCAGACCCTGACCGACGGGTTGGGCTACTGGGTGGAGATCGCCGCCCTCGTCGGGCTCCTGCTCGGAGCGGCCGTGTGGGCCCTCGGCCACTACTCGCAGAACTACCAGCAGGCCTACGCCGGCCGGCGCGGCGTGCTCATCTCCGGGGCGGCGGCGCTGCTGGTCGGCGCCGGACCGTACATCCTGAACTTCTTCATGCAGAAGGGAGGGCAGTTTTGATCGCCGTCCCCGCCTCGATCCTCTGCGACATCGGCGTCTGCTCCGCCACCCAGGATGTCGTCAAGTCCGCCTTCGGCGTCGTCGCCTCCGCCTTTTCGGACGGTGCCAGGTGGGCGATCCGCGGTCTCGTCCACCTGCTCTCGTCGAGCACCGAGCCGCGCATGTCCGCCTCGTGGTTCAGCGGGCCGGCGGCGAGGATGGAGACGGTGGCGGCCCTGGTGACCCTGCCCGTGCTGCTGGTGGCGACCATCGGCGCGGTCCTCCGCCAGGACGGGAGGCGCCTCGCCCGGGTGTGGGCGGTGGGGCTCCCCGTGGCGGTCCTCTCGGCGGTTGTCCTCCCCGGGCTCGCCGACAGCGCCATAGCAGTGACCGAGGAGCTCTGCGGCGTCGTCGCCGGACCGGGCTACAAGGCGATCGTCGGCCCGCTGGGGCGCGACGTGACCTCGGCCTTCGCCGGCCTCCCGGTCCTGGTGACCGTCGTCCTCGCCGGTCTGGGCATGCTCGGCGCGCTGCTCATCTGGCTGGAGCTCTCGCTCCGGATGGCGGCGGTCTACGTGACGGTCCTGTTCATGCCGGTGGTGCTCGTCTCCTACGTCTGGCCAGCCACCGCCGGCATGACCAGGCGCGCCGTCGAGCTCCTGGCGGCGTTGGTCCTCTCCAAGTTCGTGATCGTCGGGTGCCTCGTCGTCGGGCTCTCGGCGCTTTCGCAGAGGGCGGTGAGCGGGGCCGTGGCCGGGACGGGGATCCTGCTCCTGGCCGGCTTCGCGCCTTTCTCCCTCCTGCGCCTGGTGCCCGTGGTCGAGACAGCGGCGATCGCCCACCTCGAGGGCCTGGCCCGCCGGCCCGTCCACGCGGCCGCCCGGGTCGCCGGGGCGGCAGGGTCTGCGACGGGCCACCCGGTCGCCCAGCTGCTGATCGCCGGCGCCGGCGAGCAGGAGCCCGACGCCCGCCCCGTCGCGCCGCAGCCGATCCCGGAGCACCGCGCCGACTTCCCTGTTGCCGGCCCGGGTGCCGGCGCCGGCGATGCCTGACGACGGCCCCCGCTTCGACTTCCCCCCGCTCGAGCGGCGCGGCCTTCTGCTGGGCCTGCAAGCGTCGCAGCTGGCCGTCCTAGGTGGCGGGGCGCTCCTTGCGGTCATCGCGCACTCCGCCCTCTCCTCCCCCGTCGGGCTGGTCGTCGCGGCGGCCGCCCTCGCCGCCGGCGCCCTCGGCGCCCTGTGGCGCCCCGGGGGAAGGGCCCTGGCGGGCTGGGCGGCGGCGGCTGCCGGCTTCGCAGGGCGCCGCGTGCGCGCCCCGCTGCTGAGCGAGGCCCCCTCCGCAGGAGGTCGCCTGGCCCTCCCGTTGCTGGGCGAAGCGCCGCTCGCAGGGCACCGCCGGCGCTCCCTGCTCTCCCCCGGCTCGCCGGCGACCGCACCGCCGGGAGTGAGCCTCGTCGAGCACGGCGACCTTGCGGAGGTGCCGTTCGCCGTCGTCGAGGACCGCAGGCTCGCCACTGTCGCCGCCGTGCTCCCGGTCGGCGGCCGGTCGTTCGGGCTGCTCGACGCCGCCGAGCAGTCGCAGCACCTCGAGGCGTGGAGAAGGGTGCTCGGCGCCCTGGCCCGGCCGGGCACGCCGGTCGCCAGGCTCCAGTGGGTGGTCCGGACCTGGCCTGCCGACCCGCCCTCCGGGCCGTCCGGTACGGGACGGGCGGAGCGCGACTACAGGCAGCTCCTGGCCGAGTCGCAGGGGTCCTCGTTCCGCCACGACACCTGGCTGGTCCTCGCCGTCGGCGGACCGGCCTCGGGCGGGCAGCGGAGGGTGCAATCCCTGCTCCGCGAGATGCGCCTGCTCCAGGGCCAGCTGCGCAGCGCCGGTTTGGACGCCGGCCCTCCCCTCGGCCTGCCCGAGCTCTCCCGGCTCGTGTGCCCCGACGTGCATGCCCGTCCCACCCGCAGCGCCTCGGCGTGGCCGATGGCCATCGCCGAGCACTGGGCGGCTGCGGTCGTCGACGGCTGGTGGCACGCGACGTTCTGGATCTCCGAATGGCCCCGGATCGCGGTCGGCCCCGACTTCTTGTCACCCCTCCTCCTCGGCAGCGCGAGGCGTGCCGTGTCAGTGGTGATGTCCCCGGTGGCCGCCGAGCGGGCGGTGCGCGAGGTCAGGTCGGCCCGCACCGCCGACCTCGCGGACCAACGTCTGCGCGCCAAAGCCGGGTTTCTCCCCAGCGCGAGGCGTGATCGGGAAGCGACCGGCGTGGCCAGGCGCGAGGCGGAGCTCGCCGAGGGCCACTCGGAGTTCCGCTTCTCGGGTTACGTCACCGTCGCCGCCGCCGGGCCCGACGAGCTGTGCGCCGCATGTGCAGAGGCCGAGCACGCCGCGCAGTCCTCCAACGTGGAGCTGCGTCGCCTCTACGGGCGCCAGGCCGAGGCCTACACCTGGACGCTTCCTCTCGCCAGGGGGCTGCGGCCATGAGCCCGCCGGCGGCGCACCGGGCGACGACGGCCAGCCTGCAGGCCGCCTACCCGTTCGTCTCCGACGCCGGGCCGGCGGGAGGGCCGCTGCTCGGCCGGGACGTGATGGGAGGCCCGTTCTTCTTCGACCCGTGGGAGCTCTACCACGGCGGGCTGCTCACCAACCCGAACGTGCTCGTCGTCGGCCAGCTCGGCCGGGGCAAGTCCACCTTCGTCAAGACGCTCGTATGGAGGCAGCTGGCGTTCGGCCGAAAGGCCTGGATCGTCGACCCGAAGGGGGAGTACGGCCCGCTCGCCGCGGCGTGCGGGGTCGAACCGGTCAAGCTGGTCCCCGGCGGCGACCTGCGGTTGAACCCGCTGACAGTCCCCGGCGGCGCCGGAGCCGACGAAGCCGCCCGTCGGGGCGCCGAGCTGGCCGGTGCGCTGCTCGCGTGCTCGCTGGGGCGCACGTTGCACCCGGCGGAGCGCACCGCTCTCGACGTGGCGGTCCGCCGGGCGACCTCGGCGGGGCAGCCGACGCTGCCCCAAGTCGTGGAACGGCTGCTCGAACCGGACCCCGCCGACGCCTCCCTTCTCCACACCGACCCGGCGACCCTCGCCTCGGACGGGCGCATCGCGGCGCTCGAGCTGCGCAGGATGGTCGCCGGCGACCTGGCGGGGATGTTCGACGGGCCCACCACGCCGTCGGTCGACCTCGCCGGCGGCCTCGTCGTCGTCGACGTGTCGGCCACCTTCGCCACCCCGGCGTTGCCCCTGGTGATGACCTGCGCCACCGCCTGGCTGCAAGCGGCCCTCGCGTCGGGGGCGAGTCAGGCGACCCAGCGTCTGGTGGTGGTCGACGAGGCGTGGTCGATCCTCTCCGACCTGGGCACCGCCAGGTGGGCGCAGGCGACGTTCAAGCTCGCCCGGGCCTTCGGCGTGGCCAACGTCGTCGTCGTCCACCGCCTCTCCGACCTTCGCGCCGCCGGGCCGGACGGCTCCGCCCAGGAGAAGCTCGCCGAGGGCCTCCTCGCCGACTCGGAGACCCGGGTGGTGTTCGGCCAGCCGCCCTCCGAAGCCGAGGTCACCGCCCGGATGCTTCGCCTCTCCCGGCGCGAGGCCGACCTGGTGCCCCGGCTGCCCCGCGGGGCGGCGCTGTGGAAGCTGGGTGCCCGCTCGTTCCTCGTGCGGCACCTGCTCGGCGCGCCGGAGCGCCGGCTTGTGGACACCGACGCTGCCATGCGCGGCTCGGGGGGCCCGCTCGAAGCGCCGGAGCGGCGAGGCGACGGGTGAGCCGCCTCCCCCCGGCCCGGCGGGGCCCCGCACACCCCCCGGTGCCGGCCCCCCACGTCGACGCCTACCTCGCCGGCGCCATGGTCGGCGCAGCGGTCGTGGTGGGTTGGGTGTGGCTCGCCGGCGAGCTGGCGGGCTGGTCGTCGACGGGGCGCTGGCCGCCGGTTCCGCTGGCCGCCGCTCCCAGCGTCGCCTCGAGGTTGTGCCGCCACCTGGCCGACCCCCGTTCCGCCTGGCCGCCCCGGGTGATGCCAAGCCTGCCCGGCCGGTGGTGGTTCTACGGTTGGGGAGCGGCGCTGGCCCTCCCGGCGCTGGCCGCCGCCCGCTGCTGGTCGGGACGCCGCCGGCGACGCTCTCGGCGCGGGGCGCGCTGGGCGCGGCCGGCCGAGCTTCACCGCCTGCGCCTGCCGAGACGGGCGGCTGGCGCCGGGCGGCGGCTGGTCCTCGGTCGCAGCAGCGCCGGCGGGATGCGCGTGGCGGTCGAAGAACGCCACTCGGTGCTGGTCATCGGGCCGACCCAGTCGGGCAAGACCAGCGGCCTGGCCATACCGGCGCTCCTCGAGTGGAAAGGTCCCGCCGTGGCGACCTCGGTGAAGGACGACCTCGCCGCGACAACCCTCGCCTGGCGCTCCACGCTCGGGCCGTGCTCGGTGTTCGACCCCACAGGGGGGTCGGGCGTGGCGGCGGTCTCGTCGTGGTCTCCCCTCTCGGGCTGCGACGGCTGGTCCGAGGCGCAGAGGATGGCCGGCTGGCTCGTTGAGTCGACCCCCGGGCGGAGGGGGATGGCCGACGCCGCCTTTTGGTATACGGCGGCGGCGAAGCAGCTGGCGCCCCTCCTGCTCGCCGCCGAGCGCGCCGGGCTCGGGATGGCAGAGGTGGTCGGCTGGACCGACAGCGACGAGCTCGGCGAGCCGCTCAGGATCCTCGAAACGTGCGGCGAGACGGACGCCGCCCTGGCGCTGGCGGCCTGCGCCGGTAGGGACGAGCGCATCCGAAGCTCGGTGGGCACCACCTTGGAGACCGTCTTGGCACCGTTCGAGGACCCAGTCGTGGCGGCGTCCACCGCGCGCTCGGACATCGACCTCGCCGGCGTGCTCGAAGGCAACGGCACGCTCTACCTGTGCGGCCCGAGCCACGAGCAGAGCCGCGTGCAGGGCCTGTTCGCAGCCCTGGTCTCGACGGTCGTATCGGAGGCCTACAGGCGGGTGGCCCGCTCGGGCCGGCCGCTCGACCCTCCGCTCCTGATCGTCTTGGACGAGGCGGCGAACATCGCCCCGGTACGCGACCTCGACACGCTCGCTTCCACCGGGGCCGGGCTGGGGATCCAGCTGGTGACGGTCTGCCAGGACCTGGCGCAGCTCGCCGCCCGCTACGACAACGAACGGGCCCGCACCATCGCCAACAACCACCGGGCGAAGCTCCTCCTATCGGGCGTGTCGGACCTGGCGACCCTCGACCTCGTTTCGGGGCTGGCCGGCGAGGAGGCCGCATTGGAGGAGAGCACCAGCCACGACCTCAGAGACGGGAGGAGAACCCGCTCGGTGTCCACGGTCCACCGGCGGCTGGCGCCCAGCGACGAGCTTCGCCGGATCCCGCCCGGCGAGGGCGTCTTGGTGTACGGGCACCTGCCCCCGGCGCGGATCCTCCTGAGACCGTGGTACTCCGATCGGAAGCTGCGGCGGCGGGCCGCAGCGGGGGCAGGTCAGGTCTACGACCGGCGGGCTCTTCTCGCCCGGCTGGGAGCCACGCGGGGAGGCTCCCCCGGCATCTTCGGGTAGACCGGGGGCCAGGGGGCGTCCTCCAGGCCGGCGGCCGCGTCTCGGCGGGCCAGGTCGAGCAGGGGTTCGAGCGACTCGCCGGCCGCCCCCGCCCAGGGGTCGCCTGACTCGGCGAGACGGCGCGGGACGGTGGCGAGCGTCAACGAGTCAGCGTCGAGCGAGGCAAGCTCCTCCCAGCGGAAGGGCGTCGAGACCTGGCCTCCCGGTCGCGCCCGAACGGACCACGCGCCGAAGACGGTCTTGTGCGGTGCGTTCTGGTTGAAGTCGACGAACACCCTCGAGCCGCGCTGCTCCTTCCACCACGAGGCGGTGACCAGGTCCGGCCGGCGCCGCTCCAGCTCCCGGGCGACGGCGACGGCGGCCGAGCGCACCTGCACCGGGTCCCATCGGGGCCGGAGCCGCACGTACACGTGGAGGCCCCGGCTGCCGGTCGTCTTGGCCAGGCCGGTCAGGCCCACCTCCTCCAGCAGCGTCTTGGTCTCCCAAGCGGCCTCCCCGACCATGGCGAAGGTCACCCCCGGGGAGGGGTCCAGGTCGATCCTCAGCTCGTCGGCGTGGTCGGGGTCCGACGCGCGCACGGGCCACACGTGGAACCCGAGGCAGGCCAGGTTGACCGCCCAGATCACGTGGGCGATGTCGGCGGCGACCAGGGCACGCGACGACGTGCCGTTGGGCGTCGACACCACGGTCGTCTCCAACCACTCCGGCCGGTGCCGGGGGACCCGCTTTTGGAAAAAGGACGGCCCCGTGGCGCCGTCGGGGAACCTCTGCAGCAAGACCGGCCTGCCGCCCATGCACTCCATGAGCGGCGCTGCGACCGCCAGATAGTAACGGGCGAGGTCCAGCTTGGTCTCTCCGCGCTCGGGGAAGAGGACCTTCGCCGGGCTGGAGAGCTCGACCCTTCTGCCGCCGGCGTCTACCTCGACCCGCTCGGCCGGCGAGGACAAGGCTCTACGCTGCCTGCCGGGCCGGCTCCTCGTCGGGCTTGTAGCTGGCCGCGAGGAGGGCGGTGGAGGAGGCCAGGCCGAGCGCGGAGGCGGCCAGTGCCCACCGCCAGCCCGCCCTGCGCCGGCCCATCAGGGCGTCGACGGAGAAGCGGCCCGGCCCGAGGGCGGCGATCACCGCGCAGACTGCGGCCACCACGCCGGTGTACTCCCAGCCGCCCTTGAACACGAAGAACCCCTTGCCTTTGTGGTCGGTGCGCGCCGCTGTCGCCATCAGCCCGATGGCGGCCGCCGACGGCAGGGGACTGGCCGCCCCGAGGGTGAGCAGCGTCCCGGCGCCGATCTCGGTGGCCGCGGCCATCCGGGCGTGGACGTGCGCCGGGCGCAGCCCGAGGGAGTCGAACCAGCGGGTGGTTCCCTCGAGGCCTCCCTTGCCGAAGACCTTGTTGGCGCCGTGGGAGACGAGCATCGGGCCGATGGTCAAACGCAGCGCCAAGGCGGCGCTGTCGACCGGGGATCGCTTCATGTGGGCACAACCTAGTGTCCTCGCCGGACGGGTACCCTCGCCGCGATGAGCCCCCTGCCTGCCCGGACCCGCCTGGCGGCGGGGCTCGGCGCGGCCGTTTCGGGGGTGTCCCGGCTTCTCGGCACCGGAGGCGGTTCGGTCATAGGCGGCAGGGCGATTCTCGCCGTCGACCCGGGCGCCCTGGGTCGCCTCGCGGCAGGCCGGGCGGTGGCGCTGGTGTCGGGCACCAACGGCAAGACCACCACGACCACCCTCCTCGCCGCGGCTCTGCGCACCCGCGGAGCGGTGGTCACCAACGCCCAAGGCGCCAACCTGCCCCCCGGCCTGGTGGCGGCGCTCGCGCCGGGACCGGAGCGGGCGGCCGCCGCCCTGGAGGTCGACGAGGCGTGGCTGGCCAGGGTGGTCGAGGCGACGTCGCCGGCGGCCGTGGCGCTGCTCAACCTCAGTCGCGACCAGCTCGATCGCAACAACGAGGTGCGCAGCGTCGCCGGGCGGTGGCGGGCCGCGCTGGCCGGCGCGTCTGCGACGGTGGTGGCCAACGCCGACGACCCGCTCGTGGTGTGGGGCGCGGGAGCCGCCGGGAGGGTCCGGTGGGTGGGGGCCGGGCAGCCGTGGACCGACGACGCCGGCAGCTGCCCGTCCTGCGGGGGGAGGATCGTCTTCGACCCGGCTACGGGTTGGGCCTGCGGCGGCTGCGACCTTCGCCGCCCGGACCTCGACGTGGGGCTGGAAGGCGACGACGTGGTGTGGGCGACCGGCCGGCGGATCCGACTGGAGCTGCGCCTGCCCGGGCGGGCCAACCGGGCCAACGCGGCAATGGCGGTCGCCGCCGCCGAGGTCATGGGCGTCGACCCCGACGCCGCCGTCCGGGCCTTCTCCTCGGTCGCCGAGGTGGCCGGAAGGTACGCCGCGGTGCGCGCCGGCGGGTGCGAGGCGCGGCTCCTCCTGGCCAAGAACCCCGCCGGGTGGTTGGAGGTGTTCGACTTCCTGCGCCCGCCGCCCGTCCCCCTCGTCGTCGCCATCAACGCCCGGGTCGCCGACGGGCGCGACCCGTCGTGGCTGTGGGACGTCCCGTTCGAGAGGCTCACCGGCCGTTTCGTCGTCGCCACCGGTGAGCGGGGGCGGGATCTGGCGGTGCGGCTCCGCTACGCCGAGGTGGAGCACGTCCACGAGCCCGACCCGGTGGCCGCCATCTCCGTGGCCGGGGCCGCCGAGGTCGACGTCGTCGCCAACTACACGGCGTTCCAGGACCTCAGGAGCCGGTTGTGACAGTCGCCATCGGCCTGCTCTTCCCCGACCTGCTCGGGACCTACGGCGACTCGGGCAACGCCGTGATCCTCGCCCAGCGTCTCCGCTGGCGGGGCTTCGCCGCCGAGACGCTGACCGTCCGCGCCGGAGATCCCGTGCCCGGTTGCTGCGACATCTATGTGGTGGGAGGCGGGGAGGACCTGCCCCAGACGCTGGCGGCACGCCAGCTGGCGTCCAGCCCGGTGCGCCGCGCCGTGGACTCGGGCGCCGTGGTGCTCGCCGTCTGCGCCGGCCTGCAGATCGTGGGGAGAAGCTTCGCCGGGGCGGACGGCAAACCGGTCGAGGGGCTCGGCTTGCTCGACTGCACCACCGTGCCCGGGAGGGGGCGGCGGGCGGTGGGGGAGATCGTTGTCGAGCCGGCCCCCGAGCTAGGCCTGCCCCTGCTGAGCGGCTACGAGAACCATTCTGGTTCCACCACCCTCGGACCTGGTGCGGTGCCGCTCGGGCGGGTCGTCGCCGGGCACGGCAACGACGACGGTTCGCGCACCGACGGCGCGAGGTGCGGGCGGGTCGTCGGCACCTACCTCCACGGCCCGGTGCTGGCCCGCAACCCCGCCTTCGCCGATCTGCTGCTGTCCTGGGTGGTAGGCGAGCTCGCACCGCTCGACGACTCCGACTGCGACGAGCTGCGCCGGGAGCGTCTCGCCGAGGCCGTCGGCCGACGCGGCAGGAGCCGCCGGTGAACGGGGGGTCCACCGCCTTCTACACCGACCACTACGAGCTGACGATGCTCGACGCGGCGCTCGCCGCCGGGCGCGCCGACGTCCCGGTCGTGTTCGAGGTGTTCACGCGCTCCCTCCCGCCCGGCCGCCGCTACGGCGTCTTCGCCGGCCTCGACCGGCTCCTCGACGCGCTGGAACGATTCCGTTTCGACGAGGCCCAGCTCGAATGGCTCGGCCACCGGCGCGTCGTGTCCGACCGGGCTTTGGAACGGCTCGCCGGGTTCCGGTTCTCCGGTGACTTCGCCTCCTACCCCGAGGGGGAGATCTACGGAGCCGGGTCTCCGGTGCTGACCGTGTCGGGAACTTTCGGCGAGGCGGTACTGCTCGAAACGCTCGCCCTGTCGATCCTCAACCACGACTGCGCGGTGGCTTCGGCCGCCTCGCTCATCGCCGCAGCCGCAGGGGACCGGCCGGTGATCGAGATGGGAAGCCGGCGCACCGACCCCGAAGCGGCTGTCGCTGCGGCTCGGGCCGCTTACATCGCCGGCCTCGCTTCGACGTCCAACCTCGAGGCAGGCCGCCGCTACGGGGTGCCGACGGCGGGCACCGCCGCGCACGCCTTCGTGCTGCTGTTCCCCGACGAGCGCTCCGCTTTCGAGGCGCAGCTGTCCTGCTTGGGGACGTCGACCACCCTGCTGGTCGACACCTACGACACCGAGGCGGGCATCCGCGCGGCGGTCGACGCGGCCGGCGACGCGCTCGCTGCTGTCCGGATCGACTCGGGAGACCTCGGGGAGGAAGCCCTGCGGGCCCGCAAGCTGCTCGACTCCCTCGGCGCCTCGGGGGCGAGGATCGTCGTCACCGGCGACCTCGACGAGCGGGCGATCCGCGCCCTGTCAGGCAGCCCGGTCGACGCCTATGGGGCTGGAACGAGCGTCGTCATGGGCGGGGGGCGTCCCACCGCCGGCTTGGTCTACAAGCTGGTCGAGGTCGACGGGCGGCCGGTGGCCAAGACGTCGCCGGGGAAGGTGACCGTCGGTGGACGCAAGCTGGCCTGGCGGGCGCCCGACGGAGGGGCCGACCTGGTGACCGGGTCGAGCGGCACGGCGGACGGGGTGCCGCTGCAGGTCGAGGCGGTGGTGGCCGGGCAGCGCCGGCTCGCCGGGAGCGTCGAGGAGGCACGGGAACGCCATCGCCGCGCCGTCGCCGGCCTTGGGGGGCGAACCCTCGAGGTGGTGTTCGACCGCCGCTAGGCGGCGCTCAACGAGCCACTTCCCCCGCGGCTCCCCCCGTCCGCTCCCACAGCCTTATCCCGCCCAGGATGCCCGCCGCGTTGTCGACCAGGCTGACCGCAGCGGGCAGCTCCGGGCCGAGGCGAGCCGAGTTCCCCCCGCCTATGTAGCAGTGGTCGAAGAAGGTCAGCGCCCTGAGCGTCTCCACCGCCTCCCACACCCGCTTCGCCCACTTCTTGTCCCCGGCCTTCCTGCGGGCCGCCTCGCCGAGCACCTCGTTGTAGGTGAGGTCCCGGCGCAGCGGATGGTGGGCGAACTCGAAGTGGGGGAGCAGTTGGCCGTCGCTGAAGAAGGCGGTGCCGACGCCAGTGCCCAAGGTGACCACCGCTTCGAACCCCTTCCCTTCGACCACCGCGGCGCCTTGAACGTCGGCGTCGTTGGCCACCTTCGCCGGCTTGCCGGTAGCCTCCTCGAGAGCGGCGGCCAGGTCGAAGTCCTGCCACGCCCGCACCAGCTTCGGCGCTGGTGTCCCACCCGGGCCGTCGGGGGCGACGAAGTGCGGGGCGGACAGGATCCGCCCCTTGCGGACCATCCCCGGGAACCCGACCGATATCCGGTCGAACGGAGGCAGGTCCGCCGCCAGCTTCTCGAGCTCCATGACCAGCTTCTGCGGCGAAAGCGGGTAGGGGGTGTCCACCCTGGCGCGGGCGTGCTCCATCTGGCCGGTGGCGTCGAGGACCGAGGCCTTCAGCCCGGTGCCGCCCACGTCGATGGCCAGGGTGGTGGGACCCTCCCCGGGGCGCCCGGTGGGCGGCGCGCTGTCCGTTGTCTCGGGCGCCGCAGTGTTGGACGGCTTGGGGGATCGCGTGGCGGCCATGTGGGTGAGCCTACGTCCTCTCCTGGGCCGCTCAGCTGCCCGGGGTTGACGGGCTCATGGTGGTTGACGAGCCCACCACGGCGTAGGCGTCGCCGAGCTCGCAACGGTGGTGGTTCTCCGAGGAGCCCCACCTCTGTGGTTAGTTATCCGAACTAATGCTCCCGAGTTGTGAACGAGATACGACTTGATAGCGCTCTACGGCTACTAACTCGGGATTCGTAGCCTGGCTAATGATTTTTCCGTGGCTCAGGCGCAGTCCCAGCTCGCCGGTCTCGGGTGGCCGGTCGTCTCGAGCAACTCTGCGACTGGCCGGCGTGCCCCCGGATGCTTTTCGACATGTCAGCCGCGCCCGCCCGCGAAAACCGGCGCGTCGAGGCGAACTGCTCAACCACCTCGAGCCCGCGCGGCGTCCTGTCGGCCGGAGGGCCTTTTGCCTCTCGACGGGGAAGGCCCGATGGGTAGAGAATGTGAATCGAGAGTTCCAGCTGGACAGAGGTGGAGAGATGACTCCTGACGCGAGACTGAGCGCCGCCGAGCGGGCAGCTCTTGCGCACCTCGAGGCGGCCGCGGCCGCAGCAGATCCCGAGTTCGCCGCCCGGCTCAAAGGCACGCCGGGCGCCAGGATCCACGCCCTCGCCTTGCGTGCGCACGCCGTCGTGTCGGCCCGGTTCGGCCGCCCGCTGGCCCGCCTCGCACGCGGCGGGTGGTGGGGCGCACCGACGCTGGTGGCGGGGCTGGTCCTCGTCGTGCTGGGCGTGAGCACCGGCCTTGCTGTGGCGGTCGTGGGGGCGCTGGCGTGCACCGCCGGCCTGCGCATGCTCGCCGGGCTCGTCGAGCGCCGCCTGGGCGGGGAGCGGACCAGCCGGCCGGGCGACTAGGCCCGGCCCGGCGCCGCCCGGCAGTTCTCCGCGGCTCATCCGCCCGGAGCGGTTCTTCGGGCTGTCCCGGCGGCGCCCCCGCCGGAGAAGGCCCGGTTGCCTCCGCCGATCCCCGCCAGCCCCCTCAGCGCCGACGGGTTCGTGCTCGACGCCGGTACGGGCAGGGAAGCGTCGGCCAGCACCACGGTCTCGCCGACGGCGATGCCGGACTCGATCTGGGTGTACACCGGTCCCACCAGGCCGACCCGGACCTTGCGCTGCACCTCCTTGCCGTTCTGGTCGACGT
>DATGKR010000199.1:0-26328 GCA_035294565.1 Acidimicrobiales bacterium | reverse complement strand
AAGCGGACGGCTTGACAGACGTATTTCGCACCACGAACGGCGGATCGACCTGGACCTATGAGACGTCCCTCCAACATGCGACCGGACCCATCTACTTCGTCACAGCCAGTGTAGGCTTCGACGGCACAACCCCCGGGCAGTTCGCTCTGTGGGAAACCAGGGACGGCGGTCATAGCTGGAGCCAGGCTTCGCTACCACCCCAGCCTGGCTTCGACGTCGTGTCGATCCCCTCCGATCCGATCTTCACCGATTCTCTCCACGGTTTCCTCTACACGTACTTCCAGAAGCAGCCCGCCGCGGAAGCGACCTATCCGTACATGTACGTGACGGGGGGTCACCTGGACGCCGCGGGCCCTCCCGAGCAGCGGCAAGAACCCCTCCGGATGGCCGGCATGGTCCGTCGTCGACCCGAGCACCTGGATCCTCGTGGCCGACGACGCGGTGATGGAAACGAAAGACGGGGGATTGACGTGGACGAGGGTCGAACCCGACATCCACCTGACCCGCGTATCTTTCGCCCAGTTCGTCTCCGGTCAGGTCGGCTACGCCCTGATCAGCACCTCCAGCTGCCCCCGCTCGACGGCTCCGGCGCCGCACCCCTGTCCCGCCGCCAACGGCCTGGCCAAGACCACCGACGGCGGCCGCACGTGGCACATCCTGACAGTTCCGCGCTGAGCCCCCCCCCTCAAACCGCCGGGACCTTCCAGCCCATGGACTCGGCGATCTCCTTGCACGTCGGGCACAGCGGGTACCGCTTCGGATCCCTCGAGGGCACCCATACCTTGCCGCAGAGCGCCCTCACGGGGGTGCCGTTGACCATCCCCTCTACCACGGTGGGACCTGCGGGGACGAAGTCACCGTCCTCGGGCTTGAAACCCTCGAGGACGATGTGCGCCATCCGCTCGTGGTCGCCGTCGAGGGTCGGGTCGTTCCTGACCGGGGCTACCGTGACATCGCTCATCGATTAGAGCGTACCGGCCGGCCTCCCGGGCCTGCGCCCGGCCCGGGTGCCCTCCTCGGGCCTGCTTGGGGATAGCCCTCGGGCCTGCTTTGGGATAGCCCTCGGGCCTGCTTTGGGATAGCCCTCGGGCCTGCTTTGGGATAGAACGTGTCATGCCCGAAGCCGTGATAGCCGCCGCCGTGCGCAGCCCGATCGGCCGCGCCTTCAAGGGATCCCTCGTCACCATGCGTCCAGACGACATGGCCGCCCAAATGGTAAAGGCGGTGATGGAGCGGGTACCGCAGGTCGGCGCCGACGAGGTCGAGGACGTGATCCTCGGCAACGGCCAGCCCGCCGGCGAAGCCGGCTACAACATGGCACGGGTCGTGGCGATCCTCGCCGGCCTGCCGAACTCTCCTGGCACGACCGTGAACCGCTACTGTTCCTCGTCCCTGCAGACGATCAGGATGGCCGCCCACGCCGTGCGCGCCGGGGAGGGCGACGTCTTCGTCGCCGCCGGAGTGGAAGCGGTGAGCCGCTTCGGGCAGGGAATGGCCGACGGGATGCCCGACACCCACAACCCCCGCTTCAGGGAAGCGGAGGAGCGGACCGCCGCCCGTTCCCAGGGAGGAGCGGAACGGTGGACCCCACCGGAGGGCCTCCCCGACATCTACATAGCCATGGGCCAGACCGCCGAGAACGTGCGCGAGCTGGAAGGGATCACCCGGCGCGAGATGGACGAGTTCGCCGCGCTGTCACAAAACCGGGCCGTTGCCTCACAGAACGACGGCTTTTTCGATCGGGAGATCGTTCCGCTGGTGCTCCCCGACGGGTCCGAAGTGAGCCGGGACGACGGTCCACGGCCCGGCACGACGGTCGAGAAGCTGGCCGAGCTGAAGCCGGCGTTCCGTCCCGACGGGGAGGTCACCGCCGGCAACAGCTGCCCGCTGAACGACGGGGCGGCCGCCGTCGTCGTGATGAGCGACACCAGGGCGCGCGAGCTGGGCATCACCCCGCTCGCCCGGATCGTCGCTTCTTCCGTGAGCGCTCTCGACCCGGAGATCATGGGGCTCGGCCCGATAGAGGCGTGCCGTCGGGTCCTCCGACGGGCGGGTATGACCATGGACGACGTCGACCTGGTGGAGATCAACGAGGCGTTCGCCGCGCAGCTGATCCCCTGTGCCCGGCACTTGGGCATCGGCTACGAGAAGCTCAACGTTCACGGCGGCGCCATAGCCCTCGGGCATCCCTTCGGCATGACCGGTGCCCGGATCATGGCGACACTGCTCAACGGCCTGACGAGCGATGACAAGACGATCGGCCTGGAGTCGATGTGTGTGGGCGGCGGGCAGGGCATGGCCATGATCATCGAACGCCTGAGCTAGGCGAGGCCCGGCGGCTGGCGCCACCCCGGGTCCTTCGGGTTCGAGGCGTCGACGAATCCCGATTTGTGTACGAATCCCGACTTAGTTTGCGCAGGGAGTGACTAAGTCGCATCTCGTACACAAATCGGGTTTCGTCACGCATACTTGCAAGTAAAAAGTCATGATGTGACGGGCAACCAGGCGTCCTCAACCCGAGAGGGCACCGCCAACCACGCCGAGACCCAGCCCGCAAACCCCCGACACGGCCGGCACCGCCCAGCCCGCAAGCCCCCCAACCCGCCGGCCCAAACCGCCACCCGCCGGCCCAAACCGCCACCCGCCGGCCCAGAACGCCACCCGCCCGGCCCGCGGGCCCCGCCGGCCCAGAACGCCACCCGCCCGGCCCGCCGTCCCCGCAGGAACCCCGAAAAACGCGATTGCCTTGCATCGAGGCTCTCTTTTCGCGTAAGTTGTGATCCCGTTGTGACTACGTGCACGTGGAATTTCCGTCGGCACGCGCGTCGGGTCATGGCTGTGGCGCTGGGCGCCGCGCTGACCTCGGGCCTCGTCGTCCCCAGAGCTTCTGCGGACCAGATCTCCAACCTGAAGGCCCAGGCCGCTGCCATCGCATCGAGAATCAACGCCCTCGGGCTGCAAGAAGACGCTCTCTCCGAGCGCTACGACCAGGCCCAGATGGTCGTCGCCCAGCTCCAGCAGAAGGTCGCCGACGCGGCCAGGCAGCTGAGCGCAGCCCAGGCGGCGGCGGAACGCGCCCGCAAGGTCCTCCAGCAAGATGCCATCCAGGCGTACATCGACGGGGGGCAGAACCCGCTCCAGTCGGGCTCGAACATCGTCGAGAGCGCCAACAAGAGCCTGCTCAGAGCTGAGTACGTCGACACTCTCGCCACCGACCAGACGAACGCGATCGACCGCTACCGCCTGGCCACCCTGCAGGAACAGGCCGCTCAGAACCGCTACAAGCAGCAGGAGTCGGCGGCCCAGGCACAACTCCAGCAGGTCCGCTCCGACGAGGCGTCCGTCTCCAGCCTGGCCGCCCAGCTGCGGGCCACGGAGAGCCAGGTGAGCGGCCAGATCGCCACCCTGGTCGCCCAGCAGGAGGCAGCCCAGGCCGCCGCCGCGGCGGCGGCCGAGAGGGCCCGTCTGGCTGCCGAGCAGGCGGCTCAGCAGGCCGCCCTCCAAGCAGCGGCGCAGACAACCTCGGCGCCGGTCAGCCTCGGTCCCGCCCCGCCGCCCTCCTCCGCCGCCGCCGGGGCCGTGCAGGCGGCTCTCAGCCGTGTCGGCGACTGGTACCAGTGGGGTGCCGCCGGCCCGAACACCTTCGACTGCTCCGGGTTGATCATGTGGGCGTACGCCCAGGTGGGCATCTCGCTGCCCCACTACAGCGGCGCCCAGTACGCCGACACGACGCACATCCCGATGTCCGACCTCCAACCCGGCGACCTGGTGTTCTTCTCCGACCCGGGTGAGCACGTCGCCATGTACATCGGCAACGGGGACATCGTCGAGGCTCCGCACACGGGCGCCCAGGTGCACGTCGTGCCCATGTACCCCGAGTTCACCCTGGCCAGCCGCGTCGAGTAGGCCTGGCCCGCGCCGGCGCTAGCCTGAGCCGGTGAGCAGATGCGGGTAGAGCGCTGTTTCGCCTTCATAGACCTGACCGGGTTCACCGCCTTCACCGAGCACCACGGCGACGAGAGGACGGTGCAGATACTCACCCGTTTCCGCGGGCGGGTCCGGGAGATCGCCGCGAGGCGAGGGGTCCGGGTGACCAAGTGGCTCGGCGACGGCGCCATGCTCAGCTCGGCTGACACCCCCGCCGTCGTGGCGCTCGTCCTGGAGATCGCCGACCGGGCGGCCGACACCGGCCCCCTGGACATAAGGGCCGGCCTCGCCCAGGGGGCGGTCATCATGTTCGAGGGCGACGACTACATCGGCCGGGCGGCGAACGTGGCGGCCCGACTCTGCGACGCCGCCGCTCCCGCCGAGGTCCTGGCCACCCGCGAGGTTGCCAGCCTCGCTCCCCGCTGGGTGGCCGCGGGGGCTCCCAAGTCCTTGAACCTGCAGGGCATCGATCGTCCCGTGGAGGCCGTAGTGCTGTCGGTGGCGACCAGCGAGGAGATGGCCGTCGACCCTTGCTGCGGCCTTCGCCTGCCGGTTCAGCGGGGTCTGGACACCCGCTTCGGGGCCGACGGCACCGTGCAGCGGTTCTGCTCCACGGCGTGTGCCCTCGCCTGGGAGGAGACGCAGCGCACGCCCCCCGCCCACCCTGAGGAGGCGCCAGCCCGGCTCTAGCCGGCGGGGGCGGACCCCGAGGAGCAAAGCCCAAGGGCCTGGGGTCGCGAAGAAAAGCCCGAGGGCCTGGGTCGCCGCGCCGGGAGCGGGGCGCCTAGCCGGCTTCGAGCACCGCGGGGGTCGGGGCGACCCGCCCCGATCGCCGGACGAGCAGGGCCGACCCCACTGCCGCGACGGCGACCACCGCACCCGCCAGGTAGGCGTCGTGGTAGGAACCGACGACCCCTGCGAGGTGCTGGCGGGTGGCCTGAACCGTCTGCATCACCTGAATGCCGGCGACAACGCCGACCTGGCTGGCCACCTGCATCCCCGCGCTCGCCGAGCCCATCCGCTCCAGGTCGGCCGCTGCCGCCACGAGCGCCGAAACCGCCGGGGTGGCCACCCCGCTCGCCAACCCCGACGCGCCCAGGGCGAGGATGATCAGCACGGCCGAGCGGGTGTCGATCAGGGCGAAGACGAGCATCGAGGTGACCATGATCACCCCGCCGGCGACGGCTGCCGCCTTCTCGCCGGTGCGAACCGCCATGTAGCCTGCTGCGGGGGCGGCAACGGCGAACACGAGGGGCCGGGCTATCTGGAAGAACCCCGACGCGCCGATGCTGTAGTGCAGGCCCTGCTCCAGAAACAGCGGGGTCAAGAAGAAGCCGCCCATGTAGGCGAAGTTGAGAGCGAACGCTGCCACGCAGGGCAGGACGAACCTCCTGTCCGAAAGCCACTCGACAGGGAAGACCGGTGAACGGGCGCGCCTCTCGAAAACGGAGAACCCCGCCAGGCATATGGCGGCGACGGCCACGGAGCCGAGCACCACGGGGCTCCGCCAACCGCTCCCGGCCTGGTTGACGGCCAACAGCGCCGAGCCGACCCCCAACCCGAGGAGCGCTGCTCCGGGGAGGTCCAACCCGCTCGACGCCGCTCCTTCGTCCGCCGACGCGTCGCGGGGCAGGACAACGTGGTTGGCGGCGAGGGCGGCGAGCAGCAACGGCACCTGCAGCACGAAGATCCACCGCCATCCGAACGCTTCGACGATCGGACCTCCCGCGGCCACGCCGATGACCGGGCCCCCGGCGCCGACGAGCGACCACCATCCGAGCACCCTGGTCCGCTCGGCGGGCCCGAACACCTGGAACAGCAGCGCCCAAGAGGCCGCCGTCAGGCAGGCGCTGCCCAGGCCGGAGAACAGGCGGGCGGCGATCAGCGAAGCGGCGTTCCAGGCCAGCGCCGTCGTCGCCGCGCACACGAGGGACCCGGCCAGGCCGAACAGGTACAGGCGCCGGTGGCCGCGCAGGTCCCCGAGGCGGCCGAGGACGGGGGCGCCGACGCCGACGGCGAGCAGCGGGGCGGTGATCGCCCAGGTGAGGGTCGTGGGGGTCGTGCGGAGGCTGCGGGCTATGTCGACGAGGGCGACGTTGAAGATCGTGAAGGTGACGTTCGAGGCGAACAGGCCGAACAGCACGCTGACGAGCAGAACCCTCCTCGAGCCCCCTCCGCTTCGCACTCAGTCCTGCCCGGACCAGGCGGCGTAGCCGCTCCTCTCCAGCTCGTCGGCAAGTTCGGGGCCTCCGCTGGCGACGATCCGCCCCCCGAACAGCACGTGGGTACGGTCGGGGCGCAGCTCGGCCAGCAGCCTCGTGTAGTGGGTGATCGCCAGGACCCCCAGGCCGTCCTCGGTGGCCGCCTCGATGCGCCGGGCGACGGCGCGCAGCGCGTCGACGTCGAGGCCGGAGTCGATCTCGTCGAGCACGGCGAAGTGGGGGTTGAGCACGGCCAGCTGGACGGTCTCGTTGCGTTTGCGTTCACCGCCGGAGAGGTCCACGTTGAGCGGACGGTCGATGAGCCGGGCGTCGAGACCGACCCTGGACGCCTCGGCGACGACCAGCGCGGTCACGTCAGCCGGGTCGCGGCCTGCGGCTCTGAACGCCTCGGCCAGCACGTCGCCGAGACTCACGCCGGGCACCTCGATCGGGTACTGCATCCCTAGAAAAAGACCGGCCTGGGCGCGCCTCCAGGCGGGCAGGCCGAGCAGGTCCTCTCCGTCGAGCGCCACCCTTCCGGCGCTGACCGTGTAACCGGGACGTCCGGCCAGCACGTGGGAGAGGGTGCTCTTGCCCGAGCCGTTCGGCCCCATCACCGCGTGGACCTGGCCCGAGCGGACCTCCAGGTCGATGCCCCGAAGGATCTCCCGACCAGCGATACCCGCGCAGAGGCCTTCGACGGACAACGTGTGGTCACTCATCGAGAACCACCACCTCCTGCCCGTCGCGGACCACCCTGTAGACGGCGACCGGCTGCGTCGCCGGCAGCGACTGCGGTTCGCCGTCGAGGAGGGAGAACGTGCTGCCGTGCTTCCAGCACTCGATGGAGCACTCGACCTCGTCCACCTCGCCTTCGGAGAGGCGCACGTCGGCGTGGGTGCAGCGGTCGGCGACCGCGTAGAACCGCTCCCCCAGGCGCACCAGGCAGACGCCGTCGGGCCCGCCCGGCACCCGCACGGCCTTCCCGTCGGGCACCGCGTCGGCGCGCACGCGGCAGAGCTCGCTCAACGCCGGCCTCCTCTCGACTCGTCCTCCTCGGCCCTGGCAAGCTTGGCGGCCAGCGCCGAGCGCACCCACTGTGCCACGGAGGGCACGGGCAGGCTCTCCACGACCTCTCCGAGGAAGCCGAGCGATATCAGCCGGGCGGCGACCTCCGGCGGCACCCCCCTGCTCTCGAGGTAGAAGCGCTCGTCCTCCGATATGGGGCCGACGGCGGAGGCGTGGCTGCAGCGCACGTCGTTGTCCTCGATCTCCAGGTTGGGGACCGAGTCCGCGTGGGCGCCCTCGTGGAGCACCAGGTTCCGGTTCGTCTGGAAGGCGTTGGTCCCTCTGGCGCCCTTCTCGACCCTGATCAAACCGCTGTACACCGAGCGGGCGCGGTTGGCCACCACCCCTTTGTAGAGGAGGTTCGACGTGGTCTTCTCGGCGGCGTGGCGTTGGACGGTGCGAAAGTCCTGCGTCTGGGTGCCGGCCCCGAAGTACATCGCGACGAGACGGCTGGAAGCGCCGACACCGGTCAGGTGGGAGTCGGTACGAACCCGGGCGTAGTCCCCGCCGAAGGCCACCGCGGCCGACGAGAACGAGGCGTCGCGACCGACCCGGCTTGCCTGCAGCGCCAACTGCCAGGCCTCGCCGCCGAGCGCCTGAACCTGCAGCCACGAAACGCGTGCGGCGGGAGCGACGTCTATCTCGGTCACCGGGACGGCGAGGGCGTGCGCGGTCCCGGTGACGATCTCGACGACCGACACTTCGGCCCCTTCGTCGGCGCGGAGGAGGACCCTCGGGAAGGCGACGACGCCGTCGGCAGAGAAACGGTGGACGACGAGCACCCTGCGGGGTTCGCCGGCGGCCACCTCGATCACGGCCGGGTCGGGTGCGAAAGCGGTGCTCATCAACGTGAAGCGGTCGGGCTCCCCGGCGATCTCACCCAAGCGGACCTCTTGACCAGCCTCCTCCCCGGAGAGCACCCGTACCGGACCCTCCGCGCCTTGCACCCACCCGTCCAGGGTCTCCAACCTCGCGAAGGCGTCGCCGGCGGCGGCGACCAGCTCGCCGTCGGCAAAGGCGGGCGGTGCCGTGGGCCGCGGGGCGAAGGCGTAACGGTCGGGGTCGAAGGAGTCGATGCGCGAGTAGCGCCACTCCTCGGCGGCCGAGGTGGGCCAAGCCGCGTCTTCCAGCCGGCCGGCCGCGGCGACCCGGGCGTCCCGCAGCCAGGCGGGCCCAGGGAGGGCTAGGCCGGTTTCGACGGTGAAAGCTGTCACTTCGCTCAGGATCTCAAGCTGGGGGGAGCTCCACGACGACCCTGCTGTGGTCGTCGGGGTCGAAGCGGACGTCCACGGTTCCGCCAACCTTCACGGCGGCCCGGGACTGGGGCGTCTGGAAGGCTACCCGGACGCTCGCCTCGAACGGCTCGGCCCCCTCGGGTTCCACCCGGACGCTGAGGCGGCTGCGGGTCACGGGGCCAATGGTGCGCTCGTCCACGACCGACAGCACCCGGGCGCGGGCGTGGGCGAAGCTGGGGAGTATCTCGGTCGGCTTCGCCTCCGGTTCGGGGGGCGGGGACGGAGCCTCCTCCGCCGGAGCGGGCTTGCGCCCCCGGGGTCCGCTCTTCGCCGGACGGGTGCGCGGCTGACCGGGGGGCCTCGCCGAGGGGGCCGTGGCGCTCCGCTGGTTCTCCATGGCCATCGACGCCCCGGCGACGACGATCACCAGCACCACCGCGAGGGCGATGGCTGCGGTCACCCCCCCACCGCCCGGCGGTCCCCGGCCGGCGAGAGGCTCACCCTATCGACCCCTCCATCTGCAGCTCGATCAGCCGGCTCCACTCCACCGCGTACTCCATGGGAAGCGTTCGGGTGATCGGCTCGATGAACCCGTTGACGATCATGCTCATCGCCTGCTGCTCCGAGAGGCCCCGGCTCATGAGGTAGAAGAGCTGGTCGTCGCCGACTTTTGACACCGTCGCCTCGTGGCCCACCTGGGCGTCCTGCTCCCCGAACTCGATGTAGGGGTAGGTGTCGCTCCGGGACAGGTCGTCGAGGAGGAGGGCGTCGCAACGGACGAAGCTCTTGGACTTGCGTGCTCCCTCCTCGAAACGGACCAGACCCCGGTAGGAGGTGCGGCCCGCGTCCTTCGAGATCGACTTGGAGATGATCGTCGAGGACGTCTCCGGGGCGGCGTGCACCATCTTGGCGCCGGCGTCTTGGTGCTGGCCCGGTCCTGCGTAGGCGACGGAGAGCACCTCGCCGGAGGCCTTGGGGCCCATCAGGTACACGGCGGGGTACTTCATCGTCAGGCGGCTGCCGATGTTGCCGTCGATCCACTCCATGTGCGCTTCGGTCTCGGCACGCGCCCGCTTGGTCACCAGGTTGTAAACGTTGTTCGACCAGTTCTGGATCGTCGTGTAGGTGACGCGGCTTCCCGGCTTGCAGATGATCTCCACGACGGCCGAGTGCAGGGAGTCGGAGGTGTACACCGGCGCCGAGCAGCCCTCGATGTAGTGCACCTGCGCGCCCTCGTCGGCGATGATCAGCGTGCGCTCGAATTGGCCCATGTTCTCCGAGTTGATCCGGAAGTAGGCCTGCAGGGGCATTTCCACCTTCACGCCGGGAGGCACGTAGATGAAGCTGCCTCCGCTCCACACCGCGGTGTTCAAAGCGGCGAACTTGTTGTCGTTGGCCGGGATGACAGTGCCGAAGTAGCGCTTGACGATGTCTGGGTACTCCCGCAGGGCGGTGTCCATGTCGCAGAAGAGCACGCCCTGTGCTTCGAGGTCCTCCCGGTTCTTGTGGTAGACCACCTCGCTCTCGTACTGGGCGGTGACACCCGCCAGGTACTTGCGCTCCGCTTCGGGTATCCCCAGCTTGTCGTAGGTGGCCTTGACGGACTCGGGCAGCTGGTCCCAGGCGCTGACCTGCCGGTCGATCGGCTTGACGTAGTAGTAGATGTCGTCGAAGTCGATGCCCGACATGTCGCCGCCCCAGGTCGGCATCGGCCGCCTCTCGAAGTGGCGGAGCGCCTTCAGGCGCCGCTGGGTCATCCAGTCGGGCTCGCCCTTCATCCAGGACATCTCCCGCACGATGTCCTCCGAGATGCCCTTCTTCGGCTTGAAGACGTAGAAGTCCTCGACGTCGCTCCAACCCAGCTTGTAGCGCCCGAGGTCGAGATCAGTTGCGGTCATGGCTCACCACACCCTTTCGGAGAGCGGGGGATTTCTCCTACCCAGATAGTAACAACCCTCGAGGGCTTCGCCGCGGGTCGGCCCGCCTACGCCGTCCGCTCGGAGCCTCGGCGACCGTCGCCGGACAGCGCCCGAGCCAGCCAGCGTCCCTCCGGCGAGTCGGCCAGCCAGCGCCTGACGCTCTCGCGCCCGGCGCGTGACACCGCGGCGCGGCGGGCCGCGTCCATCGGGTTGGGCCCCATCGCGGCGATCACCGCCCGACCGGGGTGGATCACGATCACCCGAACGCCCCGGCGGCGCAGAGCGTCCACCTCCCTGCGCAGGCGCGCCCGCAGCGGGCTTCTCATCAAGTCGACCGGCGTGAACCCCAGCCTGAACGATGCCTGCGACATCGGGGAGACGGCGACGACCAGGTCCAAACCGCTGTCGGCGACGAGGTCGAGGTTCGCCATCGAGTGCACGCCACCGTCCACGTAGCGCCGGCCGCCGATGGTGACGGGCTTGAAGTACCCGGGGATGGCGCAGGACGCGGCCACCGCCTGACCGACGGTCGCTGCGGGCGAGCCTGGCTTGCCGAACACCACCCGGCGCCCCGCCCGCAGATCGTAGGAGCACACCCAAAGCGGGCGCTCGGGCCAGGCACCCCCGTGGAGCAGGTCGATCCCTTCGGAGATCGCCGAGGTCGGCACCCCGCCCGCCGGCATGGCGGCCACCACCAGCGCGCGCACCGGATGGCCGAAGGGGTGCGTCAGGGCGTGCAGGAAGGCGGCCGGCTCGGCGACGGGACGGAAAGCCAGCGCATGGGCGGGCGTGGGCCGCGGCCGGTGCGGGCTTCCGATCGCCGCCAGCCTGGACCCTTCCTCGGAGAGCGGCTCGCCTTCGCTGGTGCGAGCCAGGTCGCCGGCAGGGACTCCGGCGCGTAGCACCGCTCCGGTCACCGAGCCGGCCGAGGTGCCCACCACCAGCTCCGCCTCCCTCGGGTCCCACCCGGTGGCCTCTTCCAGAGCGGCGAGGACCGCACCGTGGTAGGCGACACCCACGGCTCCACCGGCAGCGAGCACGATCCCGACGCGCACGGATCCCCACGGTATCGCCGCGTCGCCCCGCTCAGACGGCCCGACGTGGTTTTTCCACAGCCGCGGGGGCGGCATAATCGCGGGGTCGGTTCGCGCCGTCACTCGGCGACAGGGCCAGGAAAGGAGCCGACCATGGCCTACGAGCGGCTGAGCCCGCTGGACTCGGGGTTCCTGCACATCGAGGACGACGTCACCCACATGCACATCGGGTCGGTGTCGATCATGGAGGGGCCCGCCCCCTCCTACGACGAGCTGCGCGACCTGCTCGCATCCAAGCTGCCGCTCGTGCGGAGATACCGCCAGGTCGTCAAGCGGGTGCCTTTCGACCTCGGCAGGCCCGTCTGGGCCGACGACCCCTACTTCGACCTGGAGTACCACCTGCGCCGCACCGCCCTCCCCCAGCCGGGGGGGGAGCCCGAGCTGTGCCACCTGGTGGGCAGGATCATGGGGCAGCAGCTGGACCGGACCCGCCCGCTGTGGGAGATGTGGATGGTCGAGGGCCTCGCGGGGGGCAACTGGGCGATCGTCTCCAAGGTGCACCACTGCCTCGCGGACGGCGTGTCCGGAAGCGACCTGTTCGGTCTGCTGCTCGACGTCACGCCCGAAGCCTCCCCGGTGGAGGCGCTGCCGTGGATGCCGGGGCTGCCCCCGGCGGGATGGGAGCTGGCAGCCAGAGCGGTCGTCGACATGGCCACCAGCCCCTTCGAGCTCCTCCGCTTGGCGCGCGCCCGCACCCGGCTCCCCCGCAAAGCACTCGCCGAGCTGGCAGAGTCGCTGTCCGCGGTGCGGGCAGCGGCCGGCGACGTCCTCGGGTCGGCTTCGGCGTCCTCGCTCAACGGGCCGATCGGCCCGCACCGCCGCTGGGCGCCGGCGGAAGCAAGCGTGGAGCAGGTAAAGCAGATCCGGGCCAGGTTGGGTGGAAGCTTCAACGACGTTATCCTCGCGGCGATCGCCCGCGGGTTTCGCGACCTGCTGGAGAAACGCGGCGAAGCCGTCGACCTTCCGGTCCGTTCGATGGTCCCGGTCTCGGTCCGCGCCCGCGACGAACGGGGCATGGCGGTCGGCGACGGCACCCTCGCCAACAAGGTCTCGGCGATCTTCGCCGAGCTACCGGTGCAGCTGAGCGACCCCGTGGAACGCCTGAGGGCGATCTCCGAGCAGATGGCCAGCCTGAAGGAATCGAAGCGTGCCCTCGCCGGTGAGGCGCTCACCTCGCTCACCGGGTTCGCGCCCCCCGTGCTCCTCTCCCTGGCCGGCAGGCTTCTCCCGAAGATCCCCCAGAGCAGGGTCAACACGGTCACCACCAACGTGCCCGGCCCCCAGCTGCCCCTCTACGCGGCCGGGCGGCGCATGCTGCGCGTCTACCCCTTCGTTCCGCTGGGCATGCAGATGCGCGTCGCCGTCGCCGTCTTCTCCTACGACGGGACGGTCGGCTTCGGCGTCACCGGCGACTACGAAGGAGCCCCGGATGTGGAGGTTCTCGCCCACGGGATCGCCGCCGGTGTAGACGAGCTCGCCTCCGTGGAACCCGGCCGTCCCACGGTGATCGACCTGCGGCCCCGCCGTGGCCGCCCGAAGCCCGCCGGCGGTGTCAGCCCGACGAGCCGGTCCTGACGGGACGTAGAGCCACCGCCAAGGTGGCGACCACCATGGCGCAGCCGACGCCGAAGACGGTCCACCTGGTGATCGACGGGGTCACCCAGACCGAGCCGATCACCGGCGAGGCGGCCATGAGCAGCGCGAAGAGGTACTCGCCGGGGGAGGAGAGGATCGCGGGTCGCATGGGCGCAGCATAAGCGTCCCGCCTCGCCGGCGGTAAACGAGGCCGCCCGCGCCCTACCCGGCGATGTCGCGCAGCTCTGCTATCAGCTCCGCAGGGGTCTGGCCGCCGACGGGCAGAGGGGTCACCTGTAGGTGGGTGACCCCCGCATCCCGGAGGGCGGACACCCGCTCGGCGACCCATCCCCGAGGGCCGCAGAGGGAGGTGAGGGCGAGCATCTCGTCGGGCACAGCAGCAGCCGCCTCCTCCTTCTTGCCCGCGAGGTACAGATCCTGGATGAGGGCGGCCTCCTTGGCGTAGCCGTAGCGGCAAGCCAGGTCGTTGTAGAAATTCCGGCCCTTGGCTCCCATGCCGCCTATGTAGAGCGCCAGCATGGGCCTCGCCAGGTCGCGCATGGCGGCGACCTCGTCCCCTTCGCCGATCGCCAGGAGGCCTCCTCCTGCCACCATCAGCGGCTCCAGAGAGGGGTCACGCTTCGCCTTGCCCTCGGAGAGGGAACGCCCCCACACCTCGCCCGCCTTCTCGGGGATGAAGATGATCGGGAGCCAGCCGTCGGCGACCTCCGCTGCCATGGCCACGTTCTTCTCCCCCAACGCCGCGACCCACACCGGGATCCGCGGTCTGACGGGATGGGCGATGATCTTGAGAGGCTTCCCCAGGCCGGTGCCGCGCCCCTCCGGCAGCGGAAGGTGGTAGTACCGGCCGTCGTGGCGCAGCGGCTCCTCCCTGGCCCACACCTTGCGGCATATGGAGACAATCTCCCGTGTCCTACCGATCGGCGCGTCGTAGGGGACGCCGTGCCAGCCCTCGATCACCTGGGGCCCCGACGCACCTATGCCAAGGTGGCAACGGCCTCCGGAGAGGGCATCCACCCCGGCGGCGGTCATCGCGATCAGCGTCGGCGTGCGGGTGTAGATCGGCAGGATCCCCGACCCGATCTCCACCCGTTCGGTCAGGGCCGCCAGGAACCCCATGAGGCTGGGAGCGTCGAAGCCGTACGCCTCGGCGACCCACACCAGGTCCAGCCCCGCCTTCTCCATCTCCCGCACCTGGCGGGCCGATTCGTGGAAGCCGCCTGCGTAGGAGAGCTGCGTCGCTATCTTCATTGGCGAATCGTACGCCGCCTGGGTACATCTACTAGCACATGGACCCACTCGTTGACCGGATCGACGCCCTCCAGCGGCGCTGGCGGGTCACCGCGTTCCTCTGGGCCGTGCAGAAGAAGTACAGCGACGACCGCGGCGGGTACCTGGCCGCCCTCGTCACCTACTACGGCTTCCTCTCCATCTTCCCCCTGATCCTCGCCGCCTTCACGATCGTCGCTTATGTCCTGTCCGGCGACCGGTCCGCGGTCGCCTCGCTCGAACGGCACATCGCCGGCTACCCGATCGTCGGGCCGGCGGCGAGAGCCCTCGAGAACAAGCGCATGCACGGTCAGCCCTTCGCCCTGGTGATCGGCGTGGCCGGGCTGGTGTGGGGAGCGCAGGGCCTCGCCCAGGCGGCCCAGTTCACGATGGGACAAGCCTGGAACATCAAGGACAAGAACCGCTTCGGCTTTCTTCCCCGCACCCTGCGAAGCTTCGCCTGGTACGCGACCTTCGGGCTCGGCGTGGTGGTGTCGACGACGGTGTCGTCAGCCGGGGAGCTCCTTCATTGGACCGGCGGAGACGTTCTTTCCACGGTCGCCTCGTTCGTCGTGGACATCGCGATGTTCGCGGCGTCCTTCCGGATCCTCACCCCCTCCGGCGTGCGGATGCGTCAGATGCTGCCCGGGGCGGTGGCAGCCGGGGTCGCCTGGGCGGTCCTCACCGGGATCGGGGTAGCGCTGGTCCCCCTGCTCAACCACTCCAACCCCCTCTATGGCAGTTTCACCTCGGTGCTCGCCCTACTCGGCTACATCTACCTCTGCGCCCGGGCGACGATCCTCTCGGTCGAGGCCAGCGTCGTCAAGGCCAGGTCGCTGTGGCCACGCTCGCTCACCAGTCGCAACCTGACGCCGGCCGACCTTCGCCAGCTGGAGTCGATCGCCGGACGGGAGGAGAGGGTCAAGGGCGAGCAGGTCGGCGTCGAGATCCGCTCCTGAACAGCTCCGCGTCCATCGCCCGCGCCGCCTCGCGCACCGCCGGGTCCGCCGGGTCTCCGCTCATGAGGCCCAGTCGCCCGGGAGCCTGCTCGACGGGACCGACCGGATCGAGACCGGAGGGCCGCACGAGGACCACGTCCTCGCCCGCCGCCACGAGCCGCAGGGCGGCGTCGGCGTCGTCGTAGACGATCAACGCGACGGCGCCGGAGGCTTCGACTTGGCGCGGTCGCGCAGGTCCACCACCCCGGCGACCACCGCTGCCGAGGCGGCCGAAAGCACGTCGTCGATCTCCGGTCCGATCAGCTCGTCCCTCTCCAGCAGGGCGTCGCGGAGCGCCTCCACGAGGTGCACGTTCTCCCTCAGCAAGGCGCGGACGTCCTTTCGGGCGGACTCGAGGATCAGCTCCACCTTCTCGCGCGAGGACTCGTCGCTCAGCACCTTGGCGACGATGTTCGCCGAGCCGGGCCCTTTTACCGCGTCGAGGGACACGAGCGACCCGGCCATGCCGAAGCTGCCCACCATCTGCGCGGCAGCCTCGGTGGCCGCCTGCAGATCCCCGGCGACACCGCTGCTCGTGTCGCTGAAGAAGATCTCCTCGGCGACCATCCCGCCCATGGCGATCCGTATCAACGCCTCGATCTCGCTCTTCGTGCGCGTCCAGCGCTCCTCGGGCTCGGAGTGGGCGAGAAGCCCGAGCGCCGCGCTGCGCTTGACGATGGAGAGAACCTCCAGGTTCCTCTCGGGGGCCACCAGCCAGGCGGTCACGGCGTGGCCCGCCTCGTGGGTGGCGATGGTCCTCCGCTCCTTCTCCGCGTAGGCCACCGGCTGGGCCAGGCCCAGCTCCGACGTCATCTTCGCCCTCTGCAGATCCTCCCAGCTGAGCCGGTCGGCGCCCCTGCGCAGCGCCCACACGAGCGCCTCGTCGAGGAGATGCTCGATCATCACCGGCGAGTACCCGAAGGTGCTGGCGGCCAGGCTGTCGCGGTAGTCGTCGCGGTCGAGGTCAGCGGTGTGCCTCTTGCGGGCCAAGTAGTAGTCGATGATCTCTCTCCGGCCGGATCTGCCGGGCAGGTCCACGGTGATGGTCCGGTCGAAGCGACCGGGCCGCAGAAGGGCGGGGTCGAGATCCCCGGCGCGGTTGGTCGCCCCGATCACCAGGATGTTGGCGGGGCTGGACGCCGGCTTGCGGATTCGGCGCTCGGCGGGAAGCCACCGGTTCACCATGTCGACGACATGCCCTTTCAGCCGGGCCGAGGCCGGGGGCGTGTCAAAGGACTGCAGCTGGATCAGCAGCTCGTTGACCACACCGGCGATGCCTTCCCGGCCGCCGCCCGAGCTCAGGCCGGCGCGCGTCGCGCCGATCGCGTCGATCTCCTCGATGAAGCCGATGGCGCCGCCTTCGCGCCTGGCGTAGATCCGCAGCGCCTTGAAGTACGACCGGATCTTCCTGTTCGTCTGCCCGTAGAACATGGACTGGAACGCCGAGGAGGACACGAAGAGGAACGGCACGCCCGCCTCAGCAGCCATGGCCTTGGCTATGTACGTCTTGCCGGTCCCCGGCGGGCCCTCGAACAGCACCGCTCGCCGCGGGTTGCCACCCATCGACTCCCTGAAGGTCTTGTGGGCGAGGAACAGGTTGAGCGTCTTGACGACCTCTTCCACCACGACCCCGGCACCTTTCACGTCGGCGAGGGTGACGCCGATCTCCTCGGGGCGGAACAGCACGTGGGGCGAGCGGCCGGCTCCGACGAGAGGGACCAACAGCACCGCGGCCAGCACCACGATCAGGACGGCTGAGGGGACGTACATGCCCGCGCCGGCCGGCAGGTGAAGGTGGGGCCAGGAGAAGCCGAGAACGTCCTTGGCCGCCAGCGGGGCGAGCACAGCGGCGAGCACGACGGCGAGCCTCCGCAGCCGTCGCTGGCGGATCTGCTCACGCGCCCGGCTCACGTCGCCGCTGCGAAGCACTTCTGGCCGGGCCAGCGTCAAAGACTCCATGCCAAAGAGTTAATCCCCCCGGGGCAGATGACCTCCGTAGAGGTCGTTCCCTTTTTCCGCGTTTTCTGCGGGTTGCCGCAAAGTGCTAAAGGTCTATGCGCAGACCCTCGAAGGCGGCGATCACCTCGAGACCCCCCGTCCCGGCTGACCGGCGGGCCTCCTCCAAGAGCTCGTCGATCCGCTCGTCGCTGTGGGCGGGATCGTGATGGAAGAGGACCAGCTGACGGGCGCCCGCCTCCTTGGCGACCCGGACGGCGTAGTCGATCGTGCAGTGGCCCCAATGGGCCTTCTCCTCGAACTCGGAGGGCGTGTACTGGGCGTCGTGGATCAACACGTCGGCTCCGTCGGCCAGCTCGAGCACCGATTCGCACACCGAGCGCTGGTCCCTCGGCGCCTGGTGGTCACTGACGTAGGTCACCACCTTGCCGTGCCAGGTGAGCCGGTAGCCGACGGTCGGCCCAACGTGCGGCACCGGGCGAACCGCCACCCTCGCCGAGCCGATCTGGAGCTCGTCTTTGAGGACCTCGTGGAAGGTGATCTGCCCACGCAGCTCGGAGGTGGTCACGGGGAAGTACGGGGGCCGGATGAACCCGTCGAAGACCTCGGCGAGCGTGCCCTCCTCCTGCGGGGGACCGTAGACGCGCAGCTCGGCACCGGGCCGGTCGGCGGGCGGGAAGAACGGCAGGCCCTGCACATGGTCCCAGTGGATGTGGGTGACCAGGGCGGTGCCGCTGAAGGTGCCGTCGAGCGGCTGGGTGTCCCCGAAGGCCCGCAACCCCGTCCCCAGGTCGAAGATGACCGGTCCCTCGCCCGCTGCGGTGACGGCGACGCAGGCCGTGTTGCCCCCGTAGCGCCGATTGCCCTCGGAGGGGCAGGGGCAGGAGCCCCTCACACCGTAGAAGGTCACCTGCAAGGCGGAGCTCCCCCCGTTGCCATTGCCTCCGACGTTACTTTCGACCGGCGGGGTAGGCGGGCGCTGTGACGTGTGGCACTCATCCCCAGACGTCATCGCCGTACGGGCGCCTCCGAGGTGGCGCAGCGCCCGCCTTCCACACCATCACCCGGCGACGGAAATAGCAGACTTCCTCCCCCCGCTGGTTGAACCCCTTGGTCTCGACGGTGACCACGCCGCGGTCCGGCTTGCTCTGCGACTCCCGCTTGGAGAGGACCCGCGTCTCGGCGTAGATCGTGTCCCCGTGGAAGGTCGGCTTCTTGTGCGTCAGCTCTTCGACCTCCAGGTTGGCGATGGCCGAGCCGCTCACGTCGGGGACGCTCATCCCGAGGACCACGCTGTAGACCAGGTTGCCGACCACCACGTTGCGGCCGTGGACCGTCTCGTGCTCGGCGAACCACGCGTTGGTGTGCAGCGGATGGTGGTTCATCGTGATCATGCAGAAAAGGTGGTCGTCGTACTCGGTGATCGTCTTCCCCGGCCAGTGGCGGTACACGTCGCCAGGCTCGAAGTCCTCGAAGTAGCGCCCGAAAGGCCGGTCGTATGTGCTCATCGGCGCACCAAGCTAACCGCCGACCGTAACGTGCAGCCCGTGATCGACCTGGAGCTCCGCAACGACGTGTACCGCCGGCCGCTCGCCACCGCCTTGGACCGCCTGGGACTGCGGGAAGGATGGCGCTGCGTCGACGTAGGGGCCGGCGGCGGCGACGTGACCGTCGCGCTGGCCCGCGTCGTCGGCCGCGAAGGGAGGGTCTACGCGGTGGACTCGGACCCCGCCCGCCGCGACGAGGTGGCGGCCGCGGCGGCCGCCGCCGCGCAGGCGCAGGTCGTCGCCCTCACCCAAGCCGGAGAGGAGCTCACCCTGCCCGAGCCGGTCGACCTGGCCTACTGCCGCTTCCTGTTGATGCACGTGCACAGCCCCGCCGCCGTCCTGGCGAGGATGGCCGCCGCGACCCGCCCCGGCGGATGGGTGGTCGCCCAGGAGCCGGTCACCTCGGCCGGCAGGATCTCGGGCAAGCCCCTGTCGATGCCCGGCGCCCGCCGACCCGACGTCGGGGCGCTGCTGCCCTCACTGGTGGGTGAGGCCGGTCTCTCCCTCGTCGACGCGTGGGCCGAAGCGCCCGCATGGGCCGGCCCGGGACCCGTAGCGGACTACCTGGAGGCCCTGACCGAGGTGCACCCCGGCTCCGAACCGGTCATTCTCCCGCCGTTGGTCACCGTCGTCGCCCGCCGTCCCGCACCGGAAACCTAGGCGGGCGCCGGAGGCTAGCCTCCGGCGCGTGCCCCGGAGCGCTCCAGACGTAGACGCTGCCCGACGCTCCGTCGACGCGGCTCGCTCGGTGGTAGAGCGCGCGGCGCGGCGCCTCAGCGGCCGCAGCGCCGTGGACGAGCACCAGGCGGTCGCATACGACCTCGCCCATTCGGCCGCCGGGCTGTCCACCGCGGCGGCAGCTCTCGGGCACGCCGGCAGGGGCGAGACCGAGGCCTCCCTGGCAGCGGCATTCGCCGCCGAGGCGGTCTGGGACCTGCAGTCCCGACTGAGCGGCCGCGAGGAGCACTGGGGCGTCCCCCCGGGGGCCCTCGACGGCTGCGCCGACTTCCTGGCCGCCCACCGCGACCCGGCGTGGCTGGCCTCCCTGGCCGCCGTCGAAGCCCCCCGCCACCTGGGCGCAGAGTTCGAGCTGGTGGCCAGCACCTTCCGGCGCTTCGCCGAGGAGCGGATCGCCCCTCTGGCCGAGAGGATCCACCGGCAGAACCTGGACGTCCCCGAAGACGTGATCGCCGGCCTGGCCGGCCTGGGCGCCTTCGGCCTGTCCATCCCCGAGGAGTACGGCGGTTTCGCGGCCGGTGGCGAGCACGACTACCTGGGGATGGTCGTCGCCACCGAGGAGCTCTCCCGCGCGTCGCTCGGCGCCGGCGGGTCGCTCATAACCAGGCCCGAGATCCTCGCCCGCGCCCTCCTCGCCGGGGGCACCGAGGACCAGAAACGCCGCTGGTTGCCTCGCTTGGCGTCGGGCGAGGTGATGGCCGGCGTCGCCGTGACCGAGCCCGACCACGGCTCGGACGTCGCCGGTATCACCTTTTCGGCGTCCCCCGACGGCGACGGGTGGCTGCTCACGGGGACCAAGACGTGGTCGACGTTCGCCGCGAGGGCCGACGTCCTCATGGTCCTCGCCCGCACCGACCCGGACCGGGCGCTCGGCCATCGGGGGCTGTCCTTGTTCGTCGTCCCCAAGCCACCTGCCGAGGGAGGCGGTTTCCTGCTCGAGCAGGCGGGCGGGGGCAGGCTGGAAGGGCGCCCGATCGACACCATCGGCTACCGGGGGATGCACTCCTACGAGCTGTCCTTCGACTCGTGGCGGGTTCCCGGCGACTGCCTGGTCGGCGGGCCCGCCGGGCTCGGCAGGGGCTTCTACTTGCAGATGGAGGGCTTCGAGAGCGGCAGGCTGCAGACCGCCGCGCGGGCCGTGGGCGTGATGCAGGCCGCCTTGGAGGCGGCCTGCGCCTACGCAGCCGGCCGGGTCGTGTTCGGGCGCCCGGTCGGCGACTACCAGCTGACCAGGGTGAAGCTGGCCCGCATGGCCGCCATCATCGCCTCGTCCCGCTGGCACATGTACGACGTCGCCCGGACGATGGCCCTCGGGGAAGGGTCGCTTGAGGCGTCGATGGTAAAGGCGTACGTCTGCCGGTCGGCCGAGTGGGTGACCCGCGAGGCCATGCAGATCCACGGCGGCATGGGCTACGCCGAGGAGTTCCCGGTGAGCCGATACTTCGTCGACGCCCGGGTCCTGTCCATATTCGAAGGGGCCGACGAAACCCTTGCCCTCAAGGTCATCGCCCGGCGGCTGGCCGAACGGGCCGTTTGACGGGCGGCTGTCCGGCCGCAGGCGTCAGCCGGGGCTCGGAACGAGACCAGCCCGCTGACCCCTGGCCACCAGGGTCGCGGCGACCTTGCGCGAGGCCTCGTCGATCATCTCGTCGCCGAACATCACCGCCCCCTTGCGGTCCCCCTCGGTCGCCTGGCGGTAGCTCTCGAGGACCTGCCAAGCCTTGTCGAACTGCTCCTGCGTCGGCGAGAAGACCTCGTTGAGGATCCCCACCTGATCGGGGTGAAGGCTCCACTTGCCGTCGAAGCCGAGGATCTGGGTGCGCCGGGAGTAGTCGCGGAAACCCTCGAGATCGCGGACCTTGACGTAGGGGCCGTCGATCACCTGCAGACCGTTGGCCCTGCCGGCCATCAGGATCTTGACGAACACGTAGTGGAAGTAGTCGCCCGGGTACTCGGGTATCGCCAGCCCGCCTGACAAAGAAGGCATCCCCATCGAAGCGGACATGTCGACCGGACCGAGGATCACCGTTTCGAGGCGGGGCGACGCCGCGCAGATCTCCTCCACGTTGATGAGGCCCTGGGCGGTCTCGATCTGAGCCTCGATGCCGATGTGCCCGGGCGGCAGGCCGTGGTTGACCTCCACCTGGGTGAGGAGGAGGTCGAGGGCCACCACCTGGGCGGCGTTCTGCACCTTCGGCAGCATCACCTCGTCGAGGCGCTGGCCAGCGCCGCCCACGACCTCGATCACATCGCCGTAGGTCCACCTGGTGTCCCAGGCGTTCACCCTGACGCAAAGGACCGCCTCTCCCCAGTCCTGACCTTTGACGGCGTCCACCACCCTCGCCCGGGAGGTCTCCTTCTCCAGGGGCGCGACGGCGTCCTCGAGGTCGAGGAAGTACATGTCGGCGCCCAGGCTCGGCGCCTTGGCCAGGAACTTCTCGCTCGACCCGGGAACGGCGTGGCAGGAGCGGCGGGGGAGGCGGCGGGAACGTTCGGACATCGGGCGGATGCTAGCCCTCGCCGTCGCCCCGCCCACGCGCCGAGGCCGTCGACCCGGGCGGGTGACGCTTCAGCCGGCGGGCCGGAACAGCTCGGGGGCGGCGGGGCAGGTGGCCGCTGCCAGCCCCTCGCTGGCGGCCGCCACGTCGGCCGGGCCGGCGACCGCCGACAACAGCTCGGCCGGCACCACCTCGACGGGCCGCTCCCACGGTTCCACCCCGGACGCATCGAGACGTTCGACCAGCGCGTCCCACAGCTCGCCGGGCAGGACGCGGCCCACCCCGGTCACCGCGACCACCGGCACCCGGCTGCGGGCGGCGACCGCGGCAGCGGCCAGGGATCCCGGCGCGGCGAGGATGCCTGCCGGCGCGGCGGCGGTGGCCTCGAGCAGGACGACGTCGGCGACCGCGGCGGCCGTGGCCGCGCCCGACTCTGGGACGACCGACACCGACGATCCCCGGCCGCGCAGCCGCCGGGCGAGCTGCTCCGCCTCCCCGGACCACTCGACGGCGAGCACCTCGACGTCCCCGCGCCTCCGCAGAGCCTCCGCGGCGACGTCAGGCCACCCCACGACCACAGCGGTGGCGCTGTCAGCCAGGAAATCGACCAGCACCGACGACGTCGGGTCGGCTTCGAGCTCCTCCGCAGAGCGGCGCGCGGCCTCGACGGGATCCGCGTCACGGAGCATCCTCGCGGAAAGCCACCACAGCGGTCCCGCCGCGACGTGCCTGTCGATCAGCCTGCGGCACGCCGGCAAGAGGCCCGCCGGCTGGGACCGGGCGATCTCCGCCAGCGAGTCCGCCGCCTCCCGGGCGAGGAGCCCCGGGTCGGCCCCCGTCGCCCGGGCGATGTAGCGGAGGTGCTCTATCGGGTGCATCAACCCCCCGGCCTGAACACCATCAAGTACGCGGCGCCGATGACCAGGGCGTCGAAAACGGCCCAGCCGGCGCCGACCTTGCGCTCGAGGGCCTTGAGGAGCGCCACGTCCGCGTCCCGTCCGCCGGCGACCTCACCGGGCGTCTCGAGACGGTTGACCACCTCGGCGTGTCGCCGCTGGTTGGGGCGGAGCCATCCGTGCACGATCCCCACGAGGGCCGCGTAGACGCCTATGGCAGCCGACACCCAGGGGTCCCCGAAGCGGATGGACGAGCCGCTGGCGGCGACGGCGCCGACGCCGAAGAGGAAAGAGGCGTAGACGAGCAGCTCGCCGAGGACGCTGACGAGGCGGTTGACGTCGAGGACCGCCGAGGTGCCTCCGCCGGGCCGCTGCTGGGCGAGCGTCAGGTACAGACCGTTGTAGGCGAGCGCCCCGAACCCGCCGATCACGCACAGCACGTGCAGCAGGACGAGGATCTCGAAGCCTGTGCCGGCGTGCTCAGCCAACGATCCCGCCCCGGGTCATCGCCTCGACGTCGAGCGCCCGGTCGACCTCCTCCTCGCTCAGCAAGCCCCTCTCGAGGACGACGGTGCGCAGATCCTTGCCTTCGGCGACCGCCGCCTTGATCACCCGGGCCGCCTCCTCGTAGCCGATGTAGGGGTTCAGGGCCGTCCCGATCGACGGCGACGACAGGGCGTAGGTCCTGCAGCGCTCGACGTCGGCTTCGATGCCAGCGATGCACTTGTCGGCGAACACGGTGCTCACCGAGGCGAGGAGGCGGATGGACTCGAGGAGGTTGCGGGCGATGACCGGGAGCATGACGTTGAGCTCGAAGTTGCCCGCCGCCCCTCCGAAGGCGACCGCGGCGTCGTTGCCGACCACCTGCGCGACCACCTGCGAGACGGCCTCGGGGATGACCGGGTTCACCTTTCCCGGCATGATCGACGAGCCGGGCTGCAGGTCGGGTATGCGGATCTCGGCGAGGCCGGTGCGCGGTCCGCTGCCCATCCAGCGCAGGTCGGTGGCGCACTTGTAGAGCGACACGGCGATCGTCCGCAGCACTCCCGACGCCTCGACGAGCGCGTCACGCGCTCCCTGCGCTTCGAAGTGGTCCCTTGCTTCGGAAAAAGGTATGCCCGTCTCGTCGGACAACCTCTTGATCACCCGGGCTGCGAAGCCTTTGGGGGCGTTGATCCCCGTGCCAACGGCCGTGCCACCGAGGGGCAGCTCGGCGACGCGGGGCAGGCAGGCCCTGAGCCTCTCGATCCCGTGCTCGACCGCGGCGGCGTAACCGCCGAACTCCTGGCCGAGGGTGACAGGGGTGGCGTCCATCAGATGGGTGCGACCCGACTTGACGACCGACTTGAACTGGCGGGACTTCTTCCGCAGAGCGGAGGCGAGGTGCTCGAGCGAGGGGATCAGCTTCTGCTCGATCTCGGTGGCCGCGGCGATGTGGATTGCCGAAGGGAACACGTCGTTGGACGACTGCGAGGCGTTGACGTGGTCGTTGGGGTGGACCCGCACGCCGAGCCGTTCGGAGGCGAGCGTGGCGAGCACCTCGTTCATGTTCATGTTGGTCGAGGTGCCCGAACCGGTCTGGAAGACGTCGATCGGGAAGTTCTCCGCCCAGCTGCCGGCGGCGACCTCCCGGGCGACCTCGGCTATCGCTTCGGCCGTCTTTCGGTCGAGGACCTTCAGCCGGGCGTTCTCCATCGCGGCGGCCCCTTTGATCGAGGCGAGGGCGGCGATCAACGATCGCTCGACGGTCGTGCCCGAGATCGGGAAGTTCTCGACGGCTCTCTGGGTCTGGGCCTGCCACTTGGCGGCGGCTGGCACTCGCACGTCGCCCATGGAGTCGTGCTCGACGCGGAAGGCGCCTTCGCGGTCGCTGCTCATGCCCGGGAAGCTACAGCACCGGCGCCCGGAGCCGGCCGAAGCCGCGGTCAAGCGGACAGCCGCAGAGACCGATGTTGCTATTGTGAGAGGAGTGGCTATTGTTGCGTGACGTGCGCCGCTGGTGCGCCAGTGCTCTGCTCGTGACGGGGGTCGCCGTGATCGGTCTCGCCCCCCCTGCCGCCGCCGACCCGGGGTCCTCCAGCCCTTCGCAGGCGGCCTCCTCCCTCCAGATCCGGGCGCAGCAGCTGGCCGGCCAGATACTCGCCGACGGGGAGCGCCTCGACGAGCTCGACGGCACCTATCAGGCGGCGCTGATGCGCTACCAGCAGCTGGCCACCCGTCAGTCCGATCTGCGGTCGCAGATGACCGCGACCGCCGAGCAGGTCGCCGTCGCTCGCGACCACCTGAAGCAGGAGGCGATCCTCGCCTACATCACGGGTGGCGACGGGATCGTGTCGTACGTGCCGGGCCGTCCCGAGCGGGACCCGAGCCTGATGGTGGCCTACGCCGAGATCGTCGCCGGCGGTCAGCAGCGGGCCGAGAGCCGCTACCGTTCCCTGCTCGCCGCCCAGGCGGCGCGAGCTGCGAGCCTTTCCGCCACCGTGCGCCAAGCGAAGATCGCCCTCGCCGACGCGACCAACGCCCGGGCCCAGGCCCAGGCGACGCTCGCCGCCCAGCACGAGGCGCTCGCTCAGGTCAAGGGCCGCCTCGCCGTCGTGGTCGCCCAGGTCGAGGCCGCCCAGCAGCGCGCCGAGCAGGCGGCCGTCGAGGCGCAACTGGCGGAGCGCGGCGACCTGCCCCCCGCGGCCCCCCATCCCCCGCCCATTGACGCCCCCGCGGCCGCCGTCGCCATCCCGCCGACCACCCGGCCGGAGGTGATCGCGACGACCACGACGTCGACAGCTCCCCCTTTGTCCGATCCCCCACCCCAGACGACCACCACGACGACCCTCCCCTCGCCGGTCGCTGCCAACCAGCCGGCTCCCGGTGCCCAGCTGGCCATCGCCTACGCCGAGGCCCAGCTCGGAAAGCCCTACCAGTGGGGCGGCGCCGGTCCGGACTCCTTCGACTGCTCCGGCCTGGTGATGATGGCTTGGGAGCAGGCAGGCGTGTACTTCCCCCACCTCGCCCAGGACCAGTACGACATGACCGAGCGGATACCGTTCTCCGACCTGCTTCCCGGGGACCTGGTGTTCTTCGGGACTCCCACCGACGTCCACCACGTGGGCCTCTACATCGGGAACGGTGAAATGATCGACGCCCCCGAAACGGGACAGGACGTCAGCATCCAGTCGATCTACTGGAGCGACCTGCTGGCCGCCGGGCGGGTGGAGAGCTGAGCCGTGCGCGCGGCGACCATCTCCGACGGGCGTATCGAGGTGCGCGACCATCCCGACCCGCGTCCGGGCGCCGGACAGCTGCTCGTCCGCGTCCGGGCGGCGGGGCTCAACGGAGCAGACATGATCCAGCTGCGCGGCGGCTACCCGGCGCCACCGGGGTCGCCGGCG
>DATGKR010000198.1:0-12966 GCA_035294565.1 Acidimicrobiales bacterium | reverse complement strand
GGGTGGTCGCGGCGAGGCTCGTCGACGAAGGCTGGCACGCCAAGGTGCTCGTCGACGACAACGCGCTCGTCGATCGCGCCGCCGCCGTTCGCGCTGGTCTCGGGTGGTACGGCAAGAACTCCAACGTGCTGCTGCCCGGCGCCGGGTCGTGGTTCGTCCTCGGTTCCGTGCTCACCGACGCGCCGATCGCGCCCGCCGAACCGCCTTCGCCGGTGCCCGACGGCTGCGGGTCGTGCCGTCGCTGCCTGGTCGACTGCCCGACCGGGGCGCTCGTGGCCCCCGGACGTCTGGACGCCCGCCGGTGCCTCGCCTGGCTCCTCCAGGCGCCGGGGGTGTTCCCCGTCGAGCACCGGGAGGCGCTCGGCGACCGGATCTACGGCTGCGACGAGTGCCAGGAGCGTTGCCCCGCCAACCGCCGCGCCGAGCGGACCGTCGCCTTTCGGAGCGTCGAGCCCCCCCCAGGGGCGCGGCGCTCGGGCGGGCTCCCCGCCGAAGAGGACTCGCAGCCCTCGATACCTCTCCTGGCGATCCTCGACGCCGACGACGAGGAGCTGGAAGAGATGGTCGGACGCTGGTACATACCCGGGCGCGAGATGCGCTACGTGCGACGCAACGCCCTCGTGGTCCTCGGCAACATCGGCCGCGGCGACGATCCGGTCGTCGCCGCCGCGCTCGGCCGCGCCCTGGAGGACAGCGATCCGCTGATCCGCGCCCACGCCGTCTGGGCCGCCCGCCGGCTCGGCCGCGCCGACCTGCTCGTCGAGCTCGCCGGCGACGACAACCCCCTGGTGCAAGCAGAGCTCTCGCGGTGAGGCACCTCCTCGTCACAAACGACTTCCCGCCGAAGATCGGCGGCATCCAGTCCTACCTCTGGGAGCTATGGCGTCGGCTGCCGGCGGAGGAGGTCACCGTGCTGACGAGCCCTTATGCCGACGCCGCAGACTTCGACCGTCGCCAGGCGTTCAGGGTGGTCCGCACACCTGAGCCGGTTCTGCTCCCCAGCCCCGTCATGACCCGCCGGGTCCGCCGGCTCGCCGCCGAGGTCGGAGCCGAGGGGGTGGTCATCGACCCCGCCGTGCCCCTCGGTCTCCTCGGGCCCGAGCTCGGTCTTCCCTACGCCGTCGTACTCCACGGCGCCGAGGTGACCTTCCCCGCGCGCCTTCCCGCCGCACGTAGGGCGCTCGCCCGGGTGCTGAGAAAGGCATCGCTGGTCGTGTCGGCCGGCAGGTACCCCGAAGCGGAGGCCCGCCGGGCCGAGCCGCGGCTGCCGAGGGTGGTGCAGGTGCCGCCAGGTGTGGACACCGCCCGTTTCGCGCCGCTCCCGGCGATCGAGCGGGCCAGTGCCCGTGCCCGTTTCGGCCTCCCCGTGGGGGCGCCCCTGGTCCTGAGCGTGAGCCGCCTGGTGCCCCGCAAGGGGATGGACACGCTCATCGACGCCGCATCGCAGCTGGCGGCGTCGGGCCGTCACCCGGGTCTCAACGTGGTGATCGCGGGCAGCGGCCGGGACCGCCCCAGGTTGGAGCGCCTGGCGCGTCGCTCCGGGGCTCCAGTGCGGTTCCTCGGCCGTGTGCCGGGCGGCGACCTGCCGGCGCTCTACGGCTGTGCCGACGTGTTCGCCTTGTGCTGCCGGTCGAGGTGGGCCGGCCTCGAGCAGGAGGGCTTCGGCATCGTGTTCCTCGAGGCCGCCGCGGCCGGCGTGCCCTCGGTCGCCGGCGACAGCGGCGGGGCCGCCGAGGCGGTGCTCGACGGCGAGACGGGCTTGGTGGTGTCCCGTCCCGACGATGCCCGGCTTGTCGCAGAATCCCTCGACCGGCTGCTCTCGGACCCGGCGCTCGCCGCCAGGATGGGCGCCGCGGCACGCCGCCGGGCGGTGAGCGAGTACTCCTACGGGGTGCTCTCCGTCCGGCTCGCCGACGCTCTCGACACCCTCGCGCACCCGTCGGTGTCCGCCCGCTAGGTTGCACGCGAGGCCCGAAGGAGGTAGTCGCCCGTGGAGGAGCAGGTCGCCGAGAGGATGGTCATCCGGGGCTCTCCGGAGGACTGCTACGCGGTGCTCACAGACTTCGAGCGCTACCCGCAGTGGGCGGCGGACATCAAGGAGGTGAACGTCGCAGAACGCGACGTCGAGGGGCGCCCTCACCTGGTCACCTTCCGTGCCGCGGCGTTCGGCCGCAGCACCTCCTACACCCTGCGCTACGACTACTCGGGCGCCCCGCGAATGCTCTCGTGGGTGCAGACCGACGGGGACCTGACGCGGCGCCTCGACGGCTCCTACGAGCTGATCCCGACCGGGGCGGGTGACACCGAGATCGTGTACCGGCTGGTCGTCGATCTCAAGGTCCCGCTGCCCGGCTTCGTCAAGCGTCGGGCCGAGGGGAGGATCATGGGAACCGCCCTTCGCGAGCTGAAGGCGTTCGTCGAATCGGAGCCGGGACGCGCAGCGACTTCCGAGCCCTGATCGTCGATCCGGGTGACCCCCGCCTGGAGGGGTACAGGAACCTGACCGACCCCTCCCGCCGCTCGCCGGGCACGTTCGTCGTGGAGGGCGAGCGGGCGGTCCGGGTGGCTCTCCGCTCCCGTTGGCCTATTGTGTCGGTACTGCTGTCGGATACCAAGGCGGACAAAGTGGCGGACCTGGTGACAGCGGCGCTTGCCGCCGGCGCGGACGTCTTGGTGGCCACGCCCCGCGTGCTCTCGGCGGTGGCCGGTTTCAACGTGCACCGCGGGCTTCTCGCCCTGGCCCCCGTTCCCCCGCCCCGCCGCCCTCTAGAGGCGGTCGCCGGAGCCCGCCTGATGCTCGTCGCCGAAGCCGTCAACGACCACGAGAACGTGGGCGCCCTGTTCCGCAACGCGGCGGCGTTCGGCGCCGGCGCCGTCCTCCTCGACCCCCGCTGCGCCGAGCCTCTGTACCGCCGATCTGTCCGGGTTTCGCTCGGTCAGGTGCTGCGCCTGCCCTTCGCGCGGGTGCAGCCGTGGCCTGGGGGCCTGGGGCAGCTGAAGGCCGCCGGGGTCCGCCTCGTGGCGCTCTCCCCGGGGGCAGGGCGGACGCTCGCCGACCTGCAGAGAACGGACGAGCCGACCGCGGTGATGGTCGGCTCGGAGGCCGACGGCCTGTCGGCGGGGGCGTTGTCGCTCGCCGACGAGGCGGTGCGCATCCCGATGGCCGCTGAAGTCGACTCGATCAACGTCGCCACCGCCGCGGCCATAGCCCTCCACCATCTCGGGGTCGTAGGGTGGCCGGCATGAGTGATCTGGAGTTGCGTGACGCGGTAGCGGTTGTCACCGGCGGAGCGGGGGGGATCGGCCGCGCCCTGTCGTCGAAGCTCGCCCTCGAGGGCTGCCGGGTGGCCGTCGTCGACCTCGACGCACGTGCCGCCGAGGAGGCCGCCGGCGCCATACCCGGTGCGATCGGCCTCGGCGCCGACGTGGGGGACCGGGCGGCCGTGCGCGCCATGGTGGAGGAGGTCGAAGGGCGCCTCGGGCCCATCGACGTGTACTGCTCCAACGCCGGGATCGCGACCGGCGGCGGCCTCGGCGAGGACGACGCGTGGGAGGCCTCGTGGCGGGTCCACGCGATGGCCCACGTCCACGCCGCCCGTGCCGTGCTGCCCGCAATGGTGGACCGCGGGAGGGGGGCGATGGTGATCACCGCGTCGGCCGCCGGGCTGCTCATGATGATGCAGTCGGCGCCCTACACCGTCACCAAGCATGCCTCCGTGGCCATCGCCGAGTGGCTGGCCGTCAACTTCGGCGGCTCGGGCGTGCAGTTCCACTGCCTTTGCCCCCAGGGTGTCCGCACACCGATGGTGTCGTCCACTGGCTCCAGCGGGGAGGCGGAGTTGACCGCCAGCGGGAGGATCATCGAGCCCGAGGAGGTGGCCGACGCCGTGGTGGAGGCGATGCGCGCCGGGAGGTTCCTCGTCCTGCCGCACCCCGAGGTGGCCCGCTACGAGCAGTCGAAGGTGGCCGACCGGGACCGGTGGCTGGACGGCATGCGCCGCCTCCTCGCCCGTGTCGGCGGCTGAGCGGCCCGCGGCCGGGGCCGGTGTGCTCCCGGCGGTGGGCGTCGACGTGGGCGGCACCAAGCTCGCCGCGCTCCGGCTCGGCCCGGGCGCGGAGGTCGCCGCCGAGCTGCAGTGTCCCAGTCCGCTCACCGCCTCGGATCTGGTCGCCGCGACCCGCCGGGTCGTCGCCGAGCTGGGCGGCGGCCAGCCGTGCGCCGTCGGTGTCGGTGTCCCCGGTCTGGTGGGGGGCGACGGCACCCTGTTGTTCGCGCCGAACCTGCCCGACGCGGCCGGAGCGGAACTGGGCGCCGCTCTATCCGGGGACGGCCACCGGGTTTGGATCGGCAACGACGCGACCGCCGCCTGCTGGGCGGAGCACCGACTGGGGGCCGGCAGAGGCTACCGGCACATGCTCATGGTCACGCTGGGGACGGGCATTGGAGGAGGCCTGGTGACCGGAGGGACCCTGGTGGAGGGCGCCAACAACTTCGCCGGGGAATTCGGCCACATGCTCGTCGACCCGGACGGCCCGCTCTGCGGCTGCGGCCGCAGGGGGTGCTGGGAACGCTACGCCTCCGGGTCGGGTCTCGCCGCCCTCGCTCAGGAGGCTGCCGCATCCGGCGCGGCCCCCGGCCTGTTGAGGGCGGCCGGGGGAGACCCCTCGACGCTGCGCGGCGATGACGTGACCGCCGCGGCCGCCGCCGGCGACGGCGACGCGATGGCGGTGATGGAACGCTTCGCCTGGTGGGTCGCCGCGGGCCTGGCGAACCTGGCGAACGCCTTCGACCCCGAGGCGATAGTCGTCGGCGGCGGCCTCGTCGACGCCGGGGAGCTCCTGCTCGCCCCCGCCCGGTGCGCCTTCGCCCAGCTCGTCGAGGCGGCGAGCCTGCGGCGCGAGGTGGCGATCGTCGCCGCGCGGCTCGGGGCTCGGGCCGGCGCGGTGGGCGCGGCCCTGCTCGCGGAAACGGCCGGACGGGAGCCGGGCGGGTAACTAACCTCGTCACGTGGAATTCCGCCGGATCAACGGGCTGCCGCCCTACGTGTTCGCCATCATCAACGACCTGCGCGACCAGGCCCGCCGTGGGGGGCGGGACGTGGTCGACATGGGTTTCGGCAACCCCGACATCCCCAGCCCGGATGTCGCCGTGGAGAAGCTGGCCGAGGCCGCTCGCAACCCGCGCAACCACCGCTACTCGTCTTCGCGGGGCATCCCCAAGCTCCGCCTGGCGGTCTCGAACCTCTACCTTCGCCGCTTCGGCGTCGAGCTCGATCCCGACACCGAGGTGGTGACGACCATAGGCGCCAAAGAAGGCCTCTCCCACCTCATGTGGACCCTGGTCGGCCCTGGGGACACGGCTCTGGTGCCCACCCCCAGCTACCCGATCCACATATACGCGCCGCTGTTCGCCGGCGCCGACGTCCAGCAGGTCCGCCTCGGGCCCGACCAGGACTTTTTCGCCAACCTCATGGACAGCTGGGAGTCGACCTGGCCCCGGCCCCGGGTGATCGTCTTCTCCTTCCCCCACAACCCGACGACCGAGTGTGTCGATCTCGCCTGGATGGAGCGGCTCGTCGCTTTCGCCCGCGACCACGACGTGCTTCTCGTGCATGACTTCGCCTACTCGGACACGTCCTTCGACGGCTACCAGCCACCCTCGGTGCTGCAGGTCCCCGGCGCCAAGGACGTCGCGGTCGAGCTATACACGCTCACCAAGAGCTTCTCCATGGCCGGCTGGAGGGTGGCCTTCCTGGTCGGCAACCCCGAAATGGTGGGGGCGCTCACCAAGCTGAAGAGCTATCTCGACTACGGGACGTTCCAACCGATCCAGATCGCGTCGATCGTCGCGCTCAACGAGGCCCCCGACTACCCGAAAGAGGTCAACGAGATCTACCACTCGCGCCGCAACGCCCTCTGCGACGGCCTGGCGCGCATCGGCTGGCCGGTGGTTCGGCCCCGGGGGACGATGTTCGTCTGGGCACCCATCCCCGAGCCCTACGTGGAGATGGGCTCGCTGGAGTTCGCCAAGTTCCTCGTGACCGAAGCCGAGGTGGCCACCTCCCCGGGTGTAGGGTTCGGCATGGGAGGGGAGGGCTTTGTCCGCTTCGCCCTCATAGAGAACGAGCAGCGAATCCATCAAGCGGTCCGGAACATGCGAAGGGCCCTAACCAAGCTGGGGTGAGCGTTTGGCCTACTGGCTCCTCAAGATCGTCCTCACACCGGTCCTGCACATCCTCTACCGGGTGAGGATCGAGGGCCGCCACCACGTGCCCCGCCGGGGTCCGGTGATCCTGGCGTCCAATCACCAGTCGTTCATAGACAGCATCTTCCTCCCCCTCGCCGTGCCCCGTCGGGTGACCTTCGTGGCCAAGGCCGAGTACTTCGAGAGCTGGAGGACCGCCTGGTTCTTCCGCGCCGTGGGCATGATCCCGCTGAAGCGCGATGGCGGATCGGCGTCGGAGCGGGCGCTCGCCGCGGCGAGGGAAGTGCTGTGCTCGGGAGGCGTCCTGGGCATCTACCCCGAGGGGACCCGTTCGCCGGACGGGCGCCTCTACAAGGGCCACACCGGGGCGGTCCGCCTAGCCGTGCAGTGCGGGGCGCCTGTGGTGCCGGTCGCCCAGCTAGGGACCGCCGCGGTGCAGCCGATCGGCGCCCTCCTGCCGCGGCCCTTCCGCAGGGTGGAGGTGCGGATGGGCGCCCCCATGCGCTTCCCGCCGCCTCCAGCGGGGGGCGACGGGACGGCCGCCGACGGCGGCGCCACCGCCGAGGATCTGCGCCGATGGACCGACGAGTTGATGCTCGCCATCGCCGGGCTGTCCGGACAGGAGTACGTGGGCCGCTACGCCAGCCGCGACCGGGGACGGCTCTCGGCGCCGGGTTCGGAAGCCGAGCCGGTCCCCCTCGACGCTGCCGCGGGAAGTTAACACGGGGGTCGGCGCCTCGTAACCGCCCGTTCACGGGCGGCTGTTACGGTCTGCCGGCGGTGCTCTACACGTTGAGGGTCTGGCTGCCGGACCGGCCCGGGGCGCTCGGCGCCGTCGCCAGCAGGATCGGCGCGGTGCGAGGCGACCTGGTCGGCATCGACATCCTGGAGAGGGGAGGGGGCATGGCGATCGACGAACTGGTCGTCGAGTTGCCCTCCGCCGCGCTGGTCGACCTCTTGGTCTCCGAAGTCTCCGAGGTCGACGGCGTCGAGGTGGAGGACATCCGCCCGGCTGGCTTGTCCTCGGTGGACCCGCGACTGGACGCCCTCGAGACGGCCGCCGCCCTGGTGGGCTCGCGCTCCGTGGAGCTGGTCCTGTCGGGTCTCGCCGAGCTTGCCGTACGCGACTTCGATTGCGAGTGGGCGGGCGTCGTAGACCCCGAGACGGGCGAGGTGGCCCGGTCGGAGGGGCCGGTGCCCCCAGGCGTGTGGTTGAGGGCCTTCCTCGCCGGCAGCCGTGCTTCGAGCGTGCCCGGTGATGCGCCAGCGGGACCCGAAGACGTGGCGTGGGCCGACCTCGACGCGGCTGGCCTGGTGGCTGTGCTCGGCCGCAGGGGCCGACCGTTTCGCGCCAAGGAGCGTCGGCAGTTGACGGCCCTCGCGCGCATCGCCGACGCCAGGTGGGCCGAGCTCGCCTGCCATTCGGGGCGTGATGCCCACCCCTCCGGCGCCCAGCCTCAACGCCAGCTGCGGGCCCGCTGAACGGCTCGGCTCCAGGCTTCCCGTCCGCCGGGGGGCCCGGCCGGCTCCACCAGCGCCTCGGCGCGCCACGCCGCGGCGATCTCGTCGGTGGACGCCCAGATTCCCTCGGCGAGACCGGCGAGGAAGGCGGCACCAAGGGCCGTCGTCTCGGCCACCGCAGCCCGCCGCACGGCAACGCCGAGGGCGTCCGCCTGGAGCTGTAGCAGGAGGTCCATGACCGAAGCTCCCCCGTCGACGCGCAGCTCCGCCGGGGCGCGTCCCGACGAGGCGCTCATCGCCTCCACGACGTCGGTCACCTGCCAGGCCATGGCCTCCACGGCAGCGCGGGCCAGGTGGGCGGGGCTGGTCCCGCGGGTGAGGCCGAAGAACGCCCCCCTCGCGTGGGGGTCCCACCACGGGCTGCCCATCCCGGTGAAGGCCGGAACGAACACCACCCCGCCCGAGTCGGGCACCGACTCCGCCAACGGCCCCGCCTCGGCCGCTTCGGCGATCAGGCCGAGACCGTCGCGGAGCCACTGGATCGCTGCGCCCGTGACGAAGACGGATCCCTCCAGGGCGTAGACGGTGGAGGCGGGGGTCACTTCACCCAGCGACCAGGCGACGGTGGCCAGCAGACCTCCGGGCGGCTCCGGCGCCGGGGAGCCCACGTTCATCAGCACGAAGCTGCCCGTGCCGAAGGTGCACTTGGTCATGCCCGTCGCAAAGCACGCCTGCCCGAAGAGGGCCGCCTGCTGGTCCCCGGCGACGCCGGACACGGGGATGCCTGCAGGGAGACCGGCCACGGCCTCGGCGGAGGTCACCCCGACGCGCCGGCTGCTCGGCACGACCTCGGGGAGCGCAGACGTCGGCACACCGAAGAGGGCGCAGAGCTCGTCGTCCCAGCGCAGCCGGGTGATGTCGAACAGGAGCGTCCGGGACGCGTTGGTCACGTCGGTCGCGTGCACCCGGCCCCCGGTGAGCCGCCAGAGGATCCAGCTGTCGACCGTGCCGAATGCCGCGTCCGGGCCCGCCTGAACCCCACCCGGACCGAACAGCCAGTTGAGCTTGGTGGCCGAGAAGTACGGGTCGACCACCAGGCCGGTGCGTCGGCGCACCAGCTGGGTGTGGCCGGACATCTCCTCGCAAAGAGCGGCTGTGCGACGGTCCTGCCAGACGATCGCCCGATGGAGCGGGCGATCCGTGCGCCGGTCCCAGACGACGGTCGTCTCCCGCTGGTTGGTCACGCCCACGGCTGCCACCGCCTCGTCGAGGCCGGCGACCAGCTCCGCCAGGGTGGTCGCCACGGCGCCCCAGATCTCCTCGGCGTCGTGCTCGACCCAGCCGGGGCGGGGGAAGTGCTGCGTCAACTCGCGGTAGCGGCTGGCCACGACGCGGCCGTCTTCGGTCACCGCCATGGATCGGACGCCAGTGGTGCCGGCGTCGACGGCCAGTACTACACCCATTGGACCGGCGACCCTAGCGTCTCCGGGGAGGGTCAGCGTCTCTCGGGAGTGTTCCGCCTGTCGGAGGATCCCCGGCGCGGCCCCCCGTCGAAGGGGCGGGGACTGGGGGGCCGGCGCCAGGGTTACGACCGCCGAGGGGGCAGCTTCGGCGGTGTGTTGAGAACCATACCCGCGGCCGCAGGCTTCTAACAGTCATCCGCGGGAATTTTTTCTGCAGGAGGACGATTTGTGGACAAGCTCACCCTTTTTCCCCAGTGGTTCCCACAGCATCGACCCCTGGCGGTCCACAACGAGCGCTCCTTAGGTTGGACCGAGGCCGGGCCTGCGGGGTGCAAACCTTCGCGAGCGCCCTGTGACCAGCCGTTTTCCGGGACGTCTGTGGTTGACATCTCTGAAACTACGGTGTTGTAATTTGATCCTCATGTTGTGGTCGGAACCGGCCAGGGGGCGTAGGACCACAACTTGTTGTGTTTCCCGGGGCTGCGGCCCCTTCCGACAGCAGACCAGGCCGCAAGGCCGAAGAGCACAAGACCAGGAGGTCCCGGCATGGCCATAGCCCCAGAGCAGATGGGTATCGGCATCCGTCGCCACTTCACCCGTGCCGGCGAGAACCCCTACGACACGGTGCGCTGGGAGCGGCGCGACGCGCGCATAGTCCACTACGCGACGGGTGCCGTCGCCTTCGAGCAGCCCGGCGTGGAGGTCCCAGCGACGTGGAGCCTCAATGCCACGAACATCCTCGCCCAGAAGTACTTCCGGGGCACGCTCGGCCAGCCCGACCGGGAATGGTCGCTCCGCCAGGTGACAGACCGGGTCGTCGAAACGATCACCGGATGGGGCCGGCGGGGCGGTTACTTCGTCGACGACGAGGAGGCGGCCGCCTTCTGCGACGAGCTCAAGTACCTGATCATCCACCAGAAGGCGGCCTTCAACTCGCCGGTCTGGTTCAACATCGGCGTCAAGGGCGTGCCCCAGCAGGCGTCAGCCTGCTTCATCCTCGCCGTTGAGGACTCGATGGACTCGATCCTCAACTGGTACACGGAGGAGGGGATCATCTTCAAGGGCGGGTCCGGGGCGGGCGTGAACCTCTCGCGGATACGCTCGTCCAAGGAGGGCCTGCGCGGCGGGGGGACGGCGTCAGGACCGGTCAGCTTCATGAGGGGCGCGGATGCCTCGGCTGGCACCATCAAGTCGGGGGGCAAGACGAGGCGGGCGGCGAAGATGGTCGTCCTCGACATCAACCATCCCGACATCGAGGACTTCATCTGGTGCAAAGCCATCGAGGAGCGCAAGGCGCGCGCTCTGCGCGACGCCGGCTTCGACATGGACCTCGACGGCAAGGACAGCTACTCGGTCCAGTACCAGAACGCCAACAACTCGGTGCGGGTGACCGACGAGTTCATGCAGGCGGTGCTCGACGACGCCGACTGGCACCTGCGGGCCGTCACCACCGGAGAGGTGCTGCAGACGGTCAAGGCGAGGGACCTGTTCCGCCAGATCGCCAAGGCGGCCTGGGAGTGCGCCGACCCGGGTCTGCAGTTCGACACGACGATCAACCGCTGGCACACTGCTCCCAACACCGGCAGGATCACTGCCAGCAATCCCTGCTCGGAGTACGTGCACCTGGACAACTCGGCGTGCAACCTGGCGAGCCTCAACCTGTTGACCTTCCTCGACGAGGAGGGGAACTTCGACGTGGAGGGGTTCAAGGCGGCCACCGAAGTGGTGTTCACGGCCCAGGAGATCCTCGTCGGCAACGCCGACTACCCGACCGAGAAGATCGCCGAGACGTCCCGGCGCTTCCGCCAGCTGGGCATCGGCTACGCCAACTTGGGGGCGATGCTGATGGCTCTCGGCCTCCCCTACGACTCCGACGCCGGGCGGGCGTGGGCGGGGGCGGTCACGGCACTTCTCACCGGGCACGCCTATGCCACGTCGGCCCGCACGGCCGCCCGTATGGGGCCCTTCGCCGGCTTCGCAGAGAACCGTCACGCCATGCTCGACGTGCTACGCATGCACCGCGACGCTGCAGCGCGGATCGACGAGGAGCTGGTGCCCCCGGAGCTGCTGTCGGCGGCGCAGGAGGCGTGGGACACCGCCGTGGACGTCGCCGAGCGCCACGGAGTGCGCAACTCCCAGGCGAGCGTCCTCGCGCCCACGGGGACCATCGGCTTGCTGATGGACTGCGACACGACTGGCATCGAGCCGGATCTGGGCCTGGTGAAGACCAAGAAACTGGTCGGCGGCGGCACCATGTCGATCGTCAACCAGACTGTGCCGAGGGCGTTGCGCCGGCTCGGCTACTCCGACGAGCAGGTGGCCGACATCGTCGCCTACGTCGACGAGCACAAGTCGATCGTCGGTGCGCCGCATCTCGCCGGTGACCACCTGGCCGTCTTCGCCTGCTCGATGGGGGACAACCCGATCCACTACCGCGGCCACCTCGGGATGATGGCCGCCGCCCAGCCGTTCCTGTCGGGGTCGATCTCCAAGACGGTGAACGTCCCGGAGGAGACCACCGTCGAAGAGGTGGAGCAGCTGTACCTCGAGTCGTGGCGGCTCGGCCTCAAGGCGGTCGCCATCTACCGCGACAACTGCAAGGTGGCCCAGCCGCTGGCCACCGCCAAGAAGGCGGTGAGCGACCCTGCCACCCCGCCGGCGGAGGCCCACGACGCCGAACTGGCGTTGAAGGTCGCCGAGCTGGAGAGGGCCCTCGCCCGCCAGACGGTGGTGGTCAAGCAGCCGATTCGCGAGCGCCTGCCGCGCAAAAGGAACTCGAGCACCTTCGCCTTCCGGGTGGCGGACTGCGAGGGCTACGTGACCGTCGGCGAGTACGAGGACGGCCGCCCCGGCGAGGTGTTCATGAAGGTGTCCAAGCAGGGCTCCACGCTCGCCGGCATCATGGACGCTTTCGCCATAGCGGTGAGCCTCGGCCTGCAGCACGGCGTGCCCTTGGCGACCTTCGTCCGCAAGTACACCAACATGCGTTTCGAGCCGGCGGGCATGACCGACGACCCCGACCTGCGCATCGCCGCCTCGCTGGTCGACTACATCTTCCGCCGCCTCGCCGTCGATTACCTGCCCTACGAGGAGCGGGTGGACCTCGGCGTCTTGACGACCCAGGAGCGCATGCAGCCGACCCTGCCGGGAGTGGAGGAGGCCGTGACCCCCAACACCCATCTCGACGCGGGCGATCTGGGCGGTTTCGACGAGCCGCAGGCACGGTCGTTGGCAGGACCGGCGCCCGCCGAGTCGGACGCCCCCTACTGTTTCCAGTGCGGGGTGCAGATGCAGCGGGCCGGGAGCTGCCATGCCTGCCCGTCCTGCGGCACTACCAGCGGCTGCTCCTAAAGGCTCGGGGCAGGGAAGAGCCGGGGTCCCAGCGGGCTCCGGCTCTCCCGGAGTGCGGACGGGGCCGCTCGGTAGGCTGGAGGACATGACGAGCGGACGGACCTGACCGGCGGCAGGGGGATGGCTGGCGGCGCGGCTCGGCTTCCGGGCCACTCGGGGCGGACGGCGGCCGAGGTCACGGTTGGGCGGGATCCGGACGCCGTCCGGCGCGCCCGGCGCTTCGTCAGGACCTCCCTGGAGGGAGAGCCCCCAGAGCTGGTAACGGGCGCCGAGCTGGTGGCGACCGAGCTCGTCACCAACGCTCTGCTCCACGGCCGTCCCCCGGTGGTGGTGCGCCTCGCCAGATCGGGAGATGGTTTGCGCCTGGAGGTGGAGGATGCCGGCCACAGCCTCCCCATACAGATGCCCCGGGTGCCGGGGGCAATGACCGGCCGGGGCCTGGCGGTCGTCGCCGGGGCCAGCTCGGCGTGGGGTGTGACGCCGGGC
>DATGKR010000197.1:0-4973 GCA_035294565.1 Acidimicrobiales bacterium | reverse complement strand
CCTCCCCAGAGGTGGGGTGTTTGCGCGTTTTTCGGGTCGGGGACAGGCCTCTCGTTTCCTGTTGTGCGCGATTATGCGCGCTACAGCGCACTCAACCGCGCACAACCGGACACCAAGGCGCCGCCGGGTTTCTAGCCGCCGGGGTCGGGCCGGCGGCGCCGCTGGGCCTCGAGCTCGGCCAGCCTCCACCACGGAACGCTCCAGCCCTCGCGGACCCCTTCGACGCCGAGCTGGCGGGCCAGCGCGGTGCTGGCCTCGGCCTGGACGCGAGCGCGGCGGTCCTCCTGGCCCTTCTCCCGCTCCAGCTGACGGAACCACTGGGCGGCGACAGTGGCGATGCACAACGCCGAGATCGCCATCGAAAAGGTCCAGAACGTGTCGCCGGCCATGTGGGTGTTGGCCAGCGTGTTGATCGGGTCGATCGGCACGCTGAACTCGCTGATCGAGATGCCGAGGAACGCCTCGAACGGCATGCCGAGGAAGATCGACCCCGCCCGGGCCGGCAGCGGCAGGCGCCAGCGGGTCGGGTCGGTGCCCACCAGCGGCTGCCAGTAGAGGAAACCGACGGCGAGGAGCGCCAGGTGGACCCCGTCGTGCACGAGGGGGTGGGCGACCGTGTAGTCGTAGACCCCGCGGTCCTCCAGCATGGCGTACATCATCCCGTAGTAGAGGAACCAGGTGAGCACCGGAAAGGTGAGCACGGCGACGACCCGGCTGTGGACGACCTTGAGCAGCTTGACCTGCGTGCGGTGGTGCGCCGCTTGGCTGGCCAGGGTGATCGGCCGGCCGAGGGTGATCAGCGGCGGGGCGACCATCATCAAGAGGAGGTGCTGGACGACGTGGAGGGTGACGTTGACGTCGTCGTAGGCGGCGAGGCCGGAGCCGATGCCCACCCACACGGCCACCACGCCGCCGACGAAGGCTGCCGAGCTGAGCAGGGGCCAGCGCCTGCCGCGCCGGGCGAGACGCCGCACGCCCGCCAGGTACCAGACGATCGCCGCCGCCTCGAAGGCGTCGGCGATCAGAGCCAGCGGACCGGTCTGCACCCCGAGGAGCAGGATGTGGGCGCGCACGGCCGCGCTCGGAGCCTCGCCGTAGGCGAGCAGGCCGATCATGATCCGCCTCCCGGGACGGCGCTCGGGAAGAACTGGCCGAGGGCGTAGATCAGGTTCTCGGCGGTCAGGGTGCCGGGATGCCTGACCACTACGGTCCCGCTCGGGTCGAGGAACAACGTCGTGGGCAGGTCGGCCACCTGGTACTCGGCCGCGACCCGGCCGCTGGTGTCCTCGGCGATCGGGTAGGTCACCCCGGCGGCGCGGGCCAGCGAAAGGGCGGCCGACGCGGAGGGGTCGGCGACGTCGACACCGACGAAGCGCACGCCGGGCACCTGGCGCGCCACCTGGGCGAAGGCGGACAGCTCGGAGCGGCAGTCCACGCACGACGACGCCCAGAAGTTGACGACCACCGGGTGACCCCGGTCGGAGGCCAGGTCGAAGGTCGCCGAGCCGCTGCCCAGCAACGGCAGGCGGAACCCGGGCGCCTGCTCGGACAGCTGGGCGCCGGAGCCTCCAGAGGCAGTCGCCTGCGGCCCGGCGACGGGAGTGCGCTCGGAGGCGGGCAGGAAGTCGACGGCCGTCTGGGCGAGCCCGTGGGCGTAGGGGTTCACATCGACTGCGTTCTGGCCGAAATCGGCGCCGGCGCGCAGCCGCCCGGACGGGTCGACGAACTCGACGACCGCGCCGTGCGTGACGGTCCGGGTCTTGGGGTCGGCACCGACGTAGACGCCGTACGCCTTCCACACCGCCTGCAGGGCGGACACCGGCCCGGTGGCGAAGAACCAGTTGGGCAGGCCCCCGAGGTCGTGCTCGTCGCTCCACTGCCTTACGTAGCGGACCTGGGGGTAGAAGGGGTTGACGTTGACCGACAGGAACACGACCCGGCTGCGCCCTACCGGCCCCAAGTACTGGTCGGCGCGCACGATGTCCTGGGCGAGGAGGGTGCACACGTCGACGCACTGGTCGTCGTTGAAGGACAAAACGACGGCCTTCCCGCGGAACTCGCTGAGCGACACGGGCTGGCCGTTCTGGTCGGTCAGGTGGAAGTCGGGTGCCGGCCGCGAGCCGCCATTGCCGAACACGCTCAGCGACAGCAAGTTGGCGGTCGCCGTGCTCACCCCGGGCAGCCCCGGACTGGACACGACCAACGGGGTGACCCCGTGGCGCCGACCGCCTCCCGCCGAGGCGAGGATCCCCGCGAGCAGCCCGGCGAGCACGACGCCGACCAGCAGGTAGAGCGCCGCCCTACGCCTCCGCGACCCGCCGGCCGGCTGGTCAGTGCCGGGCGGCCGGGTGGTCGTGTCAGTCATGGGCCAGCTCCCCCGCCGGGCGCCTCGAGGAGCCCCGGATATCGCCGATCGACGCGGCGAGGAGAACAGCGACGACCGCCACCGCGAAGCCAACTCCCAGCCACGCCGAATGGTCCGACATCCACCCCGACACCGACGCCTGAAAGCCGTTGACGGCGCCCACCAGTGCCGGCGTGTGGAGCGGGTCGGACAGCGTCTCGGCCCAGTCGAAAGCCACGTAGAGGCCGCTCGCGACGAGGAGGACCGAGCCGACGATCTGGCCGGCGCGCCCCGCCGGGCGCGCCAGGCGCACCAGGGCTCGGCGCGCCGAGGTGGCGGCCAGGGCGAGGACGGCCAGGAGAAGTCCCATGCCGAAGGAGTAGGCCAGGGCGGCGCCCGCCACCGTCCAGGTGCCCCGGCCGGCCAGGTTGGCCCCAACCGCGGCGAGGAACACCGGCAGCGCGCAGCCGGTGGAGGCAACGGCGTAGAGCACCCCGAAGCCGAACATCGCCGGGCCGCCCCTGCCCCGCAAGCGGGCGGCGGGCTGGGGTAGCGGCAGGCGACGACCGGCGAGCGAAGCGATCCCGACGACGGCGAGCGCCAAGCCGACGGGGACCATCACCCAGGGCACCGCCGCCTCGACGCCCCCCACCAGCGCCCCGAGGAGAACTCCGAACACCCCGAAAGTGGCGGCGAACCCGGCGGTGACCCACGCCGCGGCGCCGAGGGCGCGAACGGGGCGCAGGCGGCCGGCGTCCTTGGAGTCCACGAAGACCGACAGGTATGCCGGCAGCAACGGCAACCCGCACGGGTTGGCCGCCCCGACCAGGCCCAGCGCGAAGGCGTAGCCCAATGCACCGGAGGAAACGGTGGAAGGCGCCAGCCCTGCGAACACTCTCCTCTACGCTACGACCCTCGCGGGCCGCCCCACAAAGCGGGCTCAGCTCGGCTCAGGCGGAGAGCAGGTCGCCGGCGTCGGCCCCGAGGCGCAGTTGGCGGCCCTCGACGACGGTGCGGTAGACCGCCTCGTAGCCCCCGACCATCACCGACGTGTCGAAGTGGCGCTCGGCGTGGGTACGGCAGTCGAACCGGTCGAGGCTGCCGGCGTCGACGATCGCCTTGGGCAGGTCGTCGGGATCGTCGACGACCACGCCGGTGCGGCCGTCGTCGACGACCTCGGGCACGCTGCCCCGCCGGAGGGCGACGACCGGAGTGCCGCACGCCATCGCTTCTATCATCACCAGGCCGAACGGCTCCTCCCAGCACACGGGGAACAGCAGCGCCTCGGCGCCTGCGTAGAGCTCGCGCTTGGTCGCCGCGTCGGCCTCGCCGACGTAGTCGACGTCGGGCCCCAGCCGCGGGCGCACCAAAGCATTGAAGTAGTGGCGTTCGGCGGGCTCGTTGAGCTTGCCGGCCAGCACGAGGCGCCTGCCCGCCCGGCGAGCAGCGTCGATGGCGAGGTGCGCACCTTTTTCCGGGTTGAACCTGCCGATGAAGAGGACGTAGCCGCCGTCGCCCCGCCCGAAGGGGAACGACGCGACGTCCACGGCGTTGTGCACGGTGGCGACCCAGTTCACCTTCGGCTGCAGCCGCTGCTGGGCGCGCGAGATGGCGACCACGTCGACCGTCTCGCCGAGGAGCGCCAGGTAGTCGCCGCTCTCGCCGGTGACCGGGCCGTGGGCGGTGACCACGGTCGGCACGGCGCGGCCCCTGGCGAGGAGGGGTCCGGCGAGGGTGTGGTCGTGGACGACGTCGACCTCGGCACCGTCGAGCACCGCCGCGGCCGCCGCCGCCTGGAGGACCTCGGGGAGCGGCTGGCCGAGCCGGGCCGACGGCGGCTCGGCGTAGACCGGCACGAACCGCTGAGCCTTGGTGCCCGGCCGGCCGGCGCCCACCAGGACAACCTCGTGGCCCCTCGCGACCAGGCCGTCGACCAGGTCGGCGACCATCTGCTCTATCCCCCCATAGGCCTCGGGGGGCACGTGGAACCAGGGGGGTGCCACCATGGCTATGCGCATCGGCCATCCTCCTTCTGGGTGGCGGGGTGGCGGCGGGCCTCGTCCAGCTCGGCCTCCAGCTCGGCGACCCGGGCCTGAAGCTCGAAGACGCGGCGGACCCCGGCCAGGCTCACCCCCTCGCGCATGAGGGCCTGGGCGTCCACGAGCTCCCCGAGCTGCGCCCTGCTGTAGCGGCGCTGGTCGCCCGACGAGCGGGTCGGGGTGACCACGCCCAGCGTGTCGAGGCGGCGCAGGAACCAGGGGCGCACGTCGAGCAGCTCGGCGACCTGGCCGACCGTGTAGCGGGGCGCGGTCTCGTCGTCGAGCGCCGCCGCTACAGCCGAACGAGACTTCACACTCATTTCTCAATAATCTTAGCAACTATCGGTGATGCCTGTCGAGGGGGAGCGGCCGGGCCACACTGGGAAGGTGGACGTCGACCGCCAGCGCTTCGAGGAGCTCGTCGCCGATGCCCTCGACAGCATCCCCGAGCCGCTCGGCAGGGTGATGGAGAACGTCGCCGTCTTCGTCGAGGACTGGCCGACGGCCTCGCAGCTGGGCGGCAGGCGGGGCACCCTGCTCGGTCTGTACGAGGGGATCGACCTGACGCGACGGTCGCCGTTGTCGTACGC
>DATGKR010000196.1:0-36834 GCA_035294565.1 Acidimicrobiales bacterium | reverse complement strand
CCCAGCGTGTCGACGAGGGCGCAGGTGATGGTCAGGCCGCAGGCGGACAGCGCGGCGGCGACCCGGTGGAGCACCGGTCCGCGATCGGGGGCGCGCACCTCGACGATGGTGGCGCCGGGGGGCGAGGCGGTGGTGTTGGCGGCGGGCGAGGCGGTGGTGTTGGCGGCGGGCGGGGCCGGGATGCCCGGGGTGGCGTCGAAGAGCACCCTCACCTCCGGGTCCGACGCGGCTCGGGGCCGGCGGTAGCGGGAGTAGCGAGCCTCGCGCTCGACCAGGGCGGCGTCGACGTCGAGGCGCCCGTCGAGGGCGGCCTGTATGTCCGCCTCCACCCGCGCCCAGTCGGGGAGCCGGTCGAACGTCGGGGACACCGAGAAGCGCAGCAGGGCCATCGACGAAGCGGGGTCGGAGATCGTCGCCGCCGAGCGGACGTCGAGGCCCGACAGGTTGAGAACGCCGGCCACCGCGGCGAGCAGCCCGCCCCGGTCGGGGGCGGCGACGAGGAGCCGGCCGTCCTCGAAGGACACCGACAGGCTGCCCGACGCGAGGAGCGCCCGTTCGGCGGGGCTCAGCGCCGCCCGGTCGGCGGCGGGCGGCGGCGAGCCGGCGAGGGTGGCGGCCACCTGGGCTACGAGCCGGGAGACGAGACCCGCCTTCCACGGTCCCCACGCGGCCGGTCCGGTCGCCAGCCCGTCGGCGACGGCCAGCGCGGCGAGCAGGTCGAGGTTGTCGCGGTCGCCGACGGCGGCCGCCACCGACGCGGCGGTAGCCGGGTCGTCCAGGTCGCGCCGGGTGGCCGCCTCTGGGAGCAGCAGGTGGTGGCGGACCATGCCGGCGAGGATGTCGACGTCGGCGGGAGGCAGGCCCATCCGCTCGCCGATCGACGAGGCCACCTCGATGCCGACGGCGGTGTGGTCGCCGCCGCGGCCCTTGCCGATGTCGTGGAGCAGCGCCCCGAGCAGCAACAGGTCGGGGCGGCGCACCGAGCTCTGCAGCGCCGACGCGTTGGCCGCCGCTTCCAGGAGGTGACGGTCGACCGTGTAGCGGTGGTAGGCGTTGCGCTGCGGGCGGTTGCGCACCGGCGCCCACTCGGGCAGGTAGCGCAGCCAGACCCCCTTCTGGTCGAGGGCCTCCACCGCGGCGATGGCGGCCCGCCCGGCTCCGAGCAGCCGCAGCAACGCCTGGAGCACCTCAGGGGGCCACTTCCCGTCGGGTGCGAGCGTCCTGGCGGCGAGCCTTTCGAGCGTCGCCCGCGACATGGGCCGGTCCTGCTCGGCTGACGCGGCGGCGACCCGCAGGGCGAGGGACGCGTCGACGGCCGGGTCCGCCCCAGCGGCGAGCGTCACCTCCCCGTCGCGCAGCACCACCCCCGGTTCGAGCGCCACGTCGCCCCCGCCGCCGCGCCCTTTGGGCCCGGCGAGCCAGGACTCGACGCGGCGCCACCCGTCGTCGGAGGCCCAGGCGATCGCCCTGCCGGCGTCGGCCATCGCCGTCATGAGGGCATCGGCGTCGACCATGCCGGCGGCTGCGGCCACGGCGTCTTGGTCCTGCAGGAGGAGCACGTTGGAGGTCGAGCCGGCGCGTTGCAGCTCGACCCGGGCGGTGCAGAGGGTCCTCGCCGCCCATTCGAGGGTGCGGTCGCCGAGGGCGGAGGCGAGCACCGGGGCGACCGCCGCCAGGCTGCGCAGCTGCTCCAGGTCCCGCAGCCCGCCTCGGGCCTCTTTGAGGTCCGGTTCGAGCAGGAAGGCGAGGTCGCCGAAGCGCTCGTGGCGGGCCCGGGTCAGCTCGGCGAGGGCGGGGAGCCACCGCTGGGCGCGCGCCTGCCACAGTTCGAGCACCTGGCGTCTCAGCTTCTCGCCGAGGGCTTCGTCGCCGGCGACGACCCTGGCGTCGAGAAGGCCGAGCGCCACCTTGACGTCGGCGTCCATGGCCGAGCGCACCTCCTTGAGGGTGCGCACGCTGTGGTCCAGGCCGACTCCGGAGTCCCAGATCGGGTACCAAAGGGCGTCGGCGACCTCCGCCACGCCCCGGATGCCGTCGTGGACGAGGAGCAGGTCGAGGTCGCTGGCGGGGGCGAGCGTCCCGCGCCCGAAGCCGCCGACGGCGACGAGCACCAAGCCGGCCGGTGAACCCGTTGCCGTTGCGAACAGGGATGCCGCCCACTGCGACGCCGCCGAGGCGTACGCCTCGCACCAGGCGGTGCCTTTGAGGGAACGGTCCTCGAGCAGCGCCGCCCGCAGCGACCGGAGGCCGCCGGGCGACTCCCTCGGCGGGGACCCGGAGGGCTCAGGCGCCGAGCTCACGCTTGGACACCACCCCCAGGTCGGCGTCCAGCTCGTACACCAAAGGCAGGCCGGTCGGGATCTCCAGGGCCGGGATGTCGGCGTCGGAGATGCCCTCCAGGTGCTTGACCAGGGCGCGCAGGCTGTTGCCGTGGGCGGCGACGAGCGCCGTCCCCCCGGAGAGGACGACGGGCGCGACGGCGTCGAACCAGTACGGCAGCATCCTGCGCACCACGTCCGCCAGGCACTCCGTCGCCGGCACGATCTCTGCCGGCAGGCCCCGGTAGCGCCGATCGCCGCTCACGTCATAGGGGGAGCCGGCCGGAAGCGGGGGAGGGGGCACGTCGTACGAGCGGCGCCACAGGAGGAACTGCTCCTCGCCGTACTGGTCGCGGACCTGGTCCTTGTCGAGGCCGGTGAGGCCCCCGTAGTGCCGTTCGTTCAGCCGCCAGCTGCGCGACACCGGCACCCACCCCTGGCCCATCTCGTCGAGGAGCAGGTTCGCCGTGTTGACCGCCCGGGCGAGCACCGAGGTGAAAGCCCGGTCGACCTGCACGCCGGCCGCGGCGAGGGCGGCGCCGGCGTCACGGGCCTCCTTTTGTCCAAGGTCGGACAAAGGCACGTCCCACCAGCCCGTGAAGCGGTTCTCGAGGTTCCACTGGCTCTGCCCGTGGCGCACCAGGACAAGCGTTCCCATGGCCTAAAATATTAGCAGAAGATTTCTTGAGCTAAGAAGACTCAAGATTGCTATACTGTTTGTTGAACAGTTCTCTACCCAATCGGAGGCAAAGCACATGCCCAAGGCCGTCGGCATCGACCTCGGCACCACCAACTCGGTCGTCAGCGTCCTCGAAGCGGGCGAGCCGATCGTCATCCCCAACGCCGAAGGCGCCCGCACCACCCCGTCGGTGGTCGGCTTTTCCAAGTCCGGCGAGGTGCTCGTCGGCGAGGTAGCCAAGCGCCAGGCGATAACCAACCCGGACCGAACCATCCGCTCCGTCAAGCGGCACATGGGTGACAACTCCTGGAACGTCGACATCGACGGCAAGAAGTACAACGCGCAGGAGATCTCCGCCCGGATCCTCATGAAGCTGAAGAGGGACGCCGAGAGCTACATCGGCGATACCGTCAACCAGGCTGTCATAACCGTCCCGGCGTACTTCGACGACGCTCAGCGCACGGCAACCAAGGAGGCCGGCCAGATCGCCGGCCTGGAGGTGTTGCGGATCATCAACGAGCCGACCGCCGCCGCGCTCGCCTACGGGCTCGACAAGGAGGAGGAGCAGACGGTCCTCGTTTTCGACCTGGGCGGCGGCACCTTCGACGTGTCGGTGCTGGAGATCTCCGAGGGCATCTTCCAGGTCAAGTCCACCTCGGGCAACACCCACCTCGGCGGTGACGACTGGGACCAGCGGGTGATCGACTGGTTGGTCAAGACCTTCAAGGACACCGAGGGCGTGGACTTGTCCACCGACAAGATGGCGCTGCAGCGGCTGAAGGAGGCGGCGGAGAAGGCGAAGATCGAGCTGTCGACGGTGGCAGAGACGACGATCAACCTTCCTTTCATCACTGCTACTGACACGGGGCCGAAGCACCTCGACGTCAAGCTCACCCGGGCGAAGTTCCAGGAGATGACGTCCGACCTGGTCGACGCCTGCCGCGGCCCGTTCGAGCAGGCCATCTCCGACGCCGGTCTCAGCAAGGACAAGATCGACCACGTCGTGCTGGTCGGCGGCTCCACGCGCATGCCCGCCATCCAGGAGCTGGTCCACCAGATGACGGGCAAGGAGCCTCACAAGGGCGTCAACCCCGACGAGGTCGTCGCGGTGGGCGCGGCCATCCAGGCTGGCGTGCTGAAGGGCGATGTGAAGGACGTGCTGCTGCTCGACGTCACGCCGTTGTCCCTCGGCATCGAGACCAAGGGCGGCGTCATGACCAAGCTGATCGAGCGCAACACGACCATCCCCACCAAGCGCTCCGAGGTGTTCACAACCGCCGAGGACGGACAGCCTTCGGTGGAGATCCACGTCCTTCAGGGCGAGCGGGAGATGGCGATGTACAACAAGACGCTCGGCAAGTTCCAGCTCGTCGACCTGCCCCCCGCGCCGCGCGGCGTGCCCCAGATCGAGGTCACCTTCGACATCGACGCCAACGGCATCGTCCACGTGTCCGCCAGGGACCGGGCGACCGGCAAGGAGCAGTCTATGACGATCACCGGCCAGTCGGCGCTCTCCAAGGACGAGATCGACCGCATGGTCCGCGACGCCGAGGCGCACGCTGCCGACGACCGCCGCCGCCGCGAGGAGGCCGACACCCGCAACCAGGCCGACAGCCTCGTCTACCAGACGGAGAAGATGCTGAAGGACCAGGCCGCCTCGTTCAGCGGCGACCAGAAGTCCAAGGTGGAGTCTGACCTCGCCGCGCTGAAGGAGGCGCTCGCCGGCAGCGACATCGAGGCGATCAAGTCGGCGACCGAACGCCTGGCTGTCGGGGTGCAGGAGCTCGGCAAGCAGTTGTACGAGCAGGCGGCCGCGGCGGGCGCGTCGTCGTCGGGGCCCTCTGACGGCGCCGGCCAGGGTGGCGCGTCCGGTCCGTCGGCTTCGGGGGACGACGAGGTCGTCGACGCCGAGATCGTCGACGAGGGGCAGGGCTGATGGCGTTTCCAGAGGACCCGTCCGACGGCTCGGCGACCCCGGCTTTCGAAGGGTCCGGCCCTGGCGAAGGCGCTGCGACCCTCGGTTTCGGCGGGCCCGAGCCTGGCGAGTGCACCTCGGGTTCCGAGGAGGCGGTCGCGGGCGGCCCCGGCGGGGGCGCCTCGGGTTCTGGGTCGGCCGCGGCCGAGGAGGCGGGCGGTCCCTTCGAGGCGGCCGCCGGCGGGGGGTCCGAGGACGGCTACGAGGAGGCGGACCTGCTCGGCGCCCCGGGCATCTCGGAGGAGCTCGCCACAACCGCCGCGGCCGACGAGATGTTCGCCGAGGCCGAAGGCATCCCGGCTCCGCCGGAGGGACTTTCAGCGGAGCCGGCCGATCAGGCGGCGGTGGCCGACCCTGCGGCGGTGGCCGGTCAGGCGGCGGTGGCCGACCCTGCGGCGGTGGCCGCCTCCGTGGTGGCCCAGGAGCGCGACGACTACCGCGACGCGCTCGTTCGCCTGCAAGCCGACTTCGAGAACTACAAGAAGCGCGTCGCAAAGCAGCACGACGACCTGCGTCAGCGCGCTGCGGAGGCGTTGGTCGAGAAGCTGCTGCCCGTCCTCGACACCGCCGACCTGGCACTCTCCCACGGCGGCGGGGAGGACGTGAAGCAGATCTGGGCGGCGCTCTACGGCGCCCTGGAGAAGGAGGGCCTCGAGCGCATCGACGACCCGGGCAGCCCCTTCGACCCGACGCTGCACGATGCGGTGGCGCACGAGCCGGGCGAGGAAGGCGCCCAGGAGGTCGCCGAGGTGCTGCGCGCCGGCTACCGCTGGAGGGGACGGGTGCTGCGCCCGGCGATGGTGAAAGTCAGGGGGTGACCGCCCGTGGCGCCCCAGCGTGAGTGGTTCGAGAAGGACTACTACAAGGTCCTCGGCGTCCCCGAGAACGCCTCCGCCAAGGACATCGGCAAGGCGTATCGGAAGCTGGCCAAGCAGTACCACCCTGACGCCCACCCCGGCAACGAGGACCGCTTCAAGGAGATCTCCGCCGCCTACGACGTGCTAGGCGACGAGGCCAAGCGCAAGGAGTACGACGAGGTGCGCCGCCTAGGCGCCGCCGGGAACCCCTTCGCCGGAGCCGGCCGCCCCGGTGGCTTCTCCGGTGGCAGCTTCCGCGTCGACGATCTGGGCGACCTTCTCGGGAACATCTTCGGCCGCGCCGGCAGGACCGCCCGCGGCACTTCGGCCTCGGGGCGGCCGAGCGCCCCCGCGGCCGAAAGGGGCGCCGACCTCGAGACCAGCCTCAACCTGTCGTTCATGGAAGCCGTCAACGGGCTGACCACCGCCGTGCACGTCACCTCCGAGGTGACCTGCCACACCTGTCGGGGCAACGGCGCCGCGCCAGGGACCGTCCCGGCGGTCTGTCCCATCTGCCAGGGCACGGGCGTCGTCAACGACAACCAGGGTTTCTTCTCCTTCTCCCAGCCGTGCGCCAACTGCGGCGGGCGCGGGTTCGTGGTCGAAAAGCCATGTCCCACCTGCCACGGTTCGGGTGTCGAGTACAAGGCGCGCCAGGTCAAAGTCCGGATCCCGCCCGGGGTCGAGGACGGCCAGCGCATCCGGGTCAAAGGCCGCGGCGCGGCCGGGCGCAACGGAGGGCCCCCCGGCAACCTCTACGTCGTCGTCCACGTCGAGCCGCACCGCATTTTCGGCCGGCGCGGCAAGGACCTCACCCTCACCGTCCCGGTCACCTTCGCCGAGGCGGCTCTCGGAACGACGCTCACCGTCCCCACCCTCGACAAGCCGGTCACCTTGAAGGTCCCCCCCGGCACCCGCAGCGGCCGCACCTTCCGGGTTCGGGGCAAGGGGGTGCCGGCGCCGTCGGGGGCCGGCGACCTCCTGGTGACAGTCGAAGTGGCGGTTCCCGACAGGCTCGACGCCGACCAGAAGGAGGCCGTGGAGCACCTGGGCGACCTGTTCAAGGGCGACACTCTCCGCGAGCGGATCTGGAGCCACGCATGACGGCCACCGACGGGAATGCGAGCCGGGCGGTTTACGTTATTTCGGTAGCGGCAGAGCTGGCGGGCATGCATCCTCAGACGCTGCGCATCTACGAACGCAAGGGTCTGCTGGATCCGGCCCGGACCGTCGGCGGCAGCCGGCGCTACAGCGAAGCCGACATAGCCCACCTGCGCCGCATCCAGGACCTGACCAACGCCGGTTTGAACCTGGAGGGCGTGAGGAGGGTGCTGGAGCTCGAGGCGGAGGTCGAACGCCTCCGCGCGGAGCTCGAAAGGGTGCGCCGCCAGGCCGCCGAGGAGGTCGAACGGACCCACCGCCTCTACCGGCGGGACCTGGTGCCGGTGCGCAGCCTTCCTGACCTGTTCCACCACGCGCCGCAGAGGAGGAATTGATGGCGCTAGACCCCAACCGCTGGACCCAGAAGACCGCCGAGGCCGCCAAGGCCGCAGTCGACCTGGCCGCGGCGCGGAACAACCCCGAAGTAACCCCCGAGCACATCCTCGCCGCGCTTCTCGGCCAGGACGGCACGATCACCCTCCCCATCCTCGACAAGGTCGGGGTGTCGGCCCTGTCGTTGCGCAACCGCAACGAGGACGCCCTCTCCAAGCTCCCCCGCTCCTACGGCGGAGGCCAACCCGGTCTCTCGCGCGCCGCCAACACCCTCTTCGACAAGGCGGAGGAGCAGCGGCGCCTGCTGGCCGACGAGTACCTGTCGGTCGAGCACCTGCTCCTGGCCATGGCCGACCAGATCGGCGTAGCGCCCGACAAGCTGCTCGAAGCCCTGCGCGAGGTCCGTGGCAGTCACCGTGTCACCAGCCAGAACCCGGAGGAGCAGTACCAGGCGCTGGAGAAGTTCGGGCGCGACCTCACCGCGGACGCCAGGTCGGGGAAGCTCGACCCGGTCATCGGCCGCGACGAGGAGATACGCCGGGTGATCCAGGTGCTCTCCCGGCGCACCAAGAACAACCCGGTCCTGATCGGCGAACCCGGCGTCGGCAAGACGGCGATCGTCGAGGGCCTGGCCAACCGCATCGTCGAAGGCGACGTCCCCGACTCCCTCAAAGGCAAGCGGGTTGTCGCCCTCGACCTCGGGTCGATGGTCGCCGGCTCCAAGTACCGCGGTGAGTTCGAGGAGCGCCTGAAGGCGGTGCTCAAGGAGATCGCCGACGCCGAGGGGGAGATCATCACCTTCGTCGACGAGCTCCACACGATCGTCGGAGCCGGCGCCGCCGAGGGGGCAATGGACGCCGGCAACATGATCAAGCCGATGCTGGCCCGGGGCGAGCTTCGCCTGATCGGCGCCACGACCCTCGACGAGTACCGCAAGCACATCGAGAAGGACCCGGCCCTGGAGCGGCGGTTCCAGCCGGTCTACGTGGGCGAGCCGAGCGTCGAGGACACCATCGCCATCCTGCGCGGCCTGAAGGAGCGCTACCAGAACCACCACGGCGTGCGTATCCAGGACTCAGCGCTCGTCGCCGCGGCGGTCCTGTCGAACCGTTACATCACCGGGCGGTTCCTGCCGGACAAGGCGATCGACCTGGTCGACGAGGCGGCCAGCCGGCTGAGGATGGAGAAGGAGTCGAAGCCTACGGAGATCGACGTTGTCGATCGTCGCATAGCCCAGCTGGAGATCGAGCACCTGGCTCTGGAAAAAGAGACGGATCGCGCGTCCAAGGAGCGCCTCGCCAAGCTCGACGAGGAGCTGGCCAACCTGCGGGAGCAGTCGGCGGCCCTGACCGCTCAATGGCAGAACGAGCGGGACGCGCTGGACCGCATCGCCACCCTCCAGCAGGAGATCGAGGCGGCCCGCGGCGAGGCGGCGCGCTACGAGCGCGACGGCGACCTGGCCAAGGCGGCGGAGATCACCTACGGGCGCCTGCCGGGGTTGCAAAAGGACCTAGACGCGGCCGTAGCCCGGCTGTCGGAGCTTCAGGGCTCCCAGAAGATGCTGAAGCAGGAGGTGGACGAGGAGGACGTGGCCGCGGTCGTGTCCAAGTGGACCGGTGTCCCCGTCTCCCGCCTCCTCGAAGGCGAAGTAGCCAAGCTGGTCCGCATGGAGGAGGTCCTCCACCAGCGGGTGGTTGGCCAGGACGAGGCGGTCGCCGCCGTGGCCAACGCCATCCGCCGCTCGCGCAGCGGCCTGTCGGACCCCAACCGGCCGATCGGCAGCTTCCTCTTCCTCGGCCCGACCGGCGTCGGCAAGACCGAGCTGGCCAGGGCCTTGGCGGCCTTCCTGTTCGACGACGAGAAGGCGATGGTGCGCATCGACATGTCCGAGTACATGGAGAAGCACTCTGTCGCCCGCCTGGTCGGCGCCCCACCCGGCTACGTGGGCTACGACGAGGGCGGCCAGCTCACGGAGGCGGTCCGCCGCCGGCCCTACAGCGTGCTGCTGCTCGACGAGATCGAGAAGGCGCACCCCGACGTGTTCAACATCCTGCTGCAGGTGCTCGACGACGGGCGCCTCACCGACGGGCAGGGCCGCACCGTGGACTTCACCAACACGGTGGTGATCATGACCTCCAACTTCCAGGGAGACCTGGGGCAGATCTTCAAGCCCGAGTTCCTCAACCGGGTCGACGAGATCGTCCGTTTCCGCTCGCTCACCGAGGAGGACATAGCCGCGGTCGTCGACATCCAGCTGCGCCTGCTCGAGCAGCGCCTCGCCGGCCGGCGCCTCGGCTTGGAGGTCACACCCGCGGCGCGCTCCTGGCTGGCGAGGAAGGGCTACGACCCGGCCTTCGGCGCCCGGCCGCTCAAGCGGCTCATCCAGCGGACGATCAGCGACCCGCTCGCCCTCGCCCTTCTGGAGGGGCGCTACGCGGAGGGGGACACCGTTGTCGTCGACGTGAAGGACGAGGACCTGGTGCTGCGGTAAGAGATCGCGGTCTTTCGGTGCTCGCTGCCGGCGGGCGTGGGGCGGTCTTGGGGTCTTCCGGTGCTCGCTGCCGGCGGGCGTGGGGCGGCGTGGGGGCGGCCTTGGGGATCGGATTTCCCTAACTGTCCACGGACCCTCCTGCCGAAGCCCTCCTGTGGACACTTAGGGCGAATATTTTGACCAAACTGTCCAGAGCCCCCCCTGCTGGCCGCGGCGCGTGGACACTTTGGCCGAACAGGCTGCCGCTGGCTCTGGCCTTGCCCGAGCGACTGGGCCTCCTCGCACGCCGAGCCCCACGCCGACCCGCCCGACGCCTACCCGCGGCGTCGGAGCCGCGCGTCGGAGGCCCGCCGGTCCCCAAACCCTCGCTCCCACCCGCTCGACACGCCGCCGTGGCGGAGGGATCGCCCGCGCCTCCTATGCTGTCCCGGTGAGCGCCACCGTAGTCGTCGGCACCCAGTGGGGTGACGAGGGCAAGGGCAAGCTGACCGACCTGCTGGCCAGGGACATGGCCATGGTGGTGCGCTACCAGGGCGGCCACAACGCCGGCCACACGATCGTCGTCGGCGACCGCACTTTCGCCCTCCAGCTGCTGCCGAGCGGCGTCCTCTACGACCACATCGTTCCCGTCATAGGCAACGGGGTGGTCGTCGACCCGGGCGTCCTCCTCGCCGAGATGGACGAGCTCGCCGATGCGGGGGTGGACTGCTCCCGCCTCGTGCTGTCGGGCAACGCCCATCTGATCATGCCCTACCACCAGGAGCTCGACGCCCTGACCGAGCGGCATCTCGGTCGCAACAAGCTGGGCACCACCAAGCGAGGCATTGGGCCTGCCTATGCCGACAAGGCCGCCCGGGTGGGCATCAGGGTGCAGGACCTCCTCGACCCGAAGATCTTCAAGCAGAAGCTCGACGTGGCGCTCAAAGAGAAGAACCTGGTTCTAGCCAAGGTGTACAACCGGCTCCCGCTCAGCGCCTCGGCGATAGCCGAGCGCTACCTCGGCGAGTACGCGCCCCGGCTGGCCCAGTTCGTCGGAGACTCGGTGGCGGTCGTCCACGAGGCGCTCGCCGCGGGCCGCAACGTCCTGCTCGAAGGCGCGCAGGCCACCTTCTTGGATCTCGACCACGGCACCTATCCGTTCGTCACATCCTCCAACCCGGTCGCGGGCGGGGCGTGCGTGGGCGCCGGTATCGGCCCGCGGGACGTGACGTCGGTGATCGGGATCGCCAAGGCGTACGTCACCCGCGTCGGGTCTGGTCCGTTCCCCACCGAGCTTCTCGACGAGACCGGCGACCTGCTCGTCGAGCGGGGCCGCGAGTTCGGCACCAACACGGGCCGCCGGCGGCGGACCGGCTGGTTCGACGCGGTGATGGTCCGCCAGGCGGCGCGGCTCAACTCTCTCACCGAGGTGGCGCTCACCAAGCTCGACGTGCTCGACACGTTGCCGTCGCTCAAGGTGTGCGTCGCCTACCGCTGCGGCGAGCAGACCTTTCGCCACATGCCCTACCACCAGAGCGACCTGCACGACGCTGTGCCCGTCTATGAGGAGCTGGCCGGCTGGGAGGAGGACACGTCCGGTGTGACCGAGTTCCACCAGCTCCCCTCCGCCGCCAAGGAGTACATCCAGTTCGTCGTCGAGCAGATAGGCGTCCCGGTGACGAGGGTGGGGGTGGGGCCCGGACGCGAGCAGTTCGTAGCCACACCGTGATGAGCGGTCACGCCCTGCTGAGCGGCCGCACGCCGCTGAGCGGCCGCACCCCGCTGAGCGGCCGCACCCCGCTGAGCGGCCACACCGTGACGAGCGGCCACACCGTGATGAGCAGACGGCTCCCAGATGGGCCGTCCGATCGACAAGTCCCACCCTGGCCCGAAAAGCACCGGGGGCCGTCCCGCCGACAAAACGCCCCCTGGCCCGAAAACCCCCTGGGCCCCGGACCCACCCCGCCCGGGGTCCCGAGCCGGTGAGGGTCTGCGTCGTCGGGGCCGGCGGCCGCGAGCACGCGCTGGCCGAAGCCCTCCAGCGCACAGCCGCGACAACGGTGTGCCCCGGCAACGCCGGGATGTCCCTCCTCGGGGTGAGCTGCACGGCCGGCCCGCCCGAAGACGTCGACGCCGACCTGTTCGTCGTCGGGCCCGAGGCGCCGCTCGTCGACGGGCTCGCCGACCGCCTGCGCGCCCAGGGGAAGGTGGTGCTCGGCCCCGGACGCGACGGAGCGCGCCTCGAAGGGTCGAAGGCGTGGATGAAGCAAGTTCTCGCCGAGGCCGGTGTTCCCACGGCCAGGTTCGGCGTGTTCGACAGCGAGGGCCCCGCGGCGGAGTTCCTCCGGAGCCTCCACCCGCCGTGGGTGGTCAAGACCGACGGCCTCGCCGCCGGCAAGGGGGTGCTCGTCACCGACGACGTAGACGAGGCGGTGGCGGACGCCCGCGCCAAGCTGGGGGGCGGCCGGCGGGTCGTCGTCGAGGAGGGCCTGCGGGGCACGGAGCTGTCGCTCATGGCGCTTTGCGACGGCTCCAGGGCCGTGCCGCTCGCCCCCGCCCAGGACTTCAAGCGCCTCTCCGACGGTGACAAAGGTCCCAACACCGGCGGCATGGGCTCCTACTCCCCGGTTCCCGTCGTCGACGCGCAGGTCGTGAAAGAGATCGTGGCGGTCGCCATAGAGCCCACCCTCGCCGCGCTCAAGGACCGCGGCGTCGACTACCGCGGGGTCCTCTACGCCGGGCTGATGCTCACCTCCGAGGGCCCGAAGGTGCTCGAGTTCAACGTCCGCTTCGGCGATCCTGAAACCCAGGTGCTCGCTCCCCGCTGGGAGGGCGACGTGGCGGCTGTGCTGCACCAGGCGGCTGCCGGGCGGCTGGAGGACGAGCCGCGTTTCGCCGCCGACATGGCAGCCGTGTGCGTGGTGCTGGCCGCCGACGGCTACCCGGAGAACCCCCGGGCCGGCGACCCGATCCGTGGACTCGTCGAAGCGGACCGCCTCGAAGGGGTGCACCTATACTGCGCCGGCGTGGCGGAAGGACCCGTCACCGCCGGCGGCCGCGTGCTCGGAGTCACAGGCACCGGCGAAACCCTTCAGACGGCGCGCCAGCGGGCCTACGAGGCCGTGGCGAAGGTCGGCTGGGAGGGGATGCATCATCGGACCGACATCGCCGCCGAGGCGGCTGCACACGCGAGGTGACAAATTTGAAGAAAGTCGCGGTCCTCATGGGCTCCGCCAACGACCAGCCGAAGATGGCCCCGGCCGTCGAGACGCTGCGGTCGTTCGGGGTCGACGCCGAGGAGCACGTCATGTCGGCGCACCGCACCCCTGCCAAGGTCGCCGCCTTCGCCAGAGGTGCCCGCGAGGCCGGCTACGGGGCGATCATCTGCGGCGCGGGCATGGCCGCCCACCTGGCCGGGGCGGTCAGCGCCAACACGACCCTGCCGGTTATCGGCGTCCCGCTCTCGGGCGGCGCCATCGGCGGGGTGGACGCCCTCTACGCCACCGTGCAGATGCCAAGGGGCATCCCCGTGGCCACCGTCGCCGTGGACGGGGCGCAGAACGCGGCGATCCTCGCCGTCGAGATCCTCGCCGTCACCGACGACGGCCTGGCGAAGCGCCTGGCCGACTACCGAGCGGAGTGGGACAAGTGATCGGCCTGCCGCACGTCGCTTCGGGCAAGGTGCGCGACATCTACGAGCTGGACGACAAACACCTGCTGTTCGTCACGTCGGACCGCATGTCTGCGTTCGACGTGGTCATGGCGGAGCCGATTCCGGACAAAGGAAGGGTCTTGACGGCTCTCACCGCCTTCTGGCTGGACCAGCTGGCTGCCGTGGCCCCCAACCACCTCGTGTCCACGGCCGTCCCACCTCAGGCGGGCACTGACGGCGAGGACCTGGAGGGACGGGTCATGGTGGTGCGCAAGGCTGAGATGCTGCCCATCGAGTGCATCGTGCGCGGCTACCTGTCCGGATCGGCGTGGGCGGAGTACCAGCGGACCCAGACCATGCACGGACAGAAGCTGCCTGCGGGTCTGCGCCAGTCGGAGAAGTTGCCCGAGCCGGTGTTCACCCCCTCGACGAAGGCCGCCGAGGGACATGACGAGAACATCTCCTTCGACGAGGCGAAGCGCCTGGCAGGGGCGGAGCTCGCCGAGGAGGCGAGGCGGATCAGCCTCGAGGCGTACCAGGCGGCAGCGGACCTCGCCGCGGGTAGGGGCATCGTCATCGCCGACACCAAGTTCGAGCTCGGCCTCATCGACGGCCGGCTGTGCATCTGCGACGAGGTGCTCACCCCGGACTCGTCCCGCTTCTGGCCGGCCGACGGTTGGCAGCCGGGCACCACTCCGCCGTCGTTCGACAAGCAGCCCCTGCGCGACTGGCTGGAGAGCACCGGCTGGGACAAGACCCCGCCACCGCCGGCACTGCCCCCCGACGTGGTGGCCGCCACCAGGCAGCGCTACGTGGAGGCCTACGAGCGGATCACCGGCCGGAGCTTCGCCGACTGGCCCGGCGCCGGCCGCTAGAGCCGCCGAGCGCTACCCGGGGCGCGCCCACCCGGCGCCATCTCCTAGAGCCGTCGCCGCCCGCCAGTCGCAACCGGAGACTGTCGCGCCGGCGCCGGTAGGCTGTGCCCGTCATGCGTTTCGAGGCGCTCGTCGAGGTCCGGCTCCGCCCCGGCATCGCCGACCCGCAGGGGGCGACCATCGAGCGGGCCCTGCCGGCGCTGGGATTCGACACCATCTCCCAGGTGAGGGCCGGCAAGGCCTTCCGCTTGACGGTCGAGGCTCCCGACGAGATGGCCGCTCGCGGCCAGCTCGACGAGCTGTGCCGGCGCTTCCTCGCCAACCCGGTCATCGAGGACGCCGTGGTCAGCCTGGAGGAGCTGCCGTGACCGCCGCCGTCGGCGTCGTGGTGTTCCCCGGCTCGAACTGCGAGCACGACGTGGCCGAAGCCGTCGCCCACCTCGGAGGCGAGCCCCGCCTGGTGTGGCACGCCGACCGGGACCTGGGTCCCGTCGACGCCGTGGTGCTCCCCGGTGGTTTCGCCCACGGCGACTACCTGCGCCCCGGCGCCATCGCCCGCTTCTCGCCGGTCATGTCGGCCGTCGAGGAGTTCGCCCGATCCGGCGGTCCCGTAGTCGGGATTTGCAACGGATTCCAGGTGCTGACCGAGGCGCATCTCCTGCCCGGCGCTTTGCAGAAGAACAGCGGGCTCACATTCCTCTGTCAATCCTGCGAGCTGATCGTCGCAAGCGAAGAATCGGTGCTCACCGAAGGTGTGCCATGCGGCACTCGACTGTCGATCCCGATCAACCATTTCGAGGGCAATTACACCTGCGATGAGCGGACCCTGGCCGAACTCGAAGCCACCGGTCGGGTGGTGCTCCGATACGCCGAAAACCCGAACGGGTCGGTCGGTGCGATAGCCGGCGTCGCCAATGACAGGGGCAACGTCGTGGGCCTGATGCCGCACCCCGAGCGCGCGACTCTCCCCGCATCCGGTTCCACCGATGGGGCAGTGCTCCTGTCGGCTTTGTTGAAGTCGGCCCTCGGCAGGGCCCGCGTCTAGGACCTGGTTCGGGGAATGCCAGCCTTGGTGAGGACGCTCGCGTCGACGCCCGCCGCCCTCCATGCGGCCCAGGTGATGCCCTTGCGGTCGCTGTACCCCTTGGCAGCGGCGATGAAGCCCTCCTCGAGGGCGGCCAGGTCGACGCTCTCCCGCTTGGTCGCCAGCTCGTTCTCTAGGTTCATCTTCTCCTGGAGCAGGTTCACCCGGGTGAGCGGGTCGGCCGCCTCGAGCCGCTGGTCGATCTGTCGGAGCCTCCTGGCTATTCCGTCCGCTGTGCGCTTCCTGCCCCGCTTGGGTTTGTGCGCTTCGAGTGCGTCGAGATACCGCCTTACGGCGCGGCTTTCCTCCCTGCCAATCGCCAGGGCCTGCTTGTGCTGATCGGACATCGAGCTCTTGGCAGCCTTCGTAGCCTTTGCGGTCGCTTTAGCGGGCATGGGGATGATTATTTCACATCATTGAGGGGAGACGCGCCATTTTGACACCCGAAATACACCGTGCTCTCGGTCTCACCGACGACGAAGCCCGCGCCGTCGAAGCCCTGCTTGGAAGGGAGCCGAACCACCTCGAGCTGGCGATGTACGCGGTCATGTGGAGCGAGCATTGCTCCTACAAATCGAGCCGCATCCACCTGAAACGCCTGCCCACCTCGGGTCCGCGGGTGCTGGTCGGCCCGGGCGAGAACGCGGGGGTGGTAGACGCCGGCGACGGCGCCGCCGTGGCGCTCAGGATAGAGAGCCACAACCACCCCTCGGCCGTCGAGCCCTACCAGGGTGCAGCGACGGGGGTGGGTGGCATCCTCCGCGACATCTTCACCATGGGCGCCCGCCCCATCGCCTTGATGGACCCGCTCCGGTTCGGCCCGCCAGGCGATCCGCGCTCGCGCTGGATCGCCTCTGGAGTCGTCGCGGGGATCTCCGGCTACGGCAACTCGGTGGGGGTTCCCACGGTCGGCGGGGAGATCGTCTTCGACGACTGCTACGCGGACAACCCGCTGGTGAACGTCCTCTGCTGCGGCGTGCTGCCAGCCGAGAGGCTGGTGCTCGGGCGCGCCAGCGGGCCGGGGAACCTGGCGGTCCTGCTCGGCGCGCCGACCGGCCGCGACGGGATCGGGGGGGTGAGCGTCCTGGCGTCCGCCGGCTTCGGCGGCGACGCCGAGGCCGAGGCGGCGAAGCGGCCCAACGTCCAGGTCGGCGACCCCTACGAGGAGAAGCGGCTGATAGAGGCGTGCCTCCAGCTGCTCGACGAGGGGCTCGTCGTCGGCATCCAGGACCTCGGCGGCGCCGGGCTCACCTGCGCCACCAGCGAGACGGCGTCGCGGGGCGGCGTGGGGATGGACGTCGACGTGAGCGCCGTGCCCAGGCGCGAGCCGGGCATGGAGGCATGGGAGGTCATGACCAGCGAGAGCCAGGAGAGGATGCTGGCGATCGTCGCGCCGGGCGACCTGGCGCGGGTGCAGGAGGTGTGCCGCCGCTGGGAGGTACGCGCGGCGGTCGTCGGCAAGGTGACCGACACCGGGCGGCTGCGGGTGCTCGACGGTTGGGACGGCCCCGTGCTCGCCGACGTGCCCGCCTCGACGCTGCACGACGACGCTCCCCTCTACGACCGCCCCCGTGCCCGACCCGCCGACCTCGACGAGCGCGCCGCCGACGACCCGTCCGGGCTGCGGGTCGACCCCGAGGCGGACCTGCTCGCCCTGCTCGTCGATCCGTCCTGGGTCTACCACCAGTACGACCACCAGCTGTTCCTCAACACCGTCGCCGGACCGGGCGGCGACGCAGTCCTGCTGCGGCTGTCCGGCCCGGGTTTCAGGCCGGCGGGACGGAAGGCGATCGCCCTGTCCACCGACGGGAATTCGCGCTGGTGCGCCCTCGACCCGCGGCTGGGCACCGCCCTCACCGTTGCTGAGTCGGCGCTCAACGTCGCCTGCGTCGGCGCCGAGCCCGTCGCCCTGGTCAACTGCCTCAACTTCGGCAACCCGGAGCATCCCGAGGTGATGTGGCAGCTATCGGAGGCGGTCGACGGGATGGCCGAGGCGTGCAGCGCGCTGGGGATCCCGGTCGTGGGGGGGAACGTGAGCCTCTACAACGAGAGCCGGGGCCGCGACATCGACCCGACGCCGGTGGTCGGCACCCTCGGGCTGGTCGCCGACCTGCGCCGCCCGCCCCCCGGCGCCCGGCTCGTCGACGGCCAGGCGATCCTCCTCCTCGAGGCGGGCGAGGGCGAGGCGTCGCTCGGCGGGTCGCGCTGGGCCGTCGAGCGCCACGCCAAGCGCGGCGGGCGCCTACCCCGCCTCGACCTGGAGGCCCATGCCCGTCTGGTCCGCCTCGTCGCTCGACTCGCCGTCGGCGACGGGCTCGTCGGCGGGATCCACGACGTGTCCGACGGCGGCCTGCTGGTCGCCCTCGCCGAGATGGCCGTCGCCTCCGGGGTCGGTTTCGACGCCAACCTCGGTTCCGGCGCGGCCGAGCTGTTCGGCGAGGGGCCCTCCCGGGTGCTGCTCTGCGCCGGGGAGGGGGCGGTGGCGGAGATCCGCCGGCTGGCCGACGACGCCGGTGCACGACTGCGGCCGCTCGGCCGGGCCGGCGGCGGGAGGCTCGTGGTCCCCGGCGTGCTCGACGTCTCCGTCCAGACGGCGGTCGGGGCTTGGAAGAGCGCCCTGCCTGCGGCGATGGCGGCGGGATGACCCCCCCGCATGAGAGAATGGGCGCCGTGGGGCCGTCGCCGACGACCGGAGCCGAGGGCAAGCCGCGGGAGGCTTGCGGCGTCTTCGGCGTTTTCGCACCCGGCCAGCAGGTCTCCAAGCTCGCCTTCGACGGCATCTACGCCCTGCAGCACCGCGGTCAGGAGTCGGCCGGGATGGCCGCCACCGACGGCAACGGCGTCCTGGTCGTGAAGGACATGGGCCTCGTCGCCAACGTGTTCAACGAGTACAAGCTCGCCGGCCTTCAGGGCCACCTCGCCATAGCCCACACCCGCTACTCGACGACCGGTTCGTCCACCTGGCACAACGCGCAGCCCGTCTACCGGGTCACGGCCCCCAACCCCGAACGCTCCCGCCCCGTCGAGCTGGCCCTGGGTCACAACGGCAACCTCATCAACACCGAGGCCCTCGCCGTCGAGGCGGGCATGCTGCCGGGCACGGCCACCAGCGACAGCGACGTCATTGCCGAGCTCGTCGTGCGCCACCTCGACTCGCATCCCGCAGCCGGCCTCCTCGACGCGTTGACGGATGTACTGCCCACGCTCGCCGGCGCTTTTTCCATGGTGATCATGGACACCGAAAGGCTCGTCGCGGTGAGGGATCCGCACGGGTTCCGGCCCCTCTGCCTCGGCAAGCTCGACAACGGCTGGGTCGTCGCCTCCGAGACCCCCGCTCTTGACATCGTTGGTGCCCATTTCGTGCGGGACATCGACCCCGGCGAGGTACTGACAATCGACTCTGACGGCGTCAAAAGTTTCTCCCCCTGGCCGGAGGGCGCCGTCGAGCCGAGGCTGTGCCTGTTCGAGTTCGTCTATTTGGCGCGCCCCGACAGTCGCCTGTACGGCCAGGAGCTGCACAGCGCCCGCACCCGCATGGGCGAGCTGCTCGCCGAGCAGGCCCCGGCGGCGGCCGACATGGTGATGGGCGTGCCCGACTCGGGGCTGCCTGCCGCCCAGGGCTACGCCCGCCGCAGCGGCATTCCCTACGGCGACGGGCTGGTCAAGAACCGCTACATCGGCCGCACGTTCATCGTCCCCGACCAGGCCCAGCGCGCCCAGGGGGTGCGCCGCAAGCTGAACCCGCTGCGCGGGGCGATCGCCGGCAAGCGGCTCGTCGTCGTCGACGACTCGATCGTGAGGGGCACGACCACCCGGGCGATGGTGCGGATGCTGCGCGAGGCCGGTGCAGCAGAGATCCACCTGCGCATCTCGTCCCCTCCCTACAGATGGCCCTGCTTCTACGGGCTCGACACCGGGACAAAGGCGGAGCTGATCGCGGCGAACCTCACCGTGGCCGAGATCGAACGTTTCCTCGGAGCCGACAGCCTCGCGTACCTCGGCCTCGAAGCGCTGAAGCTGGCGACGGGGGCTGTGGGAGCCGGCTTCTGCGACGCGTGCCTCACCGGCGAGTACCCCGGCGGGGTTCCCGTCGAGCTGACCACCCACCGGCCGGCTGCCGCGTCGACGCTTGTCTGAGCCGCTCACCTACGCCGCGTCCGGCGTCGATATCACCGCCGCCGACCGGGCGGTCGAGGCCATCCGCGACCTGGTGGCCTCCACGGCCCGGCCCGGGGTGATGGGCGGGATCGGCGGCTTCGGCGGACTGTTCGAGCTGCCCGCCGGGTACCGCCGGCCCGTCCTGGTGGCGAGCACCGACGGCGTGGGGACCAAGATGGCGGTGGCGACGGCGACCGGCCGTTTCGACACCGTCGGCATCGACCTGGTCGCCATGTGCGTGGACGACCTGGTGTGCTGCGGGGCCCGCCCGTTGTTCTTCCTCGACTACCAGCTCCTCGGACGGGTCGAGCCGGGCCAGGTGCGGGCGCTGATGGAGGGGATCGCCGCGGGATGCCGGGCGGCCGGCTGCGCCATCGTCGGCGGCGAGCTCGCCGAGCACCCGGGGTTGCTCGAGCCGGGCGAGGTGGACCTCGCCGGCTTCGCCGTGGGGGTCGTGGAGCGGGACCGGATCGTCGACGGGCCGTCCTCGACACGTCCCGGCGACGTGCTGGTCGGCCTGGCGTCGCCGGGGCTCAGGTCCAACGGCTACTCGCTGGCCCGGCGCGCCCTGCTCGAGCGTGCTGGCCGGCGCCTCGACGGGCCGGCGTGGGACGGGGCGGGGGAGTGGACGCTCGCCGACGAGCTGCTTCGACCGTCGGTCCTCTACACCCCGGCGGTGCTCGCCCTGCTCGACCCGTCTGCCGGCGTGGACGTCCACGCCGTCGCTCACATAACCGGAGGTGGACTGCCCGGCAACGTTCCCCGCGTGCTCGGCACCGGCGTGGACGCTGTGTTCGACCGGGCGAGCTGGGCGGTGCCCCGCATCTTCGCCGAGGTGCAGGCGGCGGGAGGGGTCGGCGAAGAGGAGATGCTGCGGGTCTTCAACATGGGGATCGGGATGGTGGTGGCAGTGGCTGCCACGTCGGAGGGCCGGGCGTTGTCGGTGCTCGAGGCCGCGGGGGCCGCCGCCTCGGTCGTCGGGCGCCTGGAGGAGGGCGCCGGGCGGGTGCGCTTCGCCGGCGCCTCTCGGCGCTATTCGTAGTCCCCGGCCCGCGACCTGATCCCTGTTCCGACCCGTTGCGGGCTGCGCTCTCTGCCCAGCGCTCCCCGTCCTGGGTCCCCGCGCCCCCCTCGGTGCCCCCTTATCGGCACGCACAGGTTTCGACTTGAGCGATCACCCCGGATGGGTGACTAGTCCCTTTTGCACACATAAATGACCCGACAGGACCATGTACGCGAAGGCGCCCCTCTCGTATCGTCTGCCGTAAATCGGACAAACAGAAGGACGTGAGACAAAGATGGCAGACGAAACCACCCCCGACGCGCTACTGACGCCGGCCGAGGTTGCAGCCCTCTTCCGCGTTAACCCCAAGACGGTCACCCGGTGGGCGCGGGCGGGCAAGATCACGGCTATCCGGACGCTCGGAGGCCACCGCCGGTTCCGCGCTTCGGAGATCCGCAACTGCCTCGAGCAGATGGAGTCCGAGTCGCTCGCTTGAGCTTCACGCATCTGGAGGGGCGCCGGGACACCGGGGGATCCTGACAGGATCCCCCGGTGTCTTTTTTTCCGGAAGGGTTTCGGGCGCAGACGCTGGCACTGGGGCTTCGGGAGTCCGGTGACGACTGCGCCGTGGTGGTCGCCGACCGTCTGTGCGTAGGGGCGGGTGTGTTCACCCGCAGCCTCTTTGCAGGTCCGAGCGTCGCCCTGAGCAGGAGCCGTCTCGTCGGCGGGTCGGCTCAGGGCCTCGTAGTCGTAGCCAAGAACGCCAACGTCGCCAACGGCCCTCGGGGACGTCGCGACGCCGAGGAGGTGACCGCCCTCGTGGCGTCGGCGGTCGGGTTGGAATCCGATCGGATCCTGATCGCCAGCACGGGCGTGATCGGCCGGCCCTACCCGATGGACTCGATCCGGGCGGGCCTCGGGCGTCTGGCCGGAGCGCCTTTCGACGCGACGCCCAGTGATGTCGCCGTGGCGATGATGACGACCGACACGGTGCCCAAGACGGCGACGCAAAATGCCGGGGGGGCCAGGTTGGTCGGGGTTGCCAAAGGTGTCGGGATGATCGAGCCGGACATGGCCACGATGCTGGCGTTCGTCTTCACCGACGCTCTCGTAGAAGCCGACGTGCTGGCGAGGTTGTGGCGGCGTGCGGTCGACGCGACGTTCAACTGCCTGAGCATCGACGGGGACACCTCCACGTCCGACACGGCCGTCGTCCTGGCCAGCGGCGCGGCCGGCCCGGTGGACGAGGGGGAACTCGCCGCTGCTCTGCGCGAGGTGTGCCTCGACCTGACCCTCCAGCTCGCCCGCGACGGGGAGGGCGCGACCAAGCTTCTCACGGTGACCGTGCGGGCCGCACGCGACGCTGCCCAGGCGCGGCGCGTGGCGAAGTCGGTCGTCAACTCGCCGCTGGTCAAGACCGCTGTGCATGGCGCCGATCCGAACTGGGGCCGCGTGGCCATGGCCATCGGGAAGTGCCGCGACGACACCGACATCGACCCTGATCGGGTCGTGATCCGCTTTGGCGACCAGGAGGCCTATCCTGCCCGTCCCGGCCCGGACGGCCTCGCGGCGCTCTCGGAGGCCATGAAAGGCGACCACGTCGACATCGACGTCGAGCTCGGCACCGGCCTGGCGGAGGCGACGGTGTACGGGTGCGACCTTTCGGCGGAATACGTGCGGATAAACGCCGACTACACGACCTGATCCGTCCCGCGGGTTTTGAGGGAGAAGGCGGCGGCTCGTCTTCGAGGTGGCACGATCTTCGCTCGGATCCGCCCGACGTCACGAGCCGCCGCCGTCTTCCACCTGGACGTAGTTTTTGCGACAGCTTCTGAAGCACCCTCGGGCGGGGGCGAGGCCTACAGCGCCCCTCCCGCAGCGGGGTGCGAGCCGGCCAGCTGACGCAGCAGGCCAGGCAGCTTGGAAAGGTCCAGCTGGGTGGCGCCGGCCGGGGCTTTCACCAGCGGGGGGGTGGAGAACACCGCACGGGTGCCCGCTACGTCCACCTCTTGGAGCGCCCCTCCAGCTATGTACAGGTCGACCGTCGCCTTTTGACCTGCGGGTATTTTCGAGGCCGACTTGTTCAAGGCGTTGCCGACCAAGCTCCCGAGGCCGAACGGCAAGGTTCCCAGGTCGGAGCGGAGCTTGGGCCCGAACTGGTCGAGGAAGCCCCGAACGTCAACCGTGAGCGCGTACTCCGTCCTCCCGCCGCTCGAGCCGACGTACCGGTACGTGGAATGGGCTTCCACCGAGGCGACCATGTCGTTGTAGACCTGGGTGAGGATGGTCTCGATCACCCCGGCAACCGGCGGCGGGGACACACCCATCTGTGAGGCGAACTGTTCGACCGCCGAGAACAGCTGGTGGATCGACGCGGCTGAGGCCTCGACCCACTGGCCCTGGCCGAGCGCCGACAGGCCCGGTACGTAGCCGTTCAACTTGCCGAGGCGGGCGGCGAGCCCCCGGGCGCCACCCGGCAGCTCGGCGGCGTCGAGGTGGGCGTAGAGCGCGCCTCCGACGAAGCGCAGCTCGGCGGTTGTCGTCGAGCCCGCCTGCATGCCCACGTCGAGGCTGTCGGCGGCGTCGGTCACCGCCTGCGGGCTGTCGAGCGGCTCGCCTTTGCCGGTCTCCAAGTCGACGAACAGCGCCTTGGACGATCCGAATGAGACCCGCAGGCCGAGGCGGGACTGGCGACCGAGCGCCGACACGGCGCTGGCCACCGCCTGCCGGGCCGACGCGGGCGACGACGACGTGCGGCTGGCGTTCCCGCACCCGGCAAGCCCTACGCCGCCCATCGCGGCGATGGCGGCGACGGCCGCGAGCCGGCGGCCGTGGAACCGCCGGAATCCGCGAGCTGGGCGGAGCCCCCCTAGCCGCGGGGGGTAGTCGAGCGGCGGGCGGGTCATCGCGACGGAAGCTAGCACCGCCTTGTGGCTGACCGGCATCGCCTTTGGCTGACCGGCATCGCCCCGCCAGGGCGGTCGAAGCCTCCGACGGTCCGCTTTTGCCTAACTGTCCACTCCAGTGTCCTGCGAGGTGGCCCTTTGGACACTTAGGGCGAATATTTTGACCAAAGTGTCCAGACGAGGGCGGTGACGACGGGAGCTGTGGACACTTTGGCCGAAACGAGCCGCCCCGCCGCCCGCTAGCGGGCGTCCCCAGCCCTCGCCTCCAGGTCCGCAGCCCTCGCCTCCCCAGCTCCCCAGCCCTCGCCTCCAGGTCCGTAAACCCCACCCCTCCACCCGCCACCCCAGGGTCGCAACCGCCCAAACCCGCCACTTGATCCGCAACCGCCGAGCCTCGGCCGGATAAGACCGCGCCGCCTCTACAATGGCGCCCGTCATGACCGACGAGCGACCCCCCCGCCGCCGGGCGCTTCTTTTGGAGAACATCCACCCCGGCGCCGCAGACATCCTCGGCGAGGCCGGATTCGAGGTGGAAACAGAGCCCCGTGCCCTCGACGAGAACGAGCTCGCCGGCCGGCTTGCCGAGGGCAACACCGCCCTGCTCGGGATCCGCTCCCGCACCCAGGTGACCGAGGCGGTCCTCGACAAGGCGAGCCACCTGCTCGCTGTAGGCGCCTTCTGTATCGGCACCAACCAGATCGACCTGCCCGCTGCCACCCGCAGGGGTATCACCGTCTTCAACGCTCCGTTCTCCAACACCCGCTCGGTGGTGGAGCTGGTGATCGCCGAGATCATCGCCCTCACCCGTCGCTTGACCGACAAGAACCGCGAGATGCACGCCGGCGTATGGTCCAAGAGCGCGTCGGGCGCGCACGAGGTGCGCGGCCGGCGGCTGGGCATCGTCGGCTACGGCAACATCGGCTCGCAGCTTTCGGTGCTCGCCGAGAACCTCGGTATGTCCGTCGCCTTCTATGACACCGCCGATCGTCTCGCCCTCGGCAACGCCCGGCGGATGGACTCCCTCGAGGACCTGCTGGCGTGGGCCGATGTGGTCACCCTGCACGTCGATGGCCGCCCGGACAACCGCGGCCTCTTCGGCGAGGCAGAGTTCGCCGCCATGAGGCAGGGGTCGTTGTTCCTGAACCTCAGCAGGGGTTTCGTGGTCGACCACGGGTCGCTGAGGGAGCACATCGAGTCGGGCCACATCGCCGGCGCCGCGGTGGACGTCTTCTTGGAGGAGCCGTCGGGCAACGACACCACCTTCAACTCCCGGCTGCAGGGACTGCCGAACGTGATCCTCACGCCGCACATCGGAGGCAGCACCGAGGAGGCGCAGGTCGACATCGGGCGTTTCGTCGCCAAGAAGCTCGCCGACTACGTGCGCGCCGGCAGCACCGCCTTGTCGGTCAACATGCCCAACGTCGACCTGCCCGCCCGCGCCGGCGCCCACGGGCTGGTGCACATCCACCGGAACACCCCTGGCGTGCTGGCGGCGATCAACGCCATCTTCGCCGAGCACCGAATCAACATCGAAGGGCAGGCCCTCGGCACCCGCGGCGAGGTCGGCTATGTGATAACCGACATCGCAAGCGACTACACGGACGAGATGCTGGCGAGGCTCGCCCACATGGACGAGACCATCCGCCTGCGTGTGCTGTAGAGCCCCCAAGCTCGGCGTCCGCCGGCGGCGCAAAACAAGTCCGCGAACGCTAGAGCCACCGAGTTGGCGCCCGCCGGCTGCACAAAGCGGAGTCCCGCGGCTGCGTCCGAACCCGCCGCCAGCGGCGCAAAGCAAGTCCGCGAACGCCACGCCCCCGAGGCCGGCGCCCTTACGCCCCCACCGATGACAACGCAGAGGCGAGGTCGTCCACCAGGTCGGCTGCGCTCTCGATCCCGACCGACAGCCGCAACAAGGCGGGGTCGACGGCCAGGGCCGACCCGGCCGCCGACGCGTGGGTCATCCGCGCCGGGTGCTCGATAAGCGACTCGACAGCGCCGAGCGACTCGGCGAGCGTGAACAACGAGGTGGCCCGGGCGACCCTGAGCGCCGCCTCCTCCCCACCGGCGACGGTGAAGGAGACCATCCCCCCGAAGCCCCTCATCTGCCGCCCGGCGACGTCGTGGCCGGGGTGGCCGGCAAGCCCCGGGTAGCGCACCGACGCCACGGCCGGGTGCTCCGCCAGGAATGCCGCCACCGCCGACGCGTTGGCGCAGTGGCGGTCCATTCGCACGGGCAGGGTCTTGAGGCCGCGCAGCACCAGGTAGCAGTCGAACGGGCCGGGGACGGCGCCGGCGGCGTTCTGCAGGAAGGCGAGGCGTTCTCCCAGCTCAAAGTCGGCCACCGCCACCACCCCTCCCACCACGTCGCTGTGGCCGCCGAGGTACTTGGTGGCCGAATGGACGACAACGTCGGCGCCGAGCCGCAGGGGCTGCTGGAGGTAGGGGGTGGCGAAGGTGTTGTCCACGGCGAGAAGGGCGCCCCGGGAGTGGGCGAAGGCGGCGACGGCGGCGATGTCGACGATCGACAGGAGAGGGTTGGTGGGGGTCTCCACCCACACCAGGCCGGTGTCGTCGCGCCAGGCCGCGTCGAGACCGGCGGGGGACATGTCGCATGGCGTGTAGGCGAGCCGGGAGACCCTGTCCACCAGGCGGAACGTCCCGCCGTAGGCGTCGTCGGGTATGACGACGTGGGTTCCTTCGGCGAGCGTTCGCAGCACGGCGTCCTCGGCGGCGAGGCCGCTCGCGAAGGCCAGCGCCCGCGAGGCTCCCTCCAGCGCGGCGAGGCAGGCCTCGAGGGCGGCTCTGGTCGGGTTGCCGCTGCGCGAGTACTCGAAGCCCAGGTGCTCCCCGACGGCGCGTTGAGCGAAGGTCGTCGAGAGGGACAACGGCGGGACGACCGCGCCGGTCACCGGGTCGGGAGGTTGGCCGGCGTGGATGGCGAGCGTCTCGAAGCCCTGCTGATCGCGGCTCATCGCGCCGACCCTGCCAGGTAGTCGAGGAGATCGCTGCGGGTGACGATCCCGGTGGGATGCCCGGCGTCGACGACGAGCACCGCCGGGCTGTCCGCCAGGCGGGCCGACGCCACGTCGAGAGGCTCGCCGGAGCCGACCATGGGCAAAGGCGGACCCATCACCCTCCCGACCTTCTCGTCGATGGACGCCGGGTCGGCGACGAGGCGGTCCAGCAGGTCGCGGTCGGTGACCGTCCCTACCACCTCAGCCAGCGCTAGGGGCGGCTCGGCTTTGACCACCGGCATCTGCGACACGCCGTACTCCCGCAGGATCGAGATCGCCGTGCGGACCGTCTCGTCGGGGTGGACGTGGACGAGCGGCGGCAGGTCGTCTCTGGACTTGGAGCCGAGCAGCGACGAGACGACGTCGCCGGTCGTCCCCCCTGCGCGGAGGAAACCGTGGTCGGCCATCCAGCCGTCGTCGTAGACCTTGGAAAGGTAGCCCCGGCCCGAGTCGGGGAGGATGACGACGATCACCGCGTCGGGGCCGGCCCGCCGCCCGACCTCGAGGGCCGCCCACACCGCCGTGCCGCTGGAGCCGCCCACGAGGATGCCCTCCTCCCGTGTGACCCGCCGCGCCGTCAGGAAACTGTCACGGTCACTGACCATCACCACCTCGTCGGCGACGGAGCGGTCGTAGGCAGCGGGCCAGAAGTCCTCGCCTATGCCTTCCACCAGGTAGGGCCGGCCCTGGCCGCCCGAGTAGACGGAGCCTTCGGGGTCGGCGCCGATCACCCGCACGCCCGGGTTGCGGGACTTGAGGTAGCGCCCGGTCCCGGAGATGGTCCCGCCGGTGCCGATGCTCGCCACCAGGTGCGTCACCCGGCCCGAGGTCTGCTCCCAGATCTCCGGGCCGGTTGTCTGCTCGTGGGCCGCCGGGTTGGCGGGGTTGGAGTACTGGTCGGGCTGGAAGGCGCCTGGTGTCGACTCGGTCAGCCGGCGGGCCACCGAGTAGTACGAGTCGGGGTGGGAGGGGTCGACGGCTGTCGGGCACACGACGACCTCCGCCCCATAGGCGCGCAGGAGGGCGATCTTCTCCGAGGCGATCTTGTCGGGCATGGTGAAGATGCAGCGGTACCCCCGCCGTGCGGCGACTATGGCCAGCCCGACACCGGTGTTCCCCGACGTCGGCTCGACGATCGTGCCGCCTGGGCGCAGCCGGCCGTCGCGCTCGGCCGCTTCGATCATGGCGAGGGCCGGACGGTCCTTGACGCTGCCGCCCGGGTTGAGCATCTCCAGCTTGGCGAGCAGCTGGCCGGGGACGTCGCGCCCGACGCGGTCGAGGCGGACCAAGGGCGTGCAGCCGACGAGCTCGAGGAGCGAGTCGGCGGCGTCGATGGGCGGACCGGGGTCGCTGAGCGGGACCACCTCGATCCCCGCCTCGAGCGCCGGGGTGCCGTCGGCGAGGACGACGACCGGAAGGCCGCTGTGGTGCAGCTGGGCTGCGGCAGCGGCCACCGCGTCGATGTCATTCCCGATGACACCTACGCTGCGGGGGATGTGGGCGCGCAGCTCGCTGATCGTGGCCGTCGGGATCGGGCCGCTCTGCACGTCCACCCGGCGCCGCGCCCGGTTGGCCACCCGCTCGGGGACCTCGGCACGGTCGATGACGACGAGCACGTCCATGCCCCAATATTGCTCTAGCGTTGGGCCGTGGACCCGCGCTATCCGCCAGAAGCCGAGCAGTTCCGGGAAAAAGTGCGGGCGTTTCTCGGTGAGCGGCTCCCGCATGATTGGAAGGGGATCGGAGCGCTGGACCGGGAGGCGGCGCGGCAGTTCACCGCTCAATGGAGGCGGACCCTCTACGAGAACGGCTTCCTGGCCGCCTCGTGGCCCGTCGAGTACGGCGGTGGCGGGATGAGCCCCTTGGAGCAGGTCGTCCTGGCCGAGGAGCTCTACCGGGCGGGCGTGCCGACGGGGGGCCCCAACGACGTGTTCAGCATCCAGATGCTCGGCAACACCCTCCTCCACTGGGGAACCGAGGACCAGAAGCGCTACTTCCTGCCCCGCGCGCTGTCGGGGGAGCACGTTTGGTGCCAGGGGTACTCGGAGCCCGAAGCGGGTTCCGACCTGGGCAGCCTCCGGACCCGTGCCGTTCTGGACGGTGACGAGTGGGTGATCGACGGGCAGAAGATCTGGACGTCCGAGGCCCACCTGGCCAACTGGATTTTCGTCCTGGCCCGCACCAACCAGAACGCCCCCAAGCACAAGGGCATCTCGTTCCTGCTCGTGCCGATGGACCAGCCGGGGGTGGAGGTGCGGCCGATCAGGATGCTCACCGGGCTGTCGGAGTTCAACGAGACGTTCTTCACCGCCGCGCGCACCCCGCGGGAGAACGTGGTGGGGGCGGTCGACGGCGGCTGGGCCGTGGCCATGACCCTCCTCGGCTACGAGCGCGGCGAGGCGGCCGCGACGTTCCCGATCATGTTCCGCGCCGAGCTGGACCGGCTGTTCGAGCTCGCCCGCTCGACCGGGGCCGCTGAGGATCCCCGCGTCAGGCAGCGCCTGGCGTGGTGCTACTCGAAGGTGGAGATCATGCGGTTCCTCGGGATGCGGACTCTCACCAAGTTCCTCGCCGGCGCCGCGCCGGGGCCGGCCGAGTCGACGTTCAAGCTGTACTGGTCGGAGTACCACAAGGTGGTGACCGAGCTGGCACTCGACATCTTGGGACCGGCCGCCACCACACCTTCCGGCCGGCTCTCCACGGGATTCCAGGCCGACGATGTGGGCGCCCCGAACGACAGCGCGTCGTGGGTGACGGCTTTCGGGATGAGCCGGGCCGGCACGATCTACGCCGGGTCGTCGCAGGTCCAGCGGAACATACTCGGCGAGATGGTCCTCGGCCTGCCGAAGGAGCCCGCGCCCCAGCCGGCGGCCGTGTGACAAGGGTCGCCGCTGGGCAGAGGGCATCCCCGGGGTAGCTTGAGCGCCGTGAGCGGACCCTCGGGCCGGAGCGAGATAGCCAGCGCCCGGCGGGCCGGGGAGGTGGCCATAGGCGCCGCCCGCCGGCGCCTCGCCCGCAAGGCCGCCGAGGTGATCCGCCAGGACCCCGAGGCGGCGCAGGTGGCCCTGGAGATGGGCCTCGTCGACCGGCGGTGGCTGGACGACCCGGTCGGCGCGCGCGTCACGTCGGTGGGCCCGGTGGAGGTCCTGGAGCGGTTCTGGGAGAAGGCCGTCGAGACTCGCCCTTCGCGACTCTCCACCCTCGGGCTGGGCGCGGCGCAGCTGCTCGCCAGCAGGCTATCGCCCGCGTCGGGCAGGGCCGAGCGCCTCACGGTCGTCTTCACCGATCTGGAGGGGTTCACCAGCTTCACCGCCCAGCACGGCGACGACGCCGCTTTGGAGGTCCTGCGCGAACATCACCGGCTGGCGGGGCCGGTCGTGCGGCGCGAAGGGGGCCGGATCGTGAAGAGGATCGGGGACGGGCTGCTCTGCACCTTCCACGACGCCCAGGGAGGCGTGCGGGCGGCGGTCGCCCTGCTCGAAACGGCCCCCGAGCCGCTGCGCCTGCGCGCGGGGGTGCACGTGGGGGAGGCGATAGTGAGCCACGACGACGTCATCGGCCACGCCGTCAACGTCGCCGCCCGCGTCGCCGAGACCGCCCGGGGAGGCCAGGCCCTCGCCACCGAGGAGGCTGTGGCCGAGGCCGGAGGGACCGCCGGGGTGTCCTACGGCAGGAGCAGGTCCCGGCGGCTGAAGGGGCTGGACGGGCGGGTCACGCTCGTCGACCTCGCCGCGGCGGAGGGCTGAGAGCCGCTCCCGGCGGGGGTGGAGCGGGGCCGGTTACCATCGCCGCTCCGTGGACGCCCGAACGTTCCTGGGGCTCGCCCCCACCCACAACCCCTACCGTTGGGTGCTGCCGGTGTCCCCGGGCATCTGCACCCCGGGCGGCTTCCTCTTCGGCGGCTGCGGGCTGGGGGCGGCGATCGCCGCCCTTGAGGGGACCACCGGCCGGCCGCTCGTGTGGGCGAGCGCCCAGTACCTCTCCTACGCCCGGCCACCCGAGGTGCTCGACCTGGACGTGGTCGTCGCCGTCGCCGGCCACCAGGTAACCCAGGCGAGGGTGGTCGGCCACGTCGCCGACCGCGAGGTTCTCACCGTCAACGCCGCCCTCGGTAGGCGTCCCATGGATCTGCAGGGCACGTGGGCTGAGATGCCCGACGTCCCCCCTCCTCGAAGCTGCGCCCGGCGGGTACACCGGCTGGCCACCAGCGGCGACAGCCTCCCGGACCGCCTGGACGTGAGGCTCGCCAGGGCGAGATCCCTCGACCAGCTGCCCGGGCCCGGCATGCCCGGCGGCCGCTCGTCGCTGTGGGCGAAGCTGCCCGACGTGCTCGACATGTCGTCGGCGTCGCTGGCGATACTCGGCGACTACGTGCCGTTCGGCATCGGACAGGCGCTGGGCCTGCCCGCAGGAGGGAACAGCCTGGACAACACGCTCCGCATCGGCCAGCAGGTCCAGACCGAGTGGGTGCTGCTCGACGTGCGGGTCCACCAGGTTCGCAACGGGTTCGGCCACGGCGACGTGCACCTGTGGTCGGAGACCGGCGAGCTCCTGGCGACGGCGAGCCAGTCGACGATCGTCAGGATGTGGCGCGGCGCGCCCCGTTGACCGCCGCCTCGGCGCGACAGGCGAGGGTCGACAGTTCGGGGCGGAAGGCGCGGCGGACTCCGAGAAAGTAGAGCCGGGGCAGCAGCGCCCGGGTGAGGCGGGCCATCTTCAGCGAGGCCGGGACCGTGGTCTCGAACCTGCCGCTGGCGATGGCCGCGAGCACTGCAGCCACCGCCTCGGCCACGGCGATCGGCTTGGGGCTCTCCCGCTCGTAGGGATGCCCCCGCCTGGCGAAGAACTCGGTGTCGACCGGGCCGGGGTTGACCACCGACACCCGCACGCCGAGAGCCGCCGCCTCGACGGCCAGCGCCTCGCTGAAGCCGACGACGGCGAACTTCGACGCGGAGTAGGCGGCTTCGAACGGCGCCCCCAGCCTGCCGGCGATCGAGGCCACGTTCACGATGTGGCCGGATCGCCTCTCCGCCATGGCGGGCAGGACCGCTCCCGTCGTGTAGACAACGCTGAGGTAGTTGATCCTGATCAGGCGCTCCGCTTCCTCCGGGTCGAGGTCGAGGACCGGTCCGTAGAGGCCGACCCCGGCGTTGTTGACCAGCAGGTCGACCGGGCCGAGAGCCTCGGCGAGGGTCCTCACCGCCTCCTCCGCCTCGTCCCTGCGCGAGAGGTCCGCAGCGGCGACCTCGACGATGCCCGGAGCCGCCACGGCCGCGCTCAGCTCGGCCAGGTCGTCCGCCGAGCGGGCGATGCAGCCGACCCGCGCTCCTGAGGCCACCAGCGCCTCCACCACCCCCCGGCCGATCCCCCTCGTCGCGCCGGTCACGATGGCGGTGGTCGGCACGCCCTCAAAGCTACCCCAAGCTCCCCGCTGCTCTGCCAGACTCGTCGGGTGGAGCACCTGACCGTATCCGCCCTCGAGGCGGGCCTCGAGCACATCCGCAGCTCGCCGCGCGACGCCGGCACGCTGGAGCTGGTCGTCCGCCGACCGGCGGTTGACGCCCGGGAGGTCCTGGACGAAGCCGAGCTGGACCTGGAGGTGGGTTTGGTCGGCGACACGTGGATCGAGCGTCCCTCGACCAGCACCCCCGACGGCTCCCCCAACCCCGACGCCCAGCTGACCGTGGTCAACTCGCGGCTGATCGCCCTGGTCGCCGGTTCCCCCGAACGCTGGGCGCTGGCCGGCGACCAGCTTTACGTTGACATGGATCTGAGCTGGGACAACATGCCGGCGGGCAGCCTGCTGGAAATCGGCTCGGCCCTCGTCGAGGTGACCGCCAAGCCGCACCGGGGCTGCGCCAAGTTCGCTGCCCGCTTCGGCGCCGACGCTCTGCGCTTCGTCAACACCGGGGAGGGGGCCGTCCTCAACCTGCGCGGCCGCAACGCCCGGGTCCACAGACCAGGTGTGGTCAGGCGGGGTGACACTGTTCTGCTGAAACGCCCGTAGCTTCGAAGCGCTTCGGCGTCCGCCGCCCGGCCGATGTCTTCCCGTGGCGGGTGGTGGTCGGAGCCGGCGTCGATCCGGCGACCCCGCGCTTTTCAGGCGCGTGCTCTACCAACTGAGCTATCCGACCGCGGTCCTGACGGGATTTGAACCCGCGGCCTCCGGCTTGACAGGCCGGCGTGCACTCCAAACTGCACCACAGGACCAGAGCGCTGAGCGGGACACTCTAGCGCGGAGGCCTCCTCCAGAAGAACACGGGGTCGTACTTGGCGTCGACCGCCCTCTCCTTCATCGGGATGATCGCGTTGTCGGTGATCTTGATGCCCTCAGGGCATACCTCGGTGCAGCATTTGGTGATGTTGCAGTAGCCGAGGCCGCGTTCGTCCTGGAGCGTCCGGCGCCGGTCCAGCCCGTCGTTGGGGTGCATGTCGAGCTCGGCGTAGCGGATGAAGAAGCGTGGGCCGGCGAAGACCGCCTTGTTCTCCTCGTGGTCCCTGATCACGTGGCAGGTGTTCTGGCAGAGCCAGCACTCGATGCACTTGCGGAACTCCTGGGAGCGCTCCACGTCCACCTGGGCCATGCGGAACGGCGCCTGCGGCTGCTCGGCGCTCGGCGTGAAGGCGGGGACCTCCTTGGCCTTCTCGTAGTTGAAGGCGACGTCGGTGACCAGGTCCTTGATGACCGGGAAGGTGCGCAGAGGGGTGATGGTGATCGGCTCGTCGCGGGGGAAGTCCGACAGGCGGGTCATGCACATCAGCCGCGGGCGGCCGTTGACCTCCGCCGAGCAGGACCCGCACTTGCCGGCCTTGCAGTTCCAGCGTACCGACAGGTCGCCGGCGCGCATCGCCTGCACGTGGTGCACGGCGTCGAGCACCACCTCGCCCTCGTCGACGGGGACGGTGAAGTCGGCCAGGTCGCCGCCGGAGGCGTCGCCTCGCCAGATCCGCATGTGAAGGTCGTAGCCCATGTTCAGTGGTCCTCCAGCAGGGCCGCCAGCTCGGGCGGCGGTTGGGGGAGGGGCTGCTGGCGGACGGTCACTTCGCCGGAGACGGCGAGCTCGCACACCAGGTTGATCTTGCCCCAGAAGTCGTAGTCGGTCGTCGGGTAGTCGTCGCGGGTGTGGCCTCCGCGGCTCTCCTTGCGTTCCAGCGCCGCCTTCGCCACCGCCTCGGAGACGAGGAGCATGTTGCGAAGGTCGAGGGCGAGGTTCCAGCCCGGGTTGTACTGGCGGTTGCCCTCGACGCTCAGGTTGGCGACGCGGCGGCGCAGGGCGTCGATCTCCTTGATGGCCGACGAGAGCTCCTCCTCCTTGCGGATGATCCCCACCAGGTCCTGCATGACCTTCTGAAGGTCCTGGTGGACCGTGTAGGGGTTCTCGCCCCCTTCGGTCTCGAACGGGGCCAGCGCTTCGGCCGCCGCGGCGTCGACGTCCTCCTCGGCGACCTGGGGCGGCGAGTGGCGCAGGCCGGCGGCGTAGGCGGCCGCGTGCTCCCCCGCCCTCTTGCCGAAGACGAGCAGGTCCCCGAGCGAGTTGCCGCCGAGACGGTTCGAGCCGTGCATGCCGCCTGCCACCTCCCCGGCGGCGTAGAGGCCGGGCACCGTCGAAGAGGCGCTGTCGGGGTCCACCTCCACGCCGCCCATCACGTAGTGGCAGGTCGGGCCGATCTCCATCGGCTCCTTGGTGATGTCGACCCCGGCGAGCTCCTTGAACTGGTGGTACATGGAGGGCAGCCGGCGCTTGATGAACTCGGGGCTGCGGCGGCTGGCGATGTCGAGGAACACGCCGCCGTGGGGGGAGCCGCGGCCCGCTTTGATCTCCGAGTTGATGGCTCTCGCCACCTCGTCGCGGGGGAGCAGCTCTGGCGGGCGGCGGTTGTTGGCCTTGTCGTCGTACCAGCGGTCCGCTTCTTCGATGTTGTCGGCGGTCTCCGCCTTGAAGAACTCTGGGATGTAGTTGAACATGAACCGCTCGCCCTCGGAGTTCTTGAGCACCCCCCCGTCGCCGCGGACCGATTCGGTGACCAGGATGCCGCGCACCGACGGAGGCCAGACCATCCCCGTGGGGTGGAACTGGACGAACTCCATGTTGACCAGGCCCGCCCCGGCCCTCATGGCGAGGGCGTGGCCGTCGCCGGTGTACTCCCAGGAGTTGGACGTGACCTTCCAGGACTTGCCGATGCCGCCTGTCGCCAGGATGACGGCCGGGGACTCGAAGAGGACGAAGCGACCGCTCTCCCGCCAGTAGCCGAACGCCCCTGCGATGCGCCCGCCGCTGTTCATGAGGTGCGTGACGGTGCACTCCATGTACACGTCGACGCCCAGGGCGACGGTCCGCTGCTGGAGGGTGCGGATCATCTCCAGGCCGGTCCTGTCGCCCACGTGGGCGAGGCGGGCGTAGCGGTGCCCCCCGAAGTCGCGCTGGCTGATCAGCCCCTCGGGGGTCCGGTCGAAGAGGGCGCCCCACTGCTCGAGCTCCCACACGCGGTCCGGCGCCTCCTTGGCGTGCAGCTCCGCCATGCGCCAGTGGTTGAGGAGCTTGCCGCCGCGCATGGTGTCGCGGAAGTGGACCTGCCAGTTGTCCTCCGGCCAGACGTTGCCCATGGCGGCCGCTATCCCGCCCTCGGCCATGACCGTGTGAGCCTTGCCCAGCAGGCTCTTGCATATCACCGCCGTCTTCGCGCCCGCCTCGTGGGCTGCGATGGCGGCTCGAAGGCCGGCGCCGCCGGCGCCGATCACCACCACGTCGTAGGAGTGCCGTTCGACCTCGGTCATCTATATCCACCTTCCGTGGCCGATCCAGCCGGCCGCGGCCAGCCGGACGTACATGTCGGTCAGCGCCACCCAGATGAGGCTCGCCCAGGCGAACTGCATGTGCCGGGCGTTCAGCTTGGAAACGACACCCCAGAACCAGAATCGCACCGGGTGCTTCGAGAAATGCTTGAGCCGGCCGCCGATGATGTGCCGGCAGGAGTGGCACCCGAGGGTGTACATCCAAAGCAGGCCGGCGTTGATCAGGAGTATGAAGCTTCCGAGGCCGACGTGGCCGCCGGTGTCGGCACCGAAGGCGAGGGCGGCGTCGTAGGTGAGGATGCAGTTCAAAAGGACTGCGAGGTACCAGAAGTAACGGTGGACGTTCTGCAAGATGAGCGGGAAGCGGGTCTCACCCGTGTAGCGCTTGTGCGGCTCGGCCACCGCGCACGCCGGTGGCGACTGCCAGAACGCCCGGTAGTAGGCCCGGCGGTAGTAGTAGCAGGTGAGTCGGAACCCGAGCGGGACGATGAGGATGATGATCGCCGGCGTTATCGTCCACGCTGGGGGGATCAGCGCCCAGTGGGCGACCGTGTGGCCTGGTACCACCACGTTGCCTGCGCCCTTGGCGGTGCAGTCGCTGGCGATGCACGGCGAGTAGAACGGCGAGATGTACCACTTGTAGAAGTAGTTCCTGCCGATTATCGCCGCCCACGTCGAGTACGCCACGAACGCCGTCAACACGGCGAAGGTGATCGTGGGCGAGACCCACCATCGGTCGGTGCGTAGCGTCCGGGCGCTGATCGAGGCGCGGGGCGCGCTGGCTAGCTGCGTGGCCATGCGCTCCACCGTAAGCGGCGCACGGTGACAGGTAAAGGATGGGTTACCTTTCGCAGCAATAGGCTTCGTCTATGCAGCTGCACCAGCTTCGCTACGTGGTGGCCGTGGCCGAGGAGCGCCGCTTCACCAGGGCGGCCGCCCGGCTGCACGTGGCGCAGCCCTCGATAAGCAGCGCCGTGGCCGCCCTCGAGCACGAGCTCGGGGCCGCCCTTTTCCACCGGGACCGGGCCGAGGTCCGCCTCACCGGAGCCGGGGAAGTGTTCCTGCCCTGGGCGCGCCAGGTGCTCGCCGACTGCGAGGCGGGCGCCGCCGCGGTGCGCGACCTGCTCGGGTTGCGCCGCGGCCGGCTGGTCCTCGGCGCGACGCCCAGCCTCACCACCAACCTGCTGCCCGAGGTTCTCGCCTCTTTCCACGCCGCCCATCCCGGCCTCGAGCTCGTCCTGCACGAAGCGGGCTCGCAGGACCTGGTCGACCGCCTCGAGAAGGGGGAGATGGACCTCGCCGTTGTCATCTTGCCGGTGGACCGGCCGACGGTGAGCGCCGTCGAGCTCCTCGAGGAGGAGCTGGTCCTCGCCGTCGACCGCAACCACCCCCTGGTTTCGAGGAGCTCGATCAGGGTCGCCGACCTCGAGCAGGTCCCGCTCGTCATGTTCAAGGACGGCTACGACCTGCGCGACGCGACGCTGGCCGCCTGCCGCCAGGCGGGTTTCGCCCCGAGCATGGCCATGCAGGGCCTGGAGATGGACGGCGCCCTGGC
>DATGKR010000195.1:0-15424 GCA_035294565.1 Acidimicrobiales bacterium | reverse complement strand
GACGCGCCCGGCGCGCACGCTCAGCCCGCCGATCACCAGGTCCCCGCCGGCGAGCACCTCGGGCGTCCCGCCGCCGGCCGCCACGGCGTAGGCGTGCACCGCGCCGCGCTCGCGGGCGCAGAAGACGACCCGGCCAGCGGCGCCGTCGCCTGCCAGGGTGTCGAAGCGGGGCGCCGCCCCCGGATAGCCGGGAGCCCCGGCCATCACGTTGCGGTCGAAGGACTCCAGCAGGTCCCTCGGGGCGCCGCCCGCGGCCGGCAGGGCGAAGAGGGAGTCGTGGCCGGACCGCAGCCGGGTCTGGCCGTGGACGAGGAGGGTGGTCCCATCCGCGCTCCAGTCAGAAACGTGGAACAGTCCGCCCGGCGGGCTGACAGGCGCCGGGCGGCCACCGCGGCTGCCGACCGTGTGGACGACGGCTTCCACCTCCAGGTCCCGGTCGGCGGCAGTAGACGCCGAGTATGCCAGGCGTTCCCCGTCGGGCGACCACACCGGCGTCGACGCCGAGAAGTCCCCGAAGGTGACCTGGCGCGCCGTGCCGCTGCCGGAGTCGACCACGAACAGGTGGGAGCGGGTGTCGCCGGTCAGACCGGCGCCGTCGGCCTTGTAGTCGAGGCGGTCGGCCACGACCGCCTCGCCGTCCCCTCCCCGCTCGGCTCGCACCGGCGCGCTCAACGCGAGGCGGGATCCGTCGGGGGACCACACCGGCTCGCCTGCCCCGCCGGGGAGGTCGGCGAGCTTCCTGGCCTCGCCCGCCTCCCAAGGCAGCACCCACAGCTCGGTGGCGGCGCCCGGACCCGTCGCACGCAGAAAGGCGACCTCCTCCCCGGCGGGCGACCAGCGCGCCGAGGAGTCGCGGTCCCCCGACGTCAGACGCCGGGCGGAGCCCCCCTCGAAGGGCACCGCCCAGATCTCCCTGCGGTAGCCGTCGGAGTCGCGGTCTAGACGGGTGACGGTGAACGCGACGGTCGCGCCGTCGGGGGAGAGCTGCGGGTCGGAGGGGACGGCCAGCGACCAGAGGTCGTCGTGGGCCAGCGGCCGTCTCACCGCAGCCTCACCACCTCGGCGGACGTGGTTGCATGGGCCAGGACGTCGGGGTCGGGGGAGACGCCCAGGCCCGGGCCGGTCGGCACCCGGATGTGGCCCTCCTCGAGCACGAACGGCGCCGTCAGGTCGGTGTGCCAGTAGCGGTCCGACGCGCTGATGTCGCCCGGCAGGCTGAAGTTCGGCAGGGCGGCCAGCGCCAGGTTCGCCGCTCGGCCGAGCCCGGTCTCGAGCATCCCCCCGCACCACACCGGTACCCCGTGGGCGGCGCAGACGTCGTGCACCCGCCGGGCCTCGAGGTACCCACCCACCCGGCCGGCTTTGATGTTGACGACCGAGCAGGCGCCGCGTCCGACGGCGTCGGCTGCCGCGGCGGCCGAGGTGATCGACTCGTCCAGGCAGATCGGGGTCTTCATTTTTCCAGACAGAACCGAGTGGCCGGCCACGTCGTCTTCGGCGAGGGGCTGCTCGATGAGGAGCAGGTCGAAGGCGTCCAGCCGGGCGAGGTGCCGGGCGTCGGCGAGGGTGTAGGCCGTGTTGGCGTCCACCTGCAGCAGCAGGTCGTCTCCGAAGCGCTCGCGAACCGCCCGAACCGGCTCGACGTCCCATCCCGGCTCGATCTTCAGCTTCACCCGCATGTACCCGCGCTCGAGGTAGGCGGCGACAGTGTCGATCAGCTCGGGGATCGACCCGGCGATGCCAACCGACACCCCGGAGGGGACAGTGTCGCGCACGGCGCCCAAGAAGGCGCCGAGCGGCTCCCCCCGCGCCCGTAGCTCGCAGTCGAGGACGGCCATCTCCAGCGCCGCCTTCGCCATCGGATGCCCCTTCACCGCCCCCAGGGCCGGGGCGACGCGGTGGGCGGTCACGTCGTCGAGGGCGGCGAGGCGGGGGGCCAGGTGGTCGCGGATCACCGCCTGGGCGGCGTCGACGAACTCGTAGGAGTAGAGCGGCTCGCTCATCGCCACGCACTCCCCCCAGCCCTCCCCGTCGGGTCCCTCCACCCTCACCAGCAGCACGTCTCGCACCGTTTGGGTTCCGAACGAGGTGCGAAATGGTGACACCAGAGGCAGGCTCACCCGCCTGAGCTCGACGGCTTCGATTTTCACGCGTGGCTCCTTTCGAGCAGGTAGTGCCCGTCCTTGGTCATGGTCACCACCGAGTACCCGGCGTGCATGGCCCGGCCCATCGTCGAGCGCAGGGCCAGTCGCCACCTCCGGCCGAGCGACGGGTCGCCGGCCCGCAGCGCCACGACATCTTTAGGCACCTGGCAAGCCAATTGTCGTTCCGAGGGGTCCGGCTCGTCCACCAGTGGCTCGCCTCCGCCGGTCTCGCGAAGGATCACCCGGGCGCCGCCGGCGGGCGCGGGAGGCGCCGGCTCGGGTATGCCGCGGGTCAGGTCCCACACGGCCAGGCAGCGGTCGCTGGCGTCCCCGCCGTTGATCCCGTCCCTCATCGGGCCGTAGAAATCAGGGTGGTAGCTGGCTGCCCGGGCGCCGAGCTTGACCAGGTTGAACCAGGCGTTGCGCCTCACCAGCGGGTCGAATGTCCAGGTGATCTCCGCCACCCCGCGGTCGATCGCCCACGCCGCCTGGTGCAGCTTGAGCGCCGCGCCCACGCCGCCGCCCTGCGCTTCGAGGGCCACCCCGGAGATGTGAGAATGCAGGCGCCGCAGGTCGCCGGGAGCCCAGAAGAAGGCGACCGACACCCCGACCAGGCTTCCGTCGCGCCAGGCCCCCGCGACGTAGTGGCCGGCGTGGGACAGCGCCTTCATCATGTTGACCGACACGGCGTCCTGGTCGTCGCCGCCCCACACCGCGGCGAGGAGGCGGTCTGCGCCTTCCATCTCCCGCACGTCGCCGAGCTCACGCACGTCCACCCGGGCGGCTTTGGCGGCGAGACGGGCGGTCTCGGCGGCCGTGGCGGTCATCACGCCGCCCACTCTCGCAGGGCCGGCGGGCCCGTTCATGGTCGGCGGCCCACAATCGCCGGCGCCCCAGTTGTCACCGTGTGCCAACCCCTCTGGATCAGCCGGGGTTGTAGGCGGGACTGGTGTATCGGTAGCAGTCGCAGGACGCCACGAAGGCGATGTTGCGCACCAGCTGGGCGGCGTCGTGCTGGGACGCGCTGTAGTAGGTGCCGAAGGTCATCAGGTCGGCGAAGCTCGAACCGACGCTGTCGATGGCGGCCAGCGCCGTCTCTTGGTTGAGCGGCCCGCTGACCTTGCCGAGGGCGTACTGGAGGAAGAAGAACTCGTCGCAGATGCTGAAGGCGACCGCCTCGGCGTTGTTGCCGCTCGGTGTGTTCCCCGAGGCGGACATGATCTGCAGACAGGTCTTCTGCTCGTTGTTCTCGGGGAGGGCCGCGTAGTCGGCGCTGGAAAGGTCCTCGGAGGGAAGCCATCCGACCCCCTCGCTCCCGACCATCTCCTTCTCCGGAAGGTCGCTCGCCAGCGCGGTGAACCCGCTCGTCGAGTTGAGGCCGTACTTGGGGTAGTAGAACTGGCTGTTGGCCTGCTGCTCCCACTCGAGGACCAGGACGCCCGACTGGTTGACCCCGGCAGGCCCGTCGAGGAGGATGACGTGGTCGATCCCCTCCGAGCGGAACTTGAGCACGGCGTTCGCCACCGACGAGCTGGTGGCCCCGAGGTCGCTGTAGCTGGCCGGCACGGTGATGTACTCGACGGGGACGTTGTGGATGCCGATGGCCGCCAGGGCGGGGTCGACACCGGCGGTTATGCCGTACTGGTAGTCGCTCTCGTCCCAGGTGACCACCCCGACCTTCGCCCCCGGCGAGAAGTAGCCTTGCCTGGCGAGCCCCTCTATCGTGATCCTGTCGCCTCGGTCGATCGTGAACCCGGTCTGGTCGATGTCCTCGGGGTACTTCTGGAGGGTAGGTGTCGTCTCGGCGAGGAAGGTTTGGTAGAGGCCGACGGCGCCTTCCTGCGCAGCGCACTGGTCCCAGATCGGCTCGCCGGTGGTGAAGACAAACGTCTTGTTGTCCTGCGTCCACTCGGCGCACGCCCCTTGCTGGATCTGGGTGGCGCTCTGGGTCTCGCCGCCGTAGGAGTACCAGATGACGTTGACCTTGCGGTGGTCCACGCCGCCGTGGGCGTTGACGTAGGCGACCACCGCGTCGGTCTCGCTCTGCACGTTGCCCGGGTTGGCCCCGGCCGCCCCGATGGCGGCGTCCTCGGCGGCCGCGTCGGTGTCGTAGAGCGCGCCGACGTTGATCGTGGTCGCGGTGACGCCCGGACCGTCGCCGGCCGTCGATCCCCCGCCCCCGCCGTTTTCAGTCGGGCCGGTGCCGCCGCCCCCTCCCGTGCCGCTCTCGGTGCCGCCGCCTGCCGCCCCGCCGGTCGGGCCAGCCCCCCCGCCGCCGACGGTCGCAGCACCCGAGCCGCTGCCGACCGTGCTCGTGCCGACGCCGCCAAGACCCCCAGAGCCGGTCGCCCCCGTCGCCGTGGCGCCGGTTCCCCCCAGACCGCTCTGCACGGCGCCGCCCGCTACGCCGAAGCCGCCCGACCCACCGCCGGTGAGCGCCCGTTGTTCGGCCAGAGGAACCGTCGAACCGCACGCGGCAAGGAGCATCGCCGCGACCGCCGACACCGACGCCAGCCCCAGCATCCGTCGCCTCGCGCCACGCGCGCCCAAGCGTGCGCGGCCGCCCGTTCCGGGCTGTGTGCATGAGCCCGTTCCGGGCTGTGTGCCGGGCCTCCCCTCGAACCACATTTCGGACAAAATGCTAGGCTCCCGGCGGACCCGGGGCATCGTCGAGCTCCCTCAAAGCGCCCCGCTCAGATGGTGGAGCCGCACGAAACGAACCGTGCGCCGGCTGCCCCGCCCGGGCGGGCCGTTTGGCTTCGTGGCGGTGTCGGGGCTTTGTGACGATCTTCGCCCGGTCGGCTCCCCCCCGTCAGCTGCTGGGACCGGGCCGCTCTTCCCCCCGGCCCGCGGCGAGGGCCGGTATGGCCATGGGCACCCGGGCCACGATCACGCCCGTGTGGGCGCGCAGGGCGTTGCTGAGCACCAGGTCCAGCTGGTTGTGCAGGATCCGCAGACGAACCCGGTCGGGTGCGACGGTCGGGATCAACACGACGATCTGCTCGGGGCGGTTGCGCCGGAGCCGGTCGACGTAGGCGACGAGGGGTGCTGCGACGGAGGCGTACTCGGTTCTCACGATCTCCAGCGGCACCCCCGGGTTCCACCGGTCCCACTGGCTTTTCAGCTGCCCGACTCGGTCTTCGGCGTCGTCGGATTCGAGGGCGACGTTGACCGCCACGACCTGCGGGCTGATGGAGAGGGCCTGGCTGATGGCGTGCTCCGTGAGCCGGGACACTCCCGTGACGGGCACCACAACCAGGCTGTTCGCGCCGTGGGGCTTGGGGGGTATCTCCCCGATGCCGAGGATCCTGGCCGTCTGTGCGTAGTAGGAGTGGATCCGCACGAACAAGGCGATGAAGGCGGGGACCGCCACCACCACGACCCAGGCGCCTTCGGTGAACTTGGTGACGAGGAACACGATGGTGGCGACGGCGGTGACGAGAGCGCCGAGCCCGTTGATCGCGGCGCGGTGACGCCATCGCTGCGGCCGGCCTCTGCGCCAGTGGACGACCAGCCCGGCCTGGGAGAGGGTGAAGCCGGTGAACACGCCAATGGCGAAGAGGGGGATGAGGGTGAGGGTGTTGCCGCCGACCGCGATGAGCAGGGCGCCGGACATGATCGAGAGGGCCCAGATGCCGTTGGCGAAAACCTGCCGGTCGCCTCTGAGGGCGAAGAGGTGAGGTAGGTAGTTGTCCCTGGCCAGCAGGCTGGCCAGCACCGGGAGCCCACCGAAGGACGTGTTGGCGGCCAGGGCGAGCACCAAGGTGATGGTGAGCGACACCACGTAGTAAGCCCAGTGGCGCCCGACGGCCATGCCCATGATCTGGCTGAGCACCGTCTGGCCGGATCTGGGGGCGACGTGCCAGCGGTCGGCGAGGACCGCCAGGCCGAGGAGCATGAGGCCGAGGATCACGCCGAGCAGGAGCTCGGTGCGTTTGGCTCTCACCGGCTTGGGATCTTTGAACAGCGGAACGCCGTTGGCGATGGCCTCGACTCCGGTGAGGGCGCTGCAACCGGCGGAGAAGGCCTTCAGGATCAGCAGGATCCCGACCGCCTGGAGGCTGCGGGAAGGCAGCTCGACGTGCCCGGGTTGGGGGGCGTGCAGGGCCAGTGGATGGACCAGCCCGACGGCTATGATCGCCAGCAGCCCGACGATGAACACCATGGTCGGGAGGAGGAACGCTCTGGCTGTCTCGCCGAGGCCCCGAAGGTTGAGCACGGTCACCGCGGCGAGGATGGCAAGGCAGATGGGCACCGTGGCCGGGGCCAGGCTGGGGAAGGCGGAGGTGAGCGCCCCCACGCCGGCGGCTATGGACACCGCCACGGTCAGGGTGTAGTCGACGACCAGCGCGGCGGCTGCGAGCAGGCTCACCCGGGGGCCGAAGTTGTCCTTGGTCACCGCGTACGCTCCGCCGCCGCCGGGGTAGGCGTCTATGACCTGCCTGTAGGAGAAGACCAGGATGGCCAGCAGGACGACGATGGAGATCGTGACGGGCAGCACCAGGTGCAGGGCGCTCCCGCCGGCGACGGCCAGGACGACGATGATCGCCTCGGGCCCGTACGCCACCGACGTCAGGGCATCCAGGGACAGTGCCGACAGTCCCTCGACGGGGGTGATCTCCTCCTGGGAGATCTGCTTCGCCCGAAGCGGCGGGCCGATCAGCAGGCGCCAGGTCGACCGGGCGACCGACGGTCTCCTCGGCTCGCTCGACACCCGCGCATGGTAGAGGACCGGGCGGGTGCCCCGTTCCGAGGCGGGGTGATGACCGGTGGACTCGGCCGGCGGGCCTTCAGTGGCCGGTGCCGAGCTGGACGGCTTTGACCAGCAGGAGGACCACGGCGACGACCAGGTAGCCGCGCAGCGACCACATGGCCGCGGTGCGCCCCCGGGACCATTCGGGCCGGCCGAGCAGGGCGAGCGGCGGCATGCGCCAGGTGTCCCGGTGCCCGGAAGTCGCGGCGGCGGGGCGTCGCCCGCCGGTGACCGCGTAGACGACAGCGCCGGTCGCGAGCGTCGCGAGGAGCACGCCGAAGAGCACGAGGGTCAGGACCGTCACGTTCACCGCGGGGAACATGGTGGTGACCACCAGGATCAACGACAATATGAGCAGCACGCCGATGATGAACGCGGCGACCGCGTTCAGCCACGGCCGGTTCACCCACGGTCCGAGCACCTCCCGGTCGTTGCAGAGCAGCAGGAGGAACACCGACGCCGAGGGCAGGAGGACCCCGGCCAGGGCCTGCACGGAGGTGGTGATGAGCCCCAGGGGGGCGCCGGGGATGAGCACGATCCCCGCGGCGAGGGCGACGAGGCCGGCGAAGCTCGAGTAGAAGCCGGGGGCGTCGAAGAAGTTGCGGTGCAGCGAGTGGCGGGCGCCGAACATGTCCCCGAAGGCGTAGGACGTGCCTAGCGTGACCGCGGCGGCGCCGATGATCGAAGCGTTGACCAAGACTATGGCGTAGAGGGCGCCGGCGGTGTAGCCGAGCTGGTGGTGGAGGTCCCGGGCGACGCCTCCGGCATCGGTGAACGCGCCGAAGAAGCGGGTGTGGTCGAAAGCGAAGGCGCAGGTGACGATCATCGCCCCGGCGCCGATCACGGTGACGAACGAGCCGAGCACGGTGTCGGCCCGCTCGTAGTTGATCCAGCGGGGGGTGATTCGCTTGTCGATCACGTTGGACTGCTGGAAGAACAGCTGCCAGGGGGCGACGGTGGTGCCGACTATGGCGATGATGAGCAGCACCGAGGTGGAGTTGACCCCGCCGCGGATGCCGGGCACTACCAGGTCGTGAAGGATCGGCGCGGCGCGGGGGTGGGCGAACACGGCGAGCGGGATGACCAGGAAGTTGGCGGCGACGAAGAGCAGCATGAACCGCTCCCAGCGCCGGAAGCTGCCGCTGGCGGTCATGACCACGAGGCCGAGGGCGGCTATCGGCACGGATACGTACTTGCTGATGCCGAAGTAGGAGAGGGCCAGGTCGACGCCGATGAACTCGGTGACGATGGTCAAGAAGTCGAGGAGGAACAGGTCGCCGACGGAGAACCAGCCCCAGAAGCGGCCGAAGCGCTCCTTGATCAGCCGGGCGTGCCCGACGCCGGTGACGGAGCCGAGGCGGACGACCATCTCTTGGTTCACGACGAGAACAGGGATGAGCAGGATCAGCGTCCAGAGCAGGCTGGTGCCGTAGTTCTGGCCGGCCTGCGAGTAGGTGGCCACCCCGCCGGCGTCGTTGTCGCCGACCATCACGATGATCCCCGGCCCGACGATGGCGGCCAGGGTCAACAGGCGGGCCTTCCAGGTGCGCCGGGCGCCCAGGTCGTTCTGGCGTATGGTGCCAAGAGCGCCGCGGATGTCACCCAGGTGCGCCTCGTCGAGGACGGCGCTCGGGCGGGGCGGTGCCTCGGTCGTGTCGTCGGCCATTGCTGTGGACCTCCGGTGGGCGTGGTGGACGGGGCTGGATCGGGGTTTCAGGCGCCCACCGTGCGTTCCGGGGGGGCCGGCTCAGCCGGCCGGAACCGGGATGGCTGGGGGCGCCGCAGGTTGGTGAGGTGTCCCTCTCTCGGCGCTCAGCGATGCTCCTTGGTCGTTCCAGTGGTTCTCCGTCGGCGCTGCGGCCGGCGGGCTGCCGCACCGGGGGCGTCGGGGCCGGACGACCCGGGTTGTATCCGGTCGTCCGGGATGCACCCCCTCGTAAGAGCTTTGGCACTGCCCGGCGTAGACCCTGGAGGGTCAGCCGCTTCGATCCACCCCTTAGCTCGGGGAAGACTGTTCTGGCCCGGAGTGTCTCTCGACAGGTGGGGCCAGCGGCCTATGTCCGGACAGACGCCTCACCGAACGAGGTGCGACTGCGCTTCGAGTATACCCCCCTGCGGGGGTCGCTCAGACGGGTCCCGCCCCCGCGCGCTGTCGACCCTCTAGCCGGTCATCCCGTACTGGCGCCGCCATCCCTCGGGCAGCAGCAGCTCGAGCACGTCGTCCACGCTGATCAGGCCCAGCACCGTCCGCTGCTCGTCCACCACGGGCAGGATCGCCAGGTTGTAGTCGCTCATCGCGCGCGACACCTCGTGCACGTCGGCGTCGGGCGTCACCGCGACCGGGTCAGGGTGGGCGACCGAGCCGACCGTCGCGGCTGCGTTGGCCCGGAGCAGCTCCACCGCCAGCACGCTGCCGGTGAGATGCCCGGCGTCGTCGGTCACGAGCACCACCCCCGCCGCCTCGGGGGCGACTCGCGATCTTTTCACCTCGGCCAGCGCCTCTTCGACCGAGCTGCTCGCCGCCACGGCGACGAAGTCGGGGTTCATCAGCCCCCCGGCCGTCTCGGGGTTGTAGTTGAGCAGGGAGCGCAGCTTGCGCTGGTGGGCTGCCGGTAGGCGCTGCAGGATCGGCAGGCGCCGCTCCTGGTCCAGCTCCTCGAGGAGGTCCACGGCGTCGTCGGGGGCCATCGCAGCCAGAACCCGGGCCGCTTCGTCGTCGGACCTGGAGCGCAGGAACTCCACTTGGTGCTCCATGTCGAGCTCCTCGAACACGTCCGCCTCGAGCTCGCGGTCATCGCCGACGGCGGCGATGATCTCCTCGCCCTCCTCGTGCGACGCTGCCTCCACCAGGTCCGCCAGCTGGGCCGGATGGAGCCGGGCCAGCTTGCGCAGCGGGATCCGCAGCCGGGCGGTCGGCACGTGGGACACGAAAGGCTCTATCTCCGCCCAGTCGACGACCCCTCCCCCCTTGACCCGGGTCCGAGCGGAGCGGGGAAGAAGCCGGCGCAGGACCGGTTTGGACGTGGGGTCCACGCCGATCACCACCCACCTGCCTCCCACGCAGGCGAGCTCGATCTCGTTCGCCCGCACCAGCCGGGCGCCTTTTAGGTGGATGAGGTGGCGGCCGGCGACGTCCTTGGCGAGCAGCACCTCCCCCGGCCGACGCTCGAAAGGGCCGAGCCGGCCGGCGTCTGTCGACAGGCGGACCTCGTCGCAGTCGAGGCGGGCGACGTCGTGGATGTGCGCGAAACGCTCCTGACCGGCGATGTTCACGACCACGCCGGTGAGCGGCGGGTAGCCCCCGTCGCCCAGGCGGACGATCACGTCAGACAGCTTCCCGGCAGGCTGTCCGTCGGAGGCTTTCACCTGGCTGCCGAGCAGGCAGGACAGGTGCATCACCTCCACGGCGGTACTTGGAGGCTCCGACTTCTGCACATCTGTCATGCCCGCGAGCGTAACTCCCGACGGCGACCTCGTCTCGTTTGCCGCGGCTGAGCGACCCGCTCCGCACGCCCGGTGCTTCGAAGCGGCGCCGGCCGCACTGGTGGGGGACCGGCCCGGTCCGTCCAGACGACGGCTACGCAGCGACGGGACGGATGGTTCAATCGGTTCGGTGAACGGCTGCCCCCGGGCCTGCGTTGTAAGACCCGTGAGCGCTGCGCGACACGGAGGTGTCGGTGGGCCGGGGTGATGCTCGGGGCTCGGCCACCTCTCCTCCGCTGGCCGAGCGACTCCTCGTGGCGCTCCACGACGAGTACGCCGGCGCCCTCTTCGCCTTCGCCCTCCGCCTTTCGGGGGACCGCGACCGTGCGGAGGAAGCGGTAGCCGAAGCGCTCCTGCGGGCCTGGCAGCACCCCGAGGCTGTCGCCGGCGGTCACGGCTCGGCCCGGGCGTGGCTGTTCACCGTTGTGCGCAACTACCTGACCGACGGCTGGCGCCGGGACGCGGCCCGGCCGCGTGTCTCGGGCCCGGAGAGCCTCGCGGAGGTCGCCGGCCCCGACGAGGTGGAGCGCGCCGTCGAGACCTGGGCGTTGGCGGACGCCCTGGCGCTCCTCACCCACGAGCACCGCCAGGTCCTCTACTACTCCAGCTACCTCGGCCACTCGGTCGAGGAGACCGCTGCCAAGCTGGGGATCCCTCCGGGCACGGTCAAGTCGCGGACCTTTTATGCCCTCCGTGCCCTGCGGTCGATCCTCGAGGAGATGGGATACGTCCGATGACAGACCACGACGAGCTGCGACTCTCGCTCGGCTCCTACCTGACCGGTTCGCTCGGCCCGGCGGCGCGCGCCGAACTGGAGGGCCACTTGAAGCTCTGCGAGGCCTGCCGGGCCGAACTGGTTGAGCTCGCCGCGCTGCCCGGTCTGCTCGGGCGCCTGGGCAGGGAAGAACTCGCCGCTCGGGCGTTCGGCGCCGAGCAGACCGGCTCCGTGCCTGCGGACCCTCCGGATCGGCTGCTCAGCGCGCTGCTGGCGCGAGCCGGGCAGATCGAGGACGCTTCCCGCCGGCGTCTCCGCCGCCTACGGGCAGCTACGGCCGCGACAGCCGCCGCGGCGGTCGTGGCGGCCGCCTTTGCCGTGGCCCCGATACTGGCTTCTCCCCCGAAGGCTGGAACCGCCTACCAGCTGCGAGCAGAGGCCCCGTCACCCGGCCTGGCCGGCCGGGTGACCCTGCTACCCAAACCGTGGGGCACCGAGCTGGAGCTGTCGTTGCGGGGGCTTCCGGCGGGGGAGGACTGCGAGGCGGTCGTCACCGGGAGAGACGGGGAACGTGCGACCATCGGAAGTTGGGGGGCGACGCCCGACCACGCCGCCCTGGTCGACGTTGCCAGCGACCTGCGACCATCGCAGCTGGACTCGCTCGTCGTCCAGACGGTCTCCGGGGCGGCGCTCCTGGACGTGACCCTCGACCGGTAACAGGGCGCGGCGACGGACCTGTCGGCGCCGCCGGTCAGCCCGGTGAGCAGGCCCCGCCGCGCCCGCCGGGCTCGGACGGCCAGACGCCGGCCTCCTGGACCGGGAAGAAGTCGCCGGTGCGCGGGTCCTGGTGGTAGGCGACCGGTGGCTGCTCACCGCCGGCGATCCGGGCGACTGCGGCGAGGAGCCGCTCCAGGTCCGCGTCGGTGGTGTTGATCCCGCAGCTGGCTCGGACCGCCCCGGGCATCCGGGTGCGGTCTCCCCGGCGCACCTCGTCGCGGTAGGCGGCCACCTCCGCGTCCGACAGGCCGAGCAGGCGGACGAGGTAGGGGTGGGCGCAGAAGCAGCCGTGGCGGACCCCGATGGCCTCCTCGGCCGCCAGGCGGGCGGCGACGAGGGCGTGCGGCACCCCCTCCACGGTGAACGTGGCCACCGGAAGGGTCTCGACACCGGGGTCGGGCCCGAGCAGGTGCACGCCGGGGGTGGAGCGAAGCCCTTCGCGCAGTCGCCGGGCAAGGCGGTGGTCGTGGGCGGCGAGCGACTCGAAGCCGATCTCGCAGAGAGCGTCGAGCGCAGCGTGCAGGGCCACGGCTCCCACCACGTTGGGAGACCCCGCCTCCTCCCGTTCGGGTGGTTCGGTCCACACAACCTCGCCGAGGTCGACCAGGTCGACCGCTCCGCCCCCAGCGAGGAACGGGTCACCGTCGGTGAAGGCCGACCGCGGCCCGATCAGGACCCCGGCCCCGAACGGCGCGTAGAGCTTGTGGCCGCTGAACGCGACGAACTCGGCGTCCCGGGGCAGGCGGCGGTGGGGGGCGAGCTGGGCGGCGTCGACGACGACGGGCACATCCCGGCGGTGGGCGGCTTCGATGAGCTCGTCGAGGGGCGGCAGCCAGCCGGTGACGTTGGAGGCGCCGGTGACCGAGAGGAGGGCGGGCCTGGGGGAGGTGTCGAGGGCGGCTTCGACGTCGGCGACGCTGAAGGTGCCGTCGGCCCCGCATTCGACGTAGCGGCACGAGGCCACCCGGCCCCAGGGGAGCAGGTTGGCGTGGTGCTCGACGACGGTCGTCACGACCACGTCGCGAGGACCCAGGCGCAGCCGGTAGGCGAGGTGGTTGAGCGCCTCGGTGGTGTTCCGGCAGATGATCGCCACGTCGTCGCGCCCGGCCCGCCCGGCGAAGACGAGCGCCGCGTCTCTGGCGTCCTCGTAGGCGGCGGTCGAGAGGCGGGACTTTTGCCCGGCACCCCGATGGACGCTCGAGTACCAGGGAAGGAACTGCTGCACACGATCCCAAACGGCGGGCAGCGCCGAGGTGGAAGCGGCCGCGTCGAGAGACAGGTACGGCCGTTCCGCTCCGTCCACGCAGGGCACGGGCGTCCCGTCGCCGACGAGAGGGACCGGCGGGATGCTCACCGACCTCGAAGCTACCCGCATCTACGCCGCCGAGCCTGCGGCAGCCCGGTGCCTCCCGGATGACGCGAGCAGGCCGACCTCGGCCGGCGCCCGGGGAGGGCCCGTCCTGCCCGTTGAGCTGCGGGCGGCGATGGCCGCCCGGTAGACGCGTACGTGGTCGGCTGCCATGCGCGCCGCGGAGAAGCGGACCGCAGCGTCTGCCCGGCAGCGGCCCCGGTCGAGGCCGGCGGCACGAGGGATCGCGTCGATCAGCGCAGCGGCGTCGGAGCAGAGGTAGCCGGTCTCGCCGGGGCTCACGATCTCGGGGGCCGAGCCGGCCGGTGTGGCCACCACAGGGGTGCCGCAGGCCAGCGACTCGATCATGACCATCCCGAACGGTTCCGCCCAGCGGATCGGGTTGAGCAGGCAGGTAGCGGCGCCGAGCAGCTCGAACTTCTCGGCGCGGGACACCTCCCCCAGGTACTCGATTCCACCGCCGAGGCGGGGGGCCACCACCGAGTCGAAGTACTCCCGCTCGTGGGGTTCGCTCATCTTGGCGGCGATCAGCAGCGGGATCCCCGCCCCCTGGGCCACGGTGATCGCTCGGTCCACCCCCTTGTCGGGGTGCATGCGCCCCACGAACGCGGCGTAGCCGCCGTCGCCCGAGCCGACCGGGATGCGCTCGACGTCCACGCCGTGGTGGACGACGGCGGTGACCGTGCCGGGAGGGGCGGTGGAGGCCTGGTTGGCGGAGATGGCGATGACCGCTGTCCGCTCGGAGACCGCCTGGTAGAACCCGGCGAGGTTCCGGTCGAATGGGCCGTGGTTGGTGGTGACGACCGCCAGGTCGGAAAACCAGCCGGCGTAGAGCGGGCCGGCCAGCGTGTGGTCGTGCACCACGTCCACGCCGGCGGCGCGCAACGCCCGGTAGCCGTCAATCGCCTGGCGCACTTCGGCAGCCGGCCCGCCTTCCACGCCGATCGACCTTTCGAAGGTCCACGAGCGGGGGACCGGGCAGGTCGAGTCGCCGGTGGAGAACAGCAGGACCTGGTGGCCTGCGGCGCGGAGGCCTCGGGCGAGGCCGTCGAGCACGTTCTCGGTGCCCCCGTAAGCGGCGGGAGGCACGGGCAGCCACGGCGGAGCGAGGATCCCGACCCGGAGCGGATCCCGGCCGCGCATGCCGTCGTCCGGCGGGCGGGTGGCGGCGATCGGCGTCATGCGGCGATCCTCGCCCACCGGCAGGTTTGGCGGCAGGGCCGAAAGTCCCGGCCCGCCACGGTGCGCCAGGAAGGGTCCTTCGGCCCTGCCGGCCATCGCCCGTCCAAGCGACGATGGTCGCATGTGGATCGACGAACGAGGGTCGGATGTGCTCGGGTTGCCCGAGTGCCGGAGGTTGTTGGCGGTCGGAGCCAAGGAGCACCGGCCTGGACATCTGGGCATAGCGCCTGAGGCCCCGCCGGGCGATCCCCTCGACTCGGTGGCGGACGCCCCGACGGTTCTGCCCGTCGACTACGCCGTCAACGAAGGGGACGTGGTGATCCGAGTCGGCGAGGGCCTCTTCAGGCACATCGCCGGCCGGCTGGTCGCCTTCGAGGTCGAAGGAGTGGAGAACGGCCGGACGTGGAGCGTGCTGGTCCGGGGTCTCGCCCAGCCGATCGAGCCGGCAGATGGCAGCTACCGGCTCCCCGTCCCGAGGGTGGCCGAACCCGGCGAGCACTTCGTGCGCATCCGGTCCGACGTGGTCACCGGCCGACGGCTCGGAAGGGCGGCCCTGCAGGCGACGCACCTGGCGTCGTGAGCGGGGCGCCCCCGCTCGCCGCCCCGGGGGATTCACCCGACTTCAGGCCCATGGAGGGCCTCGAGCCCGCACCGCCCGTGGCAGGGGGGCGTCCTCTCCCCGCCGGCCTGGGTCCGGCGCGAGAGGAGGACCCCGCCTGGTGCGTGGCGATCGGCGAGGAGGAGGGGGACGTAGACGACCCGAAGGGCAGGGCCGCCGGGTCGCTCTTGTGTGTGGCAGACGGGACGATCGGAACCCTCGGCGTACTGGAGGACCACGGCGACGCCGCCGCGGGGGTGCTGGTCGCAGGGCTCTACCGGCCGGCGCCCGACGTCACCGAGACGCTGATGGCCCTGCCGGGCTGGTGTTCCCTGCCACTGGTCGAAGGCCTCCCATCGGGACGGCGGGTGCTGGACCTGCGCGACGGGGTGCTCACCCGGGT
>DATGKR010000194.1:0-7445 GCA_035294565.1 Acidimicrobiales bacterium | reverse complement strand
GCCAGGGGTGATGCAGTTCGCCGGTCTTGGGCTGATGAATGCCATGTGCTGGGCGGCGGGCCTCGCCGGAGGCTGGTTCGCCGACCACGTCCTTGGAACGTCCCCGTGGTTGATGCTTCTCGGGCTGCTGCTGGGCGTGACGCTCGGGGTGTTCGCCAGCCGTGCCGAGCTCAGACGCTTCTTTTGAACTTTTCTGGCCGCGGAAGCTAGCATCTCCGCAGACGCAACCCTTTTTTTGATTAGGCAAAAATCTTGCTGACTGCCTTTCCCCTCACCGAGATCGAGCGAGTCGTGCGGCGCACGGCGCTGATCACCGTCCTCGTCGCCGCGCTCGGCGCCGCGGCGGCCGTGCTTGCCGGCCAGCCCTACTTCGTGCCGGGTATCGCTCTGGGGGTCGGGCTGGCATTGGCCAACCATCGGGCGTTCCAGTCGACAGCCCTCAGGTTCACCACCGAGGAGGGCGCCCTGCGGCGCAAGCCCTTCGCCGGCAGCGTGTTCCTGCGCCTGGGGGGCTGTACCGTCGCGGCCATCGGCCTGCTCGTCGTCGAGCGCCCGACCGGGTGGGGGGTCATCGCCGGCCTGGCCCTGTTCCAGCTGGTGATGTTGACCAATGCCATCGTGGCGTTGGTCCGGTTCCAGCGCCGCCAGGCGGGGGCCGCCGATGCGTGAGGCCTCGCGCATCCTCGCCGTCAACATCCCCGTCGGCCAGCACATCACCACCAAGATCGGGGGGATCACCTTCGACGCCGACGCCATATGGACGACGGTCCTCGCCTGCCTGATCGTCTTGGGCATGGGACTCTACCTGCGCCGTCGTGCCACCTCCGGCGTGCCGGGCAGGGTGCAGCTGTTCTGGGAGCTGATCGTCGGCTGGGTGGGGGACCAGGTCGAGCAGAGCCTCGGTCCCAAGTACCGCCACGTGGTGCCGCTCGCGGTGACCATCTTCATGCTGGTGCTCGTCGCCAACTGGATCGAGCTCCTGCCCGGGCTTTTCCACAACGACGACTACCTCCCGTCGCCGACTGCGGATGTAAACCTCACCTACGCCCTCGCAGTCCTCGTCTTCGTGCTCACCAACGCCGCCTCGATCCGCTCCCGGGGCTTGGGCGGCTACCTGCGCTACCTGGGCAGGAAGCCGAGGATCATGATCCCGTTGAACATCCTGGAGGAGATAGCGAAGCCTCTCACGCTTGCTCTGCGGCTTTTCGGGAACATGTTCTCCGGCGGGATCATGATCGCCCTTCTCATCAGCTTCCCCCTCAAGTTCGCCATAGCAAGCCTCATCTTCACGCCGGCGTGGAAGCTGTTCGACATGTTCATCGGCGTCATCCAGGCGTTCATCTTCGCCCTGCTCACCATCCTCTACTACCAGTTCGCCGTCCAAGAGGGCGGCCACTGAGCCAACACCCAAGGAGACGAACAGACCAATGGCAGCAACCTTAGAGAAAGCGATCGAGCTGGCCGGCGCCTTCACCGGTGGCGGGCTGGCCCTGGGCGGCGGTGCCATCGGTGCCGCCATCGGCGACGGCCTCGCGGGCAGCCAGACCATCGCCGGCATAGCCCGCCAGCCCGAGGTACAGGGCCGCCTCTACACGACCATGTTCCTCATCGTGGGCCTGGTCGAGGCCATGTACTTCATCAACCTGGCGTTCATGGCCCTGTTCGTCTTCGTCCTCGCGAAGGGCTGAGCGTTGCTGGTCGGATCGTCGAACTTCCTCGTCCCCAACGCCACTTTCGTCGTCGAGCTCGCAGCTTTCCTGATCCTGCTGTTCCTCCTCGCCCGCTACGTGCTGCCCTATGTCAACAAAGCGGTGGAGGAGAGGCAGGAGACCATCCGCCAGGCGCTCGCCGACGCAGAGGAGGCGAAGCGACGCCTCGCCGAGGCGCAGGCCGAGCACGACGAGCTGATCCGCAAGGCACAGGCCCAGGCCCGGGCGCTCGTCGACGAGGCGAACCGGATGGCCGAGCAGCTGCGCAACGAGCGGCGCCAGCAGGCGGAGCAGGAGTACGAGCGGATCGTCAATGCCGCCTACGCCGACATCGACGCTCAAGCTCGCCGGGCGCAGGAGGATCTCCGCCGCCAGGCAGCCGAGCTGGCCATAACCGTCGCCGAGCGGATCCTCGGCGAGGGGATCGACCGCTCGGCGCAGCAGCACCTGATCGACCGGACCATCGACGAGGTGGCACCGGTTTGAGCGGCCGGAGCGCCTGAGTGCGCCAGTCCACCCGCGGCTATGCGGACGGGGTGGCCGAGCGCGGCGAGCCGGCCCAGCTCGCCGCCGACCTCGCCTCGGTGGCGGCGGTCGTTCGCGGCTCCGACGACCTGCGCCGGGTGCTGACCGACCCGGCCGTGCCCGTCGCGGCGCGCCGAGGTGTGGTGGCCGACCTGTTCGGGAGCCGAGTCGGCCGCGGCACGGCACGTCTGCTGAGTTTCGTCGTGACCAACGGCCGGGCCGGCGAGACGCTCGACGACATCGAGCTGCTGGCCGCCCGCTTCGACGGCACTGCCCCGGCCGAGGGGATCCTCGGCCACAAGGCCGCCGAAGAAAGGGTCGAGGGCTACGCCACCGCCCTGCTCGAGGAGCTCGGGGAACGGGAGCTGGGTGAGGTGGAGGACGAGCTGTTCCGGTTCCACCGGGTGGTGACCGGCTCGGAGGATCTCCTCGCCGCCCTGTCGAGCCGCGACCTGCCCGCCTCCGCCCGCCGCTCGGTGGTCACCGATCTCCTGGCGGGCAAGGCGAGCCCGACGACCACCGCCCTGGCAGCGTACGCGACTCAGGTCGGCCGGCCCCGCGACTACGAAGCGCTTCTAGAGGCGATGGTTGCCAGGGTCGCCGCCGAGACCAACCGGCGGCTGGCGGAGGTGCGCAGCGCCATCGAGCTCGACGAGAGCCAGACGACCAACCTCGCCGCCGCGCTGAGCAGGGCGTTGGGCCACGACGTGGAGGTCCGGGTGACCGTCGACCCGTCAGTCGTGGCGGGCTTCGTCGCCACCGTAGGGGACACCGTCGTGGACGGGAGCGCCCGGCACCAGCTGGAAGTTCTGAGAGAGCGCCTCACGACCCCGGAGGCTTTCACGACAGGAGAGCGCCGACAATGGCGGAACTGACGATCAACGCAGAAGAGATCGGAGAGGCCCTCCGACGCAACGTCGCCGGCTACGAGCCGGGCGTCTCGGTGGAGCAGGTCGGGAGGATCGAGGAGGTAGGCGACGGGATCGCCCGCGTGTCGGGCCTGCCGCACGCCGCTGTGAACGAGCTGCTCGAATTCGAAGGCGGCGAGCTCGGCCTGGCGCTGAACCTCGACGAGGACTCGATCGGAGCCGTGGTGCTAGGCGTGGTCGACGAGCTCGAGGAGGGGCAGGCGGTGCGGGCGACGGGGAGGATCCTCGCCGTGCCCGTGGGCGACGCCCTCCTCGGCAGGGTCGTCAACCCGCTCGGCGAGCCGCTGGACGGCCAGGGCCCCGTGGTCACCGACCTCACCCGCCGGCTGGAGGTGCAGGCGCCGGGAATCGTGGACCGCCAGCCGGTGAAGGAGCCGCTCCAGACGGGCATCAAAGCGATCGACGCCATGACCCCGATCGGCCGCGGCCAGCGCGAGCTGATCATCGGCGACCGCAAGACGGGCAAGACGTCGGTGTGCATCGACACGATCATCAACCAGCGCGGGCTCGGCGTGAAGTGCATCTACGTGGCGGTCGGCCAGAAGGGCTCGACGGTCGCCCAGACTGTCAACACGCTCCGCGAGCACGGTGCGATGGAGTACACGGTCGTGGTGAGCGCGCCAGCGTCGGAGCCGGCGCCGTTCAAGTACCTTGCCCCCTACGCGGGCTGCGCTATGGGCCAGCACTGGATGGAGAACGGCGAGCACGCCCTTATCGTCTACGACGACCTGTCCAAGCAGGCCGAGGCCTATCGTCAGCTGTCACTGCTGCTGCGCCGCCCGCCGGGGCGCGAGGCCTACCCAGGGGACGTTTTCTACCTGCACAGCAGGCTCCTGGAGCGGGCGGCGAAGCTGTCCGACGAGAAGGGTGGCGGTTCGCTCACCGCGCTGCCGATCATCGAGACCAAGGCGGGCGACGTGTCCGCCTACATCCCGACCAACGTGATCTCGATCACCGACGGCCAGGTGTACCTCGAGTCGGACCTGTTCTACTCCGGGGTGCGCCCGGCGATCAACGTGGGGATCTCCGTGTCGCGGGTGGGGAGCAACGCCCAGATCCGGGCGATGCGGTCGGTGGCGGGGACGCTGAAGACGGACCTGGCCCAGTTCCGCGACCTGGAGGCCTTCGCGGCTTTCGGTTCCGAGTTGGACAAAGTGTCGCAGGCTCAGCTGGACCGAGGCTACCGGGTGACCGAGGTCCTCAAGCAGCCGCAGAGCTCCCCCGTGCCGGTCGAGGAGCAGGTCATCTCCATATACGCCGTCACCCACGGGTTCATGGACGACATCCCCGTCTCCGACGTCCGGCGCTTCGAGGCCGAGCTGCTGAGCAGGTTCCGGTCCAACCACGCCGACATCCTCCAGGAGATCCGGGAGACCAAGTCGCTGCCCGACGAGGAGAAGATCGACGCGGCGATCTCCTCGTTCAAATCGGTGTTCGCCCCGGCGTCGGGGAGCTAGCCGTGGCCGGCGGCCAGGAGAGGGTGCTGCGGCGGCGGATCCGCAGCGTCCAGTCGACGCAGAAGATCACCAGGGCGATGGAGCTGATCGCCGCTTCGCGGATAGTGCGCGCCCAGCAGGCGATCGCCGCCAACCGCCCGTATGTCGCCAAGATGCGCGAGGTCGTCTCCCACCTGGCGGAGTCGCCCGACGCCCGCCAGCACCCGATCTTCCGTGACGTCGCCGACGCCCGGCGGGTGGTCGTCGTGGTGATAACGGGCGACCGCGGCCTGGCCGGGGGCTACAACGTGTCGGTCATCCGAGCCGTGGAGCGTCTCATGCGCGAGCATCGCGACGCGGGCCGCGACGTCCAGCTGGTGGCCGTGGGGCGCAAGGGCGAGAGCTTCTTCCGGTTCCGGCGCCAACCGGTCATCTATTCCCTGACCGGCGTCTCGGACCGCCCGAGCTACGAGGACGCGCGCAAGGTCGCCGGCGCCGTGGTCCCCCGTTTCGAGGAGGGCGAGGTCGACCAGATACAGCTCGTCTACACCCGGTTCATCTCGCTGGGGAGCCAGACGGTGGAGACGAGGCAGCTGGTGCCGATGGCGCGCGGCGACGAGGCGGAGGCCTCGCACGACCTGTACGAGTTCGAACCGGAGCCGGCGGAGATCCTGTCCCGACTGCTTCCCGGCTGGCTGGAGGCCGAGGTGCTCGCGGCGATGCTCGAGTCGGCCGCCTCCGAGCACGCCGCCCGCCAGAGGGCGATGAAGGCGGCGACCGACAACGCCGAGGAGCTGATCAAGACGCTTCGCCGGGTGATGAACCGCGCCCGCCAGGACGCCATCACCACCGAGATCATGGAGATCGTCGGCGGCGCCGAGGCGCTCCGCCAGGAACACGAGAGGGAGCCGGCGTGACCACCGGCGCCCCGGCAAGAGCCCGAACCCCAAGAGGAGAGCGAAGAACGTGAGCACCGTCGCGGAGCCGATAACCGAACGCGCCGAGGGCCGGGTGGTGGCCATCGCCGGCCCTGTCGTCGACGTCGAGTTCCCCCCCGGCAACCTGCCGGAGATCAACCATGCCGTCGAGCTCGAGATCGAAGTGGAGGGCCGCAAGTCGAAGATCCTCGCCGAGGTCGCCCAGCAGATCGGCGAGGGGCGGGTGCGCTGCATCTGCATGCGCCCCACAGACGGGCTGCGCCGCGGGGACCGGGTGGTGAACACCGGGCGGGGCATCACCGTCCCGGTCGGCGATGCCGTGCTCGGCCACGTGTTCAACGTCTACGGGGCGACGCTCGACACCGACACGATCGGCCAGCCCGACGACTACTGGGAGATCCACCGGCCAGCACCGCCGTTCGATTCTCTCGAGCCGAGGGCGCAGATGTTCGAGACGGGCATCAAGGTGATCGACCTGCTCGAGCCGTACGTGCAGGGAGGCAAGATCGGCCTGTTCGGCGGGGCCGGGGTTGGTAAGACGGTGCTCATCCAGGAGATGATCCGCCGGGTCGCCGACCAGCACGGCGGCGTGTCGGTGTTCGCCGGCGTCGGCGAGCGCACCCGCGAGGGCAACGACCTGTGGCTGGAGATGACCGAATCGGGGGTCATAGCCAAGACGGCGCTGGTGTTCGGCCAGATGGACGAGCCCCCCGGCGTCCGGCTGCGGGTGGCGCTGTCCGCGTTGACGATGGCCGAGTACTTCCGGGACGTGAAGAACCAGGACGTGCTGCTGTTCATCGACAACATCTTCCGCTTCGTTCAGGCCGGCTCGGAGGTGTCGACCCTGCTCGGCCGGATGCCCTCCGCGGTCGGCTACCAGCCGACGCTCGCCGACGAGATGGGCGAGCTGCAGGAGCGGATCACCTCCACCAGGGGCCGGTCGATCACCTCGCTGCAGGCGGTGTACGTGCCGGCCGACGACTACACCGATCCTGCGCCGTTCACCACGTTCACCCATCTCGACGCGACCACCGAGCTGTCCCGCCAGATCGCCGCTCTCGGCATCTACCCAGCGGTGGACCCGCTGGCGTCGACGTCGACCATCCTCTCGCCCGAGGTCGTCGGCGACCGGCACTACGCCGTGGCCCGCCGCGTCCAGGAGATCCTGCAGCGCTTCCGCGAGCTCCAGGACATCATCGCCATCCTCGGGCTCGACGAGCTCGCAGAGGAGGACCGGATCACCGTCGCCCGGGCCAGGAAGATCCAGCGGTTCCTGTCCCAGCCCATGTTCGTCGCCGAGCCGTTCACCGGGCTGCCGGGCGTGTACGTTCCGGTGTCAGAGACGGTCGAGTCGTTCGAGGCGCTCGTCAACGGGGAGCTCGACGAGATTCCCGAGCAGGCGTTCCTCAACGTCGGCGGGGTCGAGAGCGTCTTGGAGAAGGCCCGCGGCCTGACCGGTGAGGGCTGATGGCCAACACTCGCTTCGAGCTTGTCACTCCTACTGCCACTATGTACTCGGGTGAGGCGGAGATGGTCGTGTGCAAGTCGGTGGACGGCGAGATCGCTTTTCTCGCCGACCACATGCCCTACATAGGCGCGCTCGACCCGTGTCTGGTGCGCGTCGTCGGGCCCGAGTCGGGTGGCGAGGAGGTCCGCGTCGCCGTGCGCAGCGGCTTCGTGGAGGTGAAGGACAACCAGGTGATCATGCTGGCCGACGTGGCGCTGCGCCCCGAGGAGGTCGACGTTGCCGAGGCCGAGCGCGACGCCTCGGCGGCGGGTTCCGAGGCGGAGGTCAAGTGGGCCCAGGCCCGCCTGGAGACCGCCCGCCCCGGCTGATGTTGATGGGCTCGGACCGGCCGCGTACCCCGAAGAGGGTGTAGAGCGCTACGGCCAGCCCGGCGATGCCGA
>DATGKR010000193.1:0-16473 GCA_035294565.1 Acidimicrobiales bacterium | reverse complement strand
CACGGCGGCTGGCCGCCGCCCTGGAAGAGCGGATGCCGCGCCGGCCTACCCGCCCCCCGGCGGCCTCGCAACGCCGCCGCTTGGACCAGAAGCGGCGCAGGGGAAGGCTGAAGGCTGAGCGGAGGGGCAAGGTCGAGGAGGAATAGGCACCACTGCGGCAGTGCTTGTGCGAGCGGTCGTCGAGGTCAACCTGTTGTGCGCCGCCCGACCGGGCGAGGCAGTTCGGAGCCTGTCAGGCCGTTCCCGTCGGCGGCGGCGTGTGATGCGCCTAGATGTCCGCGAAGACGTGTTCGGAAGCCCTGTTTCGCCCTAAGTGTCCACAGCTGCCTGCCCTCAGGGCAAGGAGTGGACATCTAGGTCAAATTATACGTTCTAAGTGTCCATTGTCGCTTCAACTGACAGAATGGTTTGGACACTTAGGTCGAGACGCCGACCGGAACCGCCCCGCAGCGGCCCTCCGACCACCCCGGCCCCGACAACCCACCAGCGACCCTCCCACCATCCCGGCCCCGACAACCCACCAGCGACCCTCCCACCACCCGCCCGGGGCCGCCACCGCCCCAGGCCACTGCGAAGAGGACCGCCGTAGCCCCCAGTCCTGGGGTTATTGGCCCTGGCGGCCGAGAACCTGGCGGGTGGTCGTCACGTCGCGGGCCATCTGGTCGACCAACGCCTGGGACGACTCGAAACGCGCCTGAGGCCGTAGGTGGGCGACGAACTCCACCTTCGCGGGCTCCCCATAGAGGTCTCCGTCGAAATCGAGGAGGTAGGCCTCGAGCAGGCTGAGCCCCGCGTCCCGATAGTAAGTGGGGCGCCGGCCGATAGAGATGGCCGCCGGCCTGCGGACACCGTCGGGCCGCATGTACCACCCGGCGTAGACGCCGTCGGCAGGCAGGGCGATCTCGGCGGCGAGCGAGACGTTGGCGGTCGGGAACCCGAGCAGGCGTCCTCTCTTGTCGCCGCCCGCTACCACGCCGCGGACCTGGTGGGGGCGGCCGAGCAGCGAGGCGGCCTCCCCCACCGCCCCTTCGGCGAGCAGGGCACGGATGCGGGTGGAGGAGATCGGCTCACCGCCGAGGCCGCCGGTGAAGAGGCGCAGACCGGTGACATCGAAGCCGAGGTCACGCCCCATGTCGGTGAGAAGAGCGACGTTCCCGGTGCGGTGGCGACCGAAGTGGAAGTCATGGCCGACGACGACAGCCTTGACGTCGAGGCAGCCCACCAGGACGTCCTCGACGAACTTCCCGGCCGGTTCCTCGGCCACTTCCTCGTCGAAGCGGACGACGAGCGCGTAGTCGAGTCCCGTGCCGGCGAGAAGCTCGAGCTTCTGGTCGATGTCGGTGAGCAGCTTCGGCGCGCTCTTAGGACGTACCACGGAGGCAGGATGGCGGTCGAAGGTGACCGCCGCCGCGGCGAGGCCCTGCTCTGCCGCTGCGTGGCGCACCCTGTCGATCACCAGCCGGTGCCCGATGTGCACACCGTCGAAGGCGCCGATGGTGGCGGCACAGGGCCGGCCCGCCAGGCAGTTGCCCGGGTAGTGGAGGACCTCCATCGACGTCGAGGCTACCGGGCGAGCGAAGAACGCGACGCGGCCGGTCCGCTTCTAGACCGAGGGGACGCCGAGCACGACCTTCGGCTTGGCGTTGAGCTCGCCGTGCGCTTCGTAGACGGCGATGAGATCCCCGGATGCGGAGAGGATCCGCCACGGTCCGGGGCCGCGAAGGCCGAGTGCGGCTCGGGGCAGGACCGCTCCGTGCCCGACGGCTCCGGCCAACGTCGGCGTGGCAGTGACCGCCTCCATCCAGGGCAGGCACTCAGAGGGAGCGAGAAGGCGCGCCGGCCCGACGTCGTCGAGGGACACGGCTGAGTCGACCGTCCACGGCCCGACGGCTGTGCGCCGGAGGTTCCGGAGGTGCGCCCCGCCGCCCAGGGCACGGCCCAGGTCGTCGGCCAGGACGCGCACGTAGGTGCCCGACGAGCAGTCGACCTCCACATCGAGGACTCCTCCTCGCAGGGAAATCACCTCGAAGCGGTGCACCTTCACGGGTCTGGGTTCTCGTGCAACGGTCACGCCCTCACGCGCCAACTCGTGTAGCCGGCGGCCGGCGACCTTCACCGCAGACACCATTGGGGGCACCTGCATGATGTCGCCCGTAAGAGAAGCGGCTGCCGAACGGGCCTGCGCGAGGGTCACCGCGGACATGTCCCATTCGCCGACCACCGAACCGGCGGCGTCGAGGGTGCTCGTGGCGGCGCCGAGGACCATCTCGGCGGTGTAGCTCTTGGGGAGGATGGTCATGTACTGGAGGAGCCTGGTGGCCGAGCCGAGCCCTACCAGCAGGACACCCGTCGCGTCCGGGTCGAGGGTGCCGCCGTGCCCCACACGCCGCTGAGAGAAGAGCCTGCGGCATCGGGCCACCACGTCATGGCTCGTCATCCCCGCCGGCTTGTCCACCACCAGGAGGCCGTCAGCCATCGAGGCGCCGCAGGATGTCCTCGATTCGCTGCCCGGCGGCGACGGCGGGGTCCGCCGAGAACCGCAGTTGCGGCGTCCGCTTGAGCCGGACCTGTCGGGAGATGGCAGCCTGTAGCCGCACCCGTGCCCCGGCGAGGGCGCCGGCCTCCTCCTCGCTGAGCGACGAGAGGTAGACGGTGGCGTGGCGAAGGTCCGGTTCGCATTCGACCGCGGTGACCGTCAGCATCCCGAGTCTCTCGTCGAGGTCCTCCATGCGCTCGAGAGCGTCGGCGAGAATCTCCCGGAGGACCTCGTTGAGACGAGCGGACCTCGGGTACGGGTGCTTCATCGCATCCATTCCCTCCGGCAGGAGATGACCTCCACCTCGGGGAAGGACCACACGAACCGCTCGACGGCGTCGATAACCCGAGATGCGTGCGAGGCGTCGGAGGACACACAGGCCATGCCGAGGGTCGCCTGGCGCAGCGAATCATGGTGGTCCACCTCGGCGGAGGCCACCGCGAAACGGCGATGTGCGCCTTCAACGATCGGCTTGACCACGGATCGCTTCTCCTTCAGGGAGTGAACGTCGCGGAGCCGCAGGTCCACTTCGAGCGCTATTACGTGCGAGGTATCTCCCGCTCCTCGTACGTTTCGATCACGTCGCCCTGGCGGAGATCCTGGTTGTTGGACAGCCCGATGCCGCACTCGAACCCCTCGTGAACCTCGCGCACGTCTTCCTTGAATCGCTTGAGCGAGGTGATGGAGCCCTTCCAGATGATCACTCCGTCGCGAAGGAAACGCACCTTCGACCCCCTGGTGATGGTGCCGTGGCGCACGTAGCAGCCGGCGATAGCGCCGACACGGGGTACCCGGAATATCTCGCGTACCTCCGCCTCGCCTGTTATCACCTCTTCGAACTCGGGGGCAAGCATGCCCACCATGGCGGACTCGATGTCCTCGATCAGCTTGTAGATGATCTCGTATGTGCGGATCTCCACGTCGTGCTGCTCGGCTAGCTCGCGGGCTCCCCGGTCGGGACGGACGTTGAAACCGATGATCGTGGCGTTGGATGCCGCTGCGAAGGTGACGTCGTTCTCGGTGATTCCTCCCACCGCGCGGTGGATGAACGACAGCTTGACCTCGTCGCGCTCCAACTTCTTGAGGCTCTCCGTGACCGCCTCGAGGGAGCCCTGGGTGTCCGCCTTGAGCACCAGGTTCAGCGTCGCGGTCTCGCCGCGCTGGATCTGCTCGAAGATGTCCTCCAGCTTCGCGCCGGTGCCGGTAGCCGAGGAGGTTCGCCGCAGATCCGCCGCCCTGAAGCGCTGCTCCCGCTGCTCGGCGATGTCGCGGGCCGTCTTGGCCTTTTCGGTCACTCGGAACTCGTCGCCTGCCGACGGAACCGAGTCGAACCCGAGGACCTGCACCGGGGTGGAGGGAGTCGCCTCCTTGACCTGATCCCCGTTCTCGTCGAGGAGTGCCTTCACCCGGCCCCAGGACGCGCCGGCGACCACGGAATCGCCTGTGCGCAGCGTGCCCGTCTCCACGATCACCGTTGCGACGGGACCCTTGCCCGGATCGAGGTTCGCCTCGAGGACGACGCCTCGGGCGCGTCCCTCGGGGTTGGCCCTCAGCTCCTCGATCTCTGCCACGAGGAGCACCTGCTCCAGCAGTTCGTCTATGCCGAGGTTCTGCAGTGCGGAGATCTCCACCATGATCGTGTCGCCACCCCATCTCTCGGGGACCAGGCCGTGTTCGGAGAGCTGCTGCATCACACGGTTGGGATCGGCGTTCTCACGGTCGATCTTGTTGATGGCGACGATGATGGGTACGCCTGCCGCTTTGGCATGGTTGAGCGCTTCGACGGTCTGGGGCATGACGCCGTCGTCGGCGGCGACAACGAGGATGACGATGTCGGTGACCTCGGCACCGCGCGCTCTCATCGCGGTGAAAGCCTCGTGGCCAGGCGTGTCGATGAACGTGATCCGCTGCCCCTGGTACTCGACTTGGTATGCACCTATGTGCTGGGTTATCCCCCCGGCCTCCCCGGCGACCACGTTGGTCTCCCGAATGCGGTCGAGGAGAAGTGTCTTGCCATGGTCCACATGGCCCATGACGGTGACCACGGGCGGCCGCGGCCGCAGGTTGGCCTCGTCTTCCTCCTCGTCGTCGAAGTACTTGGCCTGGAGGGCGGCCTCCTTCTCCTCGCCGGGGTCCACGAGGCGCACGTTGGCACCGAGCTCAGCCGCGAACAGCTCGATCATCTCGTCCGAGAGGGACTGGGTGGTGGTGACCATCTCGCCCTGCTGGAACAAGAAACGCACCACGTCCGCGCCAGACCGGTTCAGCTTCGGGCCGAGCTCCTGGGCCGTCGAGCCACGCTCGACGATGATCTCGCCTTCGGGTACCGGGGCGTTGGATGGGGTGTAGTGGGTGAGCTCCTGCGCTTCGAGCTCTTCGACGTTGCGCCGGCGGCGCCCCGACCTGCGCCGACCGGGCGGACGACCGCCGCGACCGAAGGCGCCTCCTGGACCGCCCCCCCGCGGTGGTCCTCCTGGGCCGCCACCGGGGCCGCCCCGCATGCCGGACGGGGGTCCCGAACGGGTCCAGCCGGCACCGGAGGGGCCCGGCCTCGTGGAGGTGCGGGCGCCGCCACCGGGGGCGGACCTGCCCATCCCCGGCCCTCCAGGCGACCGGGGAACGCCGGCTGATCCGGGACGGGCGGGACCCCCCCGCCCCGGAGGTGGGGGGATGGGCTTGCCCGAGGCCGACATCGGCGGACGGCGAACCCCCGGCGGCGGCGGTATCGGCTTTCCGGATGCGGACAGCATCGGGCCCCCGGGCTGCGGTGTCCCTGGGGGCAAACCGGGGCGTGGCGCCGGCGGGGTGCCACCCGGGCGGCGGGGGGCGGACGAGCCGTCGGGCCGTATCTCTTCGCCGGGAGCGCGGCGTCCCTGGGCGGCGGGCGGGGTGCTTGCAGGGCCGCCGGGCGCGGGCGGGTTAGCCGCACGCGAAGGGGCGGCGGCACGCTCGGTCCCGGGGGGGATCGGGCCGGCTGCTCCCCGCCCAGTCCGCTGTTCCGTGGGAATGCCTGAAGCGGCCGCACGCGGTGCTGCAGTAGCGGCCGGGGTGGCGGCACGCGCCGCTGCCGTCGCGGAGGAGCCTCCGGCTGAACGCTGACCGCTCGAAGGGGCGGCAGAGGGTGGCGTGGCGGGTCCACCCGTTGAAGTGGCAGGCGCCGATGGGGCGGCGTGGACTGCCGACGCGGTGGTAGGGCCCTCGACGGAAGCAGGAGGCGCAGCAGCGGAAGCCCCCGCAGCAGCAGCGGGCGCGACCGGTCGCGCGGGAACCGTCGGTGTCGTGCCAGGCGGCGCGGTGGCGGGCGGCGGCGCAGAGGAAGGGGTGGCCTCGAGAGTCGCCGGGGCCGCAGCGTGAGCAGGGCCGGCAGCGTGAGCCGGGCCGGCAGCGTGAGCAGGGGCCGCAGCCGGGCGGCTCGACACGACCCTGCCGGACCCTCCGGCTCTCGGAGCGGCAGGCTCACGTCCGCCCTGCTCCGCGGCGGCCTGCTGGGGAGCCTCCGGCTCCGGTGCCTGCACGGGGCGGCGCAGCCCTTCCTGATCGGCCTTGCGGCGGACCCGGTCGGCCTGCTGCTCCTCGATGCTGGAGGAGTGGCTCTTCACCCCGATGCCTAGCTGGAGGCACAGGTCGAGCGCTTCTTTGTTGGTGAGGCCGAGCTCTTTGCCTAGCTCGTAGACCCGGATCTTCTTCGGCAAGTTGCTGCGACAGTCCCTTCTTCGTAGGGGTTGGACCTATATGTTCGCACGTCGAGCGACGGTCGATCTCAGCGCGGCAGCCGCCGAGGGGGATACGCCCGCCCGGAACGCCCTCGAGAAGGCGCCCTTGCGGATGGCCACCTCCAAGCAGCTGGACCTGGCAGAGCCGGTTTCCGCATCCCGGCACAACCAGGCCCCCCTGCCGGGAGCGAACCGGCTGAGGACAAGCGACCCGTCCTCGAGACGAGCGACCCGGACCAGGTTACCGGCCTGATCGCGCTGCCGGCAGCCGACGCAGGTCCGGACGGGTCCCACGGGGGGCGGCGCTAGACGCCCTCCTCTGCGCGGGTGACTATCCCCGCCTCGCCGGCCGCGACGCCCGCATCGCCAGACGCGCCCGCATCGCCAGACGCGCCCGAGCTACCGGACTCGCCCGTATCGCCGGACGCGCCCGAGGCGCCTTCCTCGAGCGCAGCACCCCCGCCGGCTGCGGCTTCCTCGGGCCCCGGCTCCGACGCCTGCGACCATTCGGCCGCCGAGACAGCCTCCCCTCCCTCGGCTGGCTGCCAGACCATCTCGCCGCTCTCGGTCTCGACCCATTCACCTTCCGCCCAATCCTGCTCGGCGTAGGCCTGCTCGTCGGCCATCTGGGCCTCCGCCATCTGGGTCTCGCTCTTGATGTCGATTCGCCACCCGGTGAGCCGAGCGGCGAGACGGGCGTTCTGGCCTTCCTTGCCGATGGCCAGCGACAGCTGGAAGTCGTGTACGACAACGGTGGCCGTCCCCGACTCCTCGTCCAGGTGGACCTCCTTCACCTTCGCCGGCTGGAGTGCGCGCATGACGAACTCCCGGGGATCCTCGGAGTAAGGGACGATGTCGACCTTCTCGCCGCGCAGCTCGTTGGTGACCATCCGCACCCGAGCCCCCCTCGCCCCGACGCACGCCCCCACCGGGTCGACGTTCGGGTCGTTCGACCACACGGCGATCTTCGTGCGGTGGCCGGGTTCCCGGGCGGCGGCCTTGATCTCGACCACGCCGTTGAGGATCTCGGGTACCTCCAGCTCGAAGAGGCGCTTGACGAGCCCCGGATGGGTCCGGCTGACCACTATCTGAGGGCCTTTCGACGTCTTGCGGACCTCGACGATGTACGCCTTGAGGCGGGCTCCGTGCTCAGGTCGGTCGGACGGGACCTGCTCGGCGAGAGGCAGCAGCGCCTCCACCTTGCCGAGGTCGAGGAGGATGTAGCGGTTCTCGGACTGCTGGACGATGCCCGTGACGATGTCTCCCTCGCGTCCGGCGTACTCCTCGTACTTGAGGTCACGCTCGGCCTCGCGGATCCGCTGGGTCATCACCTGCTTGGCCGTCTGAGCGGCGATGCGGCCGAAGTCCCTCGGGGTGTCGTCCCACTCGCGCACGACGTTGCCGTCCTCGTCGAGCTCCTGGCCGTACACCTTGATCTCCCCCGTGTCGGGGTCGATCGTGACAACGGCCTCCTCCGCCGCGTTGGGCAGGCGCTTGTAAGCGGCGACCAGCGCGTTGGCGAGGGCGTCCAGGAGCGTTTCGACGCTTATGCCCTTGTCCTTGGCGATCTGCTGGAGGGCGTCGAGGAAGTCGATGCTCAGGTCTTTCATGCTCAGCTGTCTTTCGGGTCGATCGGTGGGGAAGGCCGCCGGGATGCTTGGTGATGTCGGGGCGGCCCGGCCGCGACGCCCGCACCTGGGCGGGCTGCGCGTGGCCGCGACGACGTGCCCTTCCCGCCGGGGGACCAGTCGAGGACCGTGCGGGCACGCTGGATCTGCTCGTAGCGCAGCTCGACGACCGTGTCGGCCGGCCCGTCATCGGGGACGACACGCACTGAGGTCTCGTCCACGTCGACGAGACGGCCGCGGTGACGCCTGGACCCGGCGACAGGCTCGGCGGTCTTGACGGTCACCACGCTGCCCACGTAGCGGCGGAACTGGTCCACGCTTCGAAGCGTCCTCTCGACGCCCGGGCTGGAGACCTCCAGGCTGAACCGGCCCGGGGGGGTCAACTCGGGGTGCTGGTCGAGCAGTGGTGAGACGACCCGCCCGGCGACCGCGGCCAACGAGTCGAGGTCGATCCCTCCAGGCCTGTCGACCAGCAACCGGACGGTGTCGCGTGACACCTCGACGTCCCAGAGCTCGAGCCCCGAGGAGACGAGGGCCGGCTCGACGAGGTCGCGTATTGCGCTCAACGATGTCACTGCCGGAACCCTCCTTCTGTCCTCTCGATCCTCCCGGGGCTGGGCACAAACAAAAGCGTGGGCACCCTGCTCGACGCAGGAGCGGCCCACGCAAGCTGTTCCGCCCGTGCGAGCGGCGCCCCCAGTATATCCCCCGAGCGCCCCGGAGCGCCGCTGCCCCAGCGCCGAGCGCGCCGTTGGGTCTCGGCTCAGCCCGGACGCGCCGACGCCTGCTCAGTACGCCTTGGCGACCACAGCCACGAGCCCCTCCTCGGTGTCGGAGGCGGCGAGGGAACCGTCCTCCCTCTGCAGGCAGCGCACCGACAACCCGCCGGCCGCCAGCCTCTCCTCCCCCTCCTCGCCGAGGGCCTTCCACGGCAGCACGACGAAGCCCGACTCTGCGGCGAGCGCCTCCTCCACCGAGGAGGCGGTGGTCGTGCCGCGGCTCAACGCCCGGCGCGCCTCGGAGAGCAGCCCCTCCTGCACCTCTCTCAACGCGCGGGTCACCAGCTGCGGGACCGCTTCCACCTCGACGGTCTCCTTGGCCAGCAGGTCCCTCCGCACCAGCGTCACCTGCCCGTTGGCCAGGTCGCGGGGCCCGACCTCGAGGCGCACCGGGACGCCCTTCAGCTCCCATTCCACCGACCTGCGCCCGAACGACGTCCCCACCCGGTCGTCCAGCCTCACCCGGACCCCGCTGGCGGCGAGCCGCCCGGCCAGCTCGGCCGCCGCTCCCCGCGACTCGTCCCTGACGGTGATCACCACGACCTCGACCGGGGCGAGCGCCGGGGGAAGGCGGAGGCCGTGGTCGTCTCCGTGGGCCATGATGAGCGCGCCGACGAGGCGTGTCGACACCCCCCATGACGTCTGCCAGGCATGCTCCAGGGCGCCCGACTCGGTGCTGAACTGGATGCCGAACGCCCGGGCGAAGTTCTGGCCGAGCTCGTGGCTGGTCCCCATCTGCAGCGCCTTGCCGTCGCCCATGAGCCCCTCGCAGGTCCAGGTGCGAATCGCCCCGGCGAAGCGCTCGCGGGCAGTCTTGTGGCCGACCAGCACCGGCACGGCGAGCACCTCCTCCATCGTCGAGCGGTAGACGTCGAGGAGGATCCGCAGGGCGTAGTCCCGGGCTTCGGATTCGGTGGCGTGGGCGGTGTGCCCTTCCTGCCAGAGGAACTCGCTGGTGCGCAGGAACAGGCGGGGCCTCAGCTCCCAGCGCACCACGTTCGCCCACTGGTTTATAAGCAGCGGGAGATCCCGGTAGCTGTGCACCCACTTGGCGAAGAAGCTGTTGATCACCGTCTCGCTGGTCGGCCGGACCACGACCGGCTCGGCGAGCCGCTCGCCTCCCCCGTGGGTCACCACGGCCAGCTCCGGGCTGAAGCCCTCGACGTGCTCGGCCTCCCGGCGCAGGTAGCTCTCAGGGATGAACAGGGGGAAATAGGCGTTCTCCGCCCCCGCCTGCTTGATGCGCCGGTCCAGTTCGGCCTGCATGCGCTCCCAGATGGCCCACCCCCAGGGTCGGATGACCATGGTGCCGCGCACGGGACCGTTGTCGGCCAGCTCGGCCTGGGTGATGACGTCTTGGTACCAGCGGGGGAAGTCCTTGGCTCGGGGTGTGAGAGGGGAGGCCATGGACAAAGGAGGCTACGTCTCAGAACCCGGTCCCCGTCACGGGCGCGAGCGGCGCGGAGAAGAGGGCGTCGGCGACGTCGAGGCTGCCGGAGGTCAACTCCTCCACCGCGCCTGCGGCTGCGAGCATCGAGGGTCGGAAACCGCCCAGGTACACCGACCCGAGGTCGGCGAGGCGCATCCTCAGGTCCGTGGGCTCCCCCTTCTTCGCCGGGCGGCACTCGGCACCGTCGGGGCCCGCGTCGAGCAACCAACGGCCTTCCCCGCCGGCGAGCTCGATCACGAGCCGCCCCCGGTGCCGGTACCCTCGCGCCTGGAGGGCGGCGGCGACGTCGAGGATCCTGATCCAGAGCATGTCCTGCGCCTCGGTCACCTCCAGCCGCCGGGGGTCGGCCAGGCGCCATCGGACCGGCTCGTCCACCGGCCTCCGCCTGGCCCTCACCCGGCCCACGAGGTCGATGTCGAGCACGTAGCGCCAGAGAGCCGCCTCCACCTCCGGGGTGGCGCCGTAGAGGTCCTCGACGATCAGCTCGGTGCCGTCGTCGGTGGCCCGGTAGCGGACGAACCCGTCCGCGCAGGCGGCGACGAACGCCCCCCGGTCCTTGCCCCTGTAGTGGGGGCCGTCGTCGAGGATCGCCTCCCATCGCGCTCGGGAGCGATCGGGCTGCCCCGGCCGGGCCCGCCTGAAGCGGTCGAACATCGCCGGCAGCTCCTTCTTGGCTTCGGCCCTGTCGAGCAGCGCCAGGTTCAGCTCGGCGGCCGGCCGAAGGTAGGCGGAGTGGGCGGTTTCGATCAGCAGGGTGTGTCCGTCGGTGGCGTGACCGAAACCGAAGCGACCGTAGATGGCCGACTCCGAGGCGATCAGGCCTGCGATGGGCTCGCCCCGCCGGCGGGCGTCGCCGAGCATCTCGCCCATCATCGCCGTTAGCAGCCCCCGCCGCCGGTGGGTGGGGGCCACGCCCACCTCGGTCACACCGGCCATGGCGACGTCCGGGCACGGCCCGCCGACCGGGGAAGGGACGGTGAGGAGCATCGTCTTGGTCTCGCAGTTGGCGACGAACCGGCCGCCGGCCTCGGCGACCCATGCCCGCCCCACCTCCACGCGTTGCGACCATCTGGCCAGCTCCTCTTCGACGGCGGGATCGTCGGTGGGCGGGTCGAGGAAAGGGACCATGACGGACCGGACGAACCGGTCCTCCTCGCCCGGCTCTAGCCGGCGCAACCGGATGTCGGTCATGAACGAGTTTCGCGTGCGGGGCGGGCTCAGCCCAGGCGTTTTTCGATCAGCTCGACGCGTGCTTCGGAGTTGTTGGCGTCGGCCCCCTTGGCGTCGAGGAGCGCCCGGCGGTCCGCCTCGGCCTCCGCCGCTGCCCGGCTGTCGGCCGCGGCGAGGCGGGCGTCGAAACCCTGCTCCACGAGCTTCTCCGCCTCCTCCACCAGCGCCTCCACCATCTCGTCCTCGGGGACGACCCGCACGATCTTCCCCCTGATGAAGAGATGCCCCCTGTGGCGGCCGGCGGCTATGCCGATGTCGGCGCTCCTCGCCTCGCCGGGCCCGTTGACCACGCAGCCCATGACGGCCACCTGGAGGGGGATCTCCCGCTTCTCCAGCGCCGCCTGCGCCTCCTGGGCGACCCTGTACACGTCGATCTCGGCCCTCCCGCAAGCGGGGCAGGCGACCAGGTCGACGTTGGTGCGCTGGCGCAGGCCGAGCGACTCCAAGAGGATCCTGCCCGCCTTGGCCTCCTCCACCGGGTCGGCGGTGAGCGAGTAGCGGATCGTGTCACCGATGCCTTCGCCCAGCAAGGTGGCGATCCCCGCGGTCGCCTTGATCGTCCCGGCCGGCGGCGGCCCGGCCTCGGTGACGCCGAGGTGGAGCGGGTGGTCGGTCACCTCGGACAGCTGGCGGTACGCCTCCACCATCAGCGGCACGTTCGAAGCCTTCACCGAGATCTTCACGTCGTCGAAGCCCACCTCGGCGAAGAGGCCCAACTCGATCTGGGCGGACTCGACGAGCGCCTCGGGGGTCACCCCCCCGTGCTTGTCGTAGAGCCTCGGGTCGAGCGACCCGGCGTTCACACCGATCCTCACCGGGATCCCCCGGTCCTTGCACTCCCGGGCGACGAGCTTGATCTCCTCGGGCTTGCGCAGGTTGCCCGGGTTGAGCCTGAGGCAGTGCACGCCGGCCTCGAGGGCGGCGAGCGCCATCTCGACGTGGAAGTGGATGTCGGCGACGATCGGGACGGGGCTGCGGGGAACGATGCGGGCCAGGCCTTCGGCCGCCTCCTTCTCGTTGCAGGTGCAGCGCACGATGTCGGCGCCCGCCGCCTTCAAAGCGTAGATCTGGGCGAGAGTCCCTTCCACGTCGGCGGTCTTGGTGATCGTCATCGACTGCACCGTGATCGGAGCGTCACCTCCGACGGCCACGTTTCCGACCATCACCTGGCGGGTCTTTCGCCTCGGGTAGCGGGCCATGTCGTTCCCAGGCTACCGGAGCGCCGGCTGGAGTCAGGCGGCGACGTTGCGCAGGTCGATGAGCATCGAGCCGAGGGCGAAGAACAGGATGATCGCCAGGCCGATGTACATGACCGGCATCAGCTTCGCCATGTCCACCCGGTAGGGGCGTCTGAAGCTGCGGAGCCCTTCGTAGAGGGCGACCGCCACGCGGCCGCCGTCGAGGGGGAACAACGGGAGCAGGTTGAACACCCCGATGGAGATGTTGATCGCCGCGACGACCCACAGCACGTTGGGCAGGCCCGACTGGGCCGCCTGGTGCAGGATGCTCGGCAGGCCGATGACCGTGACGAGCCGGTCCGACCCGGCGGTGGCCGCCTTCTGGCTGGTGACCATGTGCAGGTAGGAGCTGATGCCGTGGAAGCTGACCAGGTGGCCGATCGCAGAGAAGGTTCCGGTCACCGTCTGGGCGAACGCCCCCGCCGAGTCCGCCACCGAAGCCGCGAGGCCGGAGTGCACCACGCCGCTCACGCCGATGCCCAGCACGCCGACCCTCCCCTTTGGAAGACCGGGAGTCGAAGGAGAGGCGACGGTGTCGGCCGGGACGGGCGTGGGATAGAGCTGCACCAGCCGGCCCCCCCTGTCGACGGTCACGTCGAGACGCCGGCCGGGGTGGTCCTCGATGAAACGCGCCATCTGGTCCCAGCGCGAGAACCGGTGGCCGTCGATGGCCACGATGCGGTCCCCCACCCGGAAGCCGGCCTCCTCGGCGGGGCTGCCCTGGCGCCCGAACTCGAGGATCTGCACGATCGGGTTCGAAGCAGGGACGCTGGTCAGGTAGTGGCCGTCGTCGCCGGTCCAGAAGAACATGGCGAAGAGCAGCGCCAGCGCGATCAGGAAGTGGGCGCTCGAACCGGCGACGTCGATGAGCAGGCGACGCCAGAGCGGTGCGCTGCGGTAGGTGCGCGGCTCGTCGGCGGGCTCCACCTCCTCCAGGTTGTTCATGCCGACGATGCGGCAGTAGCCGCCCAGGGGGATCGCCTTGACGCCGTACTCGGTCTCGCCCCGGCGCACCGACCACAGCCGGGGACCGAACCCGAAGAAGAACTCGGTGACTTTGATCCCGCCCGTCTTGGCCGCGATGAAATGGCCGAACTCGTGGGCGACGATGCACCCGGCGAGGAAGACGATGATGAGGACCGTCTCCCCGTAGCCGGCGGCGAAGCCGAGGGCTACCACCGCGGCGACGACCACCGCCAGGCGGGCCACGTCGAGCCAGGGACGGTCCCGGCTCAATGCCGCACCAGCCTGTCCGCGGCCGAGGCGGCCAGCGCCCGCCCGACGCCGTCGGCCTCGAGAACGTCCTCGACGCTCGTCGGTGCGCCGGGGGTGCACTCTTCGAGGGCCGCTTCTATGACCGCCGGGATGTCCACCCAGCGGATGCGTCCGTCGAGGAAGGCGGCGACGGCCACCTCGTTGGCCCCGTTGAGCCACGCAGGGGCGGCCCCGCCCATCCGCCCGGCCCGGTAGGCGAGGTCCAGGCACGGGAAGGCGTCGCGGTCGGGAGGCTCGAAGTCGAGACGGCCGAGCGCCGCCCAGTCGATCGCCCCGAAGGCGACACCGAGGCGGTCGGGGTAGGCGAGCGCGTAGCCGATTGGCAGGCGCATGTCCGGCTGGGAAAGCTGGGCCAGGGTGGCCCCGTCCTTGGTCTCGACCATCGAGTGCACCACCGACTGGGGGTGGACGACGACGTCGATCGCCGCGTAGTCGACGCCGAACAGCTCGTGCGCCTCGATCACCTCCAGCCCCTTGTTCATGAGGGTGGACGAGTCCACCGTGATCTTCGGGCCCATCCTCCACGTCGGGTGGGCAAGGGCGTCGTCGACCGTCACCTCGGAGAGGGATTGAAAGGTCCTGCCCCGGAACGGGCCTCCGCTGGCTGTCAGCACGACCCGCCGCACCTGCTCGAGGGGCGTGTCGGGCAGACCGGCCATCCCTTTGTCCCCGAGAACCGCCCGCAGGCACTGGTGGATGGCGCAGTGCTCCGAGTCGACCGGGATGATCTCCGCTCCCGCGGTCCGCCGGGCCTGCTGGACCACGGGACCGCCGGCGATGAGCGACTCCTTGTTGGCGAGAGCAAGCCTCCGACCGGCTTCGAGCGCAGCGAGGGTGACCGGCAGACCGGCGAAGCCCACGACGCCGTTCACCACCACCTCGGCCTCGGTCGCGATCTCGCCGAGCGCTTCCTCGCCGGCGATCAGCTCCACGCCGCGGGGGAGCCGTCCGGCGAGCTCGGCGGCGGCTGCGCTGTCGGCCACCGCCACTTTGGCCGGACGGAGGAGCTTCGCCTGCTCGGCCAGCAGGTCGACCGAACGCGCCGCTCCTATGGCGACGACCTGGAACTCCTCCGGGTCGGCGAGCACCACATCCACGGCCTGGGTGCCGATGGACCCGGTCGAGCCGACCAGGCTAACCGTGCGCAAGCGTCAGAGCTTGAAGAACGTGGCGACGAAGTACGCCGCCGGAAGCGCGATGAGAATCCCGTCGAAGCGGTCGAGCAGCCCGCCGTGGCCGGCAAGGAGGCTCCCCGAGTCCTTGATGCCCAGGTCGCGCTTGAGCATCGACTCGAACAGGTCGCCCACCGGCGCCACCAGCCCGACGACCAGCCCGAGGATGAGACCGTGCCTCATTCCCGCCCAGGGCACCACCTCCTTGCCGATCACCGCCCCGGCGACGAGGGCGCCGACGAGGCCGCCGACGAAGCCCTCGACGGTTTTGTGGGGGCTGATCGACGGCGCCATCGGCCGGCTGCCGATCCACCGCCCGACGGCGAAGGCGCAGATGTCGGCCACCACGGCCACGACCACCGCTCCCAAGAAGAGCCCCTTGCCGTGGGGTTCGGCGAGCATGACGGGGGCGAAGGCCCCGAGCACCGCCACCCAGACGAAGACCATGACCGTGACCGCCACGTTGGCCAGGGGGCGGGCTTCTATGACCCCCATGACGTACCACGCCATGGCGCCGGCGAAGAGCAGGACGGCGACGATGGGGATCGCCTCGATGCCCTTCCAGTAGGAGGCGAGGATGATACCGACGGTCGCGACGATGCCGAGCAGGGTGGCGGGGCGGAACCCCGCCGTGCGGACCATCTGGTACGCCTCCGCGGCCGCTGCCGTCACGATGGCGAGGGTCAGGACGAGCAGCGCCTTGGGCCCCACGGCGTAGGCGACGGCCAGCAGCACGACGAGGCCGATCCCCACACCGACGCGGCCGCCGCGCTCGCCTCCCCCGGGCCCGCCGACGGGCCGCTCGCGCCGGGTACGAGGCGCCGGGCGGGTTCCCGTCGACGCCCTGTGGGCACCGCGGCGGGCCTCCCGCTCGGCCCTGGCCTCCCTAGCGGCCAGGGAGCCTCCGGGCGGCGGCACGGGCGGTGGGGGGGGCGGCTCGACGCGCAGGTACTCGGCGGCGTCGAGGTCGTCGCCGAGCCGCAGAGCCGGGTTGGACCCGGTGCTCCGGCTGGTGACCCGCTCGAAGTCCTCGTCGAAGGAGTACAGGTCCGAGCGCTCGGAGCGGCGCGAGTCGAGGGCCCCGACGGGCTCGACGTCGCCTACTACGTCGGCGATCTCCTCGGCGTCGTTCCAGTCGTTGTCGTCCCGCCAGCGCACGCCACGCGAGCCGAGCGCCTTCCAGGCCTCCAGGTCGTCGTCCTCCTCGGGGTCGAGCAGGTCGTCCTCGAAGCGCAGCCGGGGGACTTCGCCGGTTGGAGGGTCGGTCCAGTGGGGCATGTTCGGGGCCGCGCCGGACACGCTGATCGTCTCGTCGGGCCGGTCGCCCGACGACTCGGCGGAGGGGCGCACCACACCCATCTCGGTCGTCCTGTCGTCGGCTGCGGCCCATCTGTCCTCGGGCACGTTTCCGCCAACCTCGCTTTCTCGTTGTTCGGGCGGCCAGGCCACGGT
>DATGKR010000192.1:0-13174 GCA_035294565.1 Acidimicrobiales bacterium | reverse complement strand
CCCCATGACGAGCAGGATCGACGGCCGGACAGCCAGGCGGGAGAGGAACCGGGACGAGGTCGTGGAGGCGGCGCTCGCGCTCATAGACGAAGGCGTCGCCGACCCGTCCATCGAGCAGCTCACGGCCAAATCGGGGCTCTCGGCCCGCTCGATATTCCGCTACTTCGACGGCCTCGACGACCTGCGCAGGTCGGTCATCCGCCGCCACTTCGAGCGGGTGCGCCCCCTCGCGGTCGTTCCGGAAGCCGGCTCGACGCCCCTCGACGCGCGCATCCGCCGCTTCGTCGACGCCAGGCTCAAGTTCAACGAGGCGGTCGCCGGGCCGGCGCGCACCGCCCGGGCACGGGCGCCCTACGCCCCCACCCTCGCCGACGACATCCACGAATACCGCGACTTCCTCAACACCCAGATCCGCGAGCAGTTCGCCCCGGAGCTGTCCAAGCACCCCAAGGCCGAGGCGGATGACCTCGCCGCGATCGTCGGGGTGATCGTGTCCTTCGACGGCTTCGAGCTGATGACACGCGACCACCGAAAGTCGCGTTCGCAAATCCGCCGCGCGTGGATCCAGGCTCTCACCAAGCTGCTCGCCGCCTGAGAAGCTAGGCTGCGTCCTCGACGCGTTCCTCCTCCCGGTCGGCGCCGGTCACCAGGGGCGAGCGGGCGACGAGCAGGACGCCGACCACCATCGCCGCAAGGCCTGCCAGCTCGACCAGGAGGTACGGCCAGCCGAGAGCCAGGTGCTCGTCGAAGACGCCGACCCCGAAGGCGATGCCGGTCACCGGCTCGGCGACGGTGATCGCCGGAAGCGAAGCGGCCAGCGGGGCCGCTTCGAACGCCGACTGGCCGATCAAGAGGCCTATGACGGCGACGAAGAAGAGGGTGAAGACGGGCCAGTCGACGATCGCCGCGGCGACCCCGGAGCCGAACGCAGCTATCGTCCGCTGGGTCAGCGCGTCCTGCAAGCCGTAGAGGGTTCCTGCCGCCGCGGCCCAGAGGGTCGCCTGCTTGGCGCCCTCGACGCGCCGGCCGAGGAGCACCAGCAGCGCCGCGACGGCGGCGATCGAGCCCCCCGCCAGAACCCAGTTGGGCCACGGCAGCCTGGTGGTGTGCCCGCCGTAGGGGTCTCCGGCCGCGACGAACGCCGTCAGGCCGGCCAGGAGAGACACGGCCCCCGCCCATTCGCGCGCGCCGAGGTGCCGGCGCCGCCAGACGGCCGACAGGGGTAGGGCGAAGAGCAAGTTGGTGGCCAGGACCGGCTCGACCAGGGCGAGGCTGCCCTGGCTGAGCGCGGCGGCGCCGAGGAGCTGGCCGACGACCATGGCGCCGATGCCGGCCAGCCACACGGGCCGGCGGACGAGGTGCAAAAGCAGACGGAACGACAGGCGCTCCTCGGGAGGCTCCTCCGACGCGGCGTGCTGCTGCACGACGAACCCGACGGCGAGGAAGAAGGCGGCGCCGAGCCCGATGCCGATGGCGGTCACGTTCAAGCTTCGGTCCTCACTGTCGGTCCCCCGTCCCCCGCCCCTGCAGCCGGGAGCCCTCGTCGGGGTCCCTCGACGCCAGCGGCGACCGGCTGAGGGCCACGACCCCGCCTGCGAGCAGTACCAGCCCGAGAGCCTCGACGACAACGAAGACCCCGGTCCGGAGCGTCACCCCGAAAAGGGACACGCCCAGGGCGATGCTGACCAAGGGGTCGACGATGGTCAGCGGCGGCTGGGCTACGGGCACCGGGCCGCGCTCGAAGGCGTTGTTCGACAGCCACATCGCCGCCAGCCCGCACGCGGCGACCGACCACGGCGTCCAGCCGGCGAAGGCACCCAGGCCGCGGTGGGCGAAGGCCGCGGTGAGGGCCTCGATCAGCGCGGCGGTGAAGGCGAACATCGTCCCGCCCGCCGTCGCCAGCGCGGCTGCCTGGCGGTTGGACGAGCCGCCGCGAGCCACCCGCCAGGCGACCAGCACCACCAGCAGCACCGCCGATCCTGCGGCCGCCCAGGCCGGGGCCCCAGCCGACGCAGACCGGCCGGGGGTCGGCGCTCCAGCCACCAAGAACATGACCAGCCCGGCGACTATCGCCGCCCCCGCGCCCCACTCCAAGGGCCCGACCGGGCGGTGGAACCACAGCACCAGAATTGCCAAGGCGAAGAGCAATTCGGTGGCGAGCACCGGCTGGACCTGGGTGACGCTGCCCAACGCCAGCGCCCCTGCCTGGAAGCCGAAGGCGGCGAGCAGGGCGCCTATCCCAGCGAACCATGCTCGCTGGTGCGCCAGGTACCACAGGAGCCTCAGCCCCGACACGTGGCTGGCACCGGCGGGGGCGGCCGCCCGCCGCTGGAGGATCGACGCGATCGCGTTGCAGACGGCGGCCCCGACGGCCAGCAGGTAGACCATGGAGCAGCCTCCTCGACGCCCACCTACCGGGTTACCCGCCCGGCGGGGAGCGCAAACGCGCCGGCCCTACTGGCGCAGGAGGTTGCGGGCTATCACCATCCGCTGGATCTGGTTGGTGCCTTCGTAGATCTGGGTGATCTTGGCGTCGCGCATCATCCGCTCCACCGGGAAGTCGGTCGTGTAGCCGTTGCCGCCCAGCAGCTGCACGGCGTCGGTCGTCACCTGCATGGCCGTGTCGGAGGCGAAGCACTTGGCCATCGCCCCCAGCATGTTGAGCTCGCCGTCGGGGTCGCCCTCGTCGATCACCGAGCAGGCGCGGTAGGTGAGCGTCCTGGCCGCCTCGGTCCGCATCGCCATGTCGGCGAGCATGAACTGCAGCCCCTGGTACTCGGCTATGGGGCGGCCGAAGGTCTTGCGCTCCTTCATGTAGGCCCTGGCGGTGTCTATCGCCCCCTGGGCGATGCCGACGGCCTGGGCGGCGATGGCCGGGCGGGTCCGGTCCAGGGTGTGCATGGCGATCGTGAAGCCCTGGCCTTCCTCGCCGATCATGTTCGCGGCGGGAACCCTCACCTCGTCGAGGATCACCTCCCCCGTCGGGCTGCCGTGGATCCCGAGCTTGCGCTCCAGCTTGCCGATCTGCAGGCCCATCGCCTTCTCGACGAGGAAGCAGGAGATGCCGTGGGCGCCCCCCGCCGGGTCGGTCTTGGCGAACACGACGTAGATGTCGGAGATGCCGGCGTTGGTGATCCACTGCTTCCGGCCGTTCAGCACCCAGCTGTCCCCGTCGCGTACCGCGCGGGTGGTCATGGCGGCCACGTCGCTGCCCGCGTCCGCCTCAGATAGGCAGTAGCTCCCCTGGCTCTCGCCGCTCGCCACGCGCGGCAGGTACCTCGCCTTGATCTCCTCCGACGCCCAGTTGACGATCGGGGTCATCGCCAGGCCGTTGACGCCCATCATCAAGCTGGTGGACGCGCAGACCCGGGCCAGTTCCTCGACCATGATCGCCTGCGTCACGTGGTCCGCTCCAGAGCCGCCATAGGCCTCGGGGATGCTCATCCCCGGCAGGTCCATCGCCACGCACTCCTTGAAGTTGTCCCAGGGGAACTCGCCGGTGGCGTCCACCTCGGCGGCTCTCGGGGCGAAGCGCTCCTCCGCCAGCTGGCGGATGGCGGCGCGAAACGCACGCTGTTCCTCGGTCAGGCTGATCGGCTGCACAACCATGATTGTAGGACGTCCTAGCAAAGTTGTCGCGGAAAGCCGCGGTATCTTCGCCGGCCATGCTCGCCCTGCTCTTTCCCGGCCAAGGCTCCCAGCGACCCCGCATGGGAGAGCCCTGGACGGACCACCCCGCCTGGGCGCTCGTCGAGCGGGTGTCCGCGGCCGCCGGGCGCGACGTGGCCGCGCTGCTCACCGAAGCCGACGCCGAGACGCTGAGGGCCACCCGCAACGCCCAGCTGGCCACCTTCTGCGCCAGCGTCGTGGCCTTACAAGCGGCGCGCACCAGCGGTGTGGAGTACCTGCCGGTCGCCGCCGTCGCCGGCCACAGCCTCGGCGAGTACACAGCACTCGTGGCCGCAGGGGCGGCGACCCTCGAGGCGGCAGCCGAGCTGGTCGCCCGCCGCGGCGAAGCCATGCAGGTCGCGGCCGAAGCCAATCCGGGGACGATGGCGGCCGTGCTCGGCCTAGACGCCGAGCAGGTGGCCAGGGCGTGCGAGGGGGTGGAGGGAGCCTGGCCGGCGAACGACAACGCGCCGGGCCAGGTGGTGATCGCCGGCACCCCCGAGGGGGTCGCCGCGGCCGGCGAGGCCGCCAAGGCCCTCGGCGCCAAGAGGGTCCTTCCCCTCCCCGTTGGAGGGGCGTTCCACTCCCCCCTCATGGCGCCCGCGCAGGCCCTCCTCGACGAGGCGCTCGCCGCCACGGCGCTCGGCGCGGCCGACGTCGACGTCGTCGCCAACGTGGACGCCTCGGCGCACCGCGACGGTTTCGCCGGGCTCCTCTCCAGGCAGCTGGCCTCCCCCGTGCGATGGCGCGAGTCGCTGCTCGCCCTTCGCGCCGTCGGGGTGACGCACTACCTGGAGCTCGGGCCCGGCGCCGAGCTTTCCGGCATGGTCAAACGCACCGTCGCCGACTCGGTCAGGATGAACGTCTCGGCTCCCTCCGACCTCGACCGCCTGCAGGACTTCCTCGAGTCCGCGCGCCGGGCGAGCCCGTCGGCTCCCTCCGCCTAAGCGCCGATCAGCTCCTGGCGCAGCTCGCGTTTCAGGACCTTGCCCGCCGGGTTGCGCGGCAGCTCCCCGTCGTAGAACCAAACCCTCGCCGGCACCTTGAACGCCGCCAGCCTGGCGGCGACAAACTGCTTCAGCTCTTCCTCGGTGGCCGACGCGCCGCGCTTCAAGGTCACCACGGCGCCGACCTCCTCGCCCAGCGTCGGGTGGGGGATCCCGATGACAGCGACCTCGGCGACGGCCGGGTGCTCGTAGAGGACGCCCTCGATCTCGACCGAGTAGACGTTCTCGCCGCCGCGGATGAGCATGTCCTTCGCCCGGTCGACGATGTAGACGAAACCCTCGTCGTCGATGCGGGCCACGTCGCCAGTGTGCAGCCAGCCTTCGGTGAACGTCTCGGCGGTGGCGTCCGGGCGGTTCCAGTAGCCCTTCACCACGTTCGGACCCTTGATCCAGAGCTCCCCCACCTCCCCGGTGGGCAGCCCACGCCCTTCTGCGTCCACCACCTTGACCTCGACCACCGGCACCGGGGGGCCGACGCTGTCAGGCTTTCGCAGGTAGTCGTCGCCGGCGTTCATCGTCGAAAGCGACGAGGTCTCCGTCAACCCGTAGCCGTTGGATGCCGGGCTGGAGTTGAAGTGCTCCTTGATCCGCTTCGCCAGCTCCGGCGGCGCCGGCGCACCACCGTAACCGACCGACTTGACACTGGAAGTGTCTCTTTTTCCGAAGTCTGGGTGGTCGAGGACCTGCAGGACCATGGTCGGGACGCCGCCGAAGGTGGTTATCCGCTCCCGCTCTATCAGCTCCAGGGCCCGCCCCGCATCCCAGCGGTACATCATCACCAGCTTGCCGCCGACCATCGCGTTGGTGACGAGGATCGAGTGGCAGCCGGTGGCGTGGAACAACGGCACCGACAGCAGGTAGGCGTTCTGCTCCCCCGAACCCGGGTCCGGCGGCTGCTGGCCGGCCCGGAAAGCCTGCCTGACGGTCACGTAGATCAGGCTCATCGGGTTGGTGCAGATGTTGCGGTGGGTGCCGAGGGCTCCCTTGGGGCGGCCGGTCGTACCCGACGTGTAGAAGATGGTCGCGTCGTCCTCGGGACCCAGCTCGACGCTCGGCAGGTCCACCCCTTCGGGGACGTCGTCGAAGAGCTCCTCCCAGGCGACCACGCTCTCTCCGTCGTCGACCGGCCCCTCCTTGGCCCGGGCGACCACGACCGCCGACAGGTCGGGCAGCGACCGTCGCTGGGTGGCTATGCGCGACGCCCGGTCGGCGTCGGCGAAGACCACCTTCGTCCCCGAGTCCGCCAGGCCGAACTGCAGCTCGTCGGCCGTCCACCACGCGTTGAGGGGTACGACGACCGCCCCCGCGGCGGCCGCACCCCAGAACGCCATCGACCACTCCGGGTAGTTGCGCATGGCCACGGCGACGCGGTCACCCTTGCGGACCCCGAAACGGTCGCGCAGGAGGTTGGCCACGTGGGCCGACGCGGCGAAGTGCTCCTCGAAGCTGTAGTGCTCGTCCTCGTAGACGATGAAAGTCTTGTCAGCGTGGCCCCTGCTGAGCCGCAGGATGTCCACGAGCGTGGGCGGGGCGTTCTTCCAGATCCTGGTGCGGACCCCCCGTATGTCCGTCTCGGCGACCTCGAACATCTGGCCCGGCGCGGTGAGCGCGGCGTCGGCTTCGGCGACCGACATCCCCGATGTCTTCATGCGATGAGAAGCTCCTTCCACGCCCCGAGCCGCTGGCGCACTTCCGCCGGCGTCAACGGGAGCGTCTCGATCCTCACGGCGTCGACGATCCGGCGCTGCTCCCAGTAGCTCTCGGCGGCGCCGGCGAACAGGCGCCGGCGCCACTCGCGCAGGTCGTCGGGGGCCCCGCCGAGGAAACCCCACAGCGTGTAGGCCCACTGCATGTCGAAGACGACCGGCGCCCGACCGAACCATGCTGCGCGGCGCGAGCCGCAGGCGAAGCAGCCGGCCACCGCGTCCTCGGCCAGCTCTCCCGGGGCGAGCTCGAGGCGGTCCTCGAAACGGCGGGCCAGCTTGAGGCCGTACCCGAGGTCCGGGCCGGTGGCCCCGAAGCGCGGTCCTTGGGGTGCTTCGAGCTCGACAAGGTCGCCGGGGCGGTCGGGGTGCCAGTGCCCCGGCGGGGGGAGCAGCACCGAGGGGCGCACCCGGTCGGTGGCCTGCATCGGGACGTGGTCGGGTTGGGTCATTCCCGACGATCTTTACCGGCGCCCTCCAGGTGCAGCAACCCGTAGACCACCGAGTCGGACAACGCCGACCACGACGCCTCGATCACGTTCTCCGACACGCCTATCGTCGTCCAGGTCCGCTCGCCGTCCGTCGAGTCGATCAGGACCCGGGTGACCGCCCCGGTGCCTCGGCTGGTGTCGAGCACCCGGACCTTGAAGTCGGTGAGGTGCACCTGGGCCAGCTGGGGATAGACCGGTCCTATCGCCTTGCGCAGGGCGGCGTCGAGAGCGTTGACGGGGCCGTTGCCCTCGGCGGTGGCGATGACCCGGTCGTCGCCGACGAGCACCTTCACGGTCGCCTCTGTGACGAAGGTGCCGTCTTCGCGCAGCTCCGTGATCACCCGGTGGGACTCGAGGGCGAAGAACGTCTGCTTCCATCCCGCCGCGGCGCGCATGAGCAGCTCGAGCGAGCCGTCGGCCACCTCGAAGTGGTAGCCGCGGTGCTCGAGGTCCTTCAGCTGCTCGACGACCGCGGCCATGGCGGCGTCGTCCAGCGACAGGCCGAGCTGCTGCGCTTTCAAAGCGATGGTCGACCTGCCGGACATCTCGCTGACCACGAAGCGGGTGCCGTTGCCGACGCTGTCGGGGTCGACGTGCTCGTAGGCGGCGCGCTGGCGCGCTATGGCGCTGGTGTGCAGACCGGCCTTGTGGGCGAAGGCGGACGCCCCGACGAACGGCTGGTGAGGATCCGGTGCGATGTTCACCACCTCGGCGATGTGGTGGGCGACGGGGGTGAGGAGGGGTAACCGTTCGGGGGGGATCGTCGTCACCTTCATCTTCAACGCCAGGTCCGGGATCACCGCGGTGAGGTCGGCGTTGCCGGTCCTCTCCCCGTAGCCGTTGACGCACCCCTGCACGTGGGTGACACCCATGCGGACCGCCATCACGGAGTTGGCAACGGCGCAGCCAGAGTCGTTGTGGAAGTGGCAGCCGAGTGCCACACTGTCCCCGAGGGCGTCGCGGACCGAGCCGACCACCCTCTCCACCTCGAAGGGAAGGCTGCCGCCGTTGGTGTCGCACAGGACGAGGACCTCCGCCCCTGCCTCTGCGGCGGCGCGCAGCACGTCGCTCGAGAAGCCGGGGTTGTCCAGGTAGCCGTCGAAGAAGTGCTCGGCGTCGAGGAACACCCGCCGCCCCTGGGCGACGAGGAAACCGACCGAGTCGGCGACCATGTCGACCGCCTCGGTCAGGCTGGTCCGGAGCGTCTCGGTGACGTGCCACTCCGCCGACTTGGCGACCAGGCAGACGACGCCGGTGCGCGCTTCGAGCATGTCGGCGAGGACCGGGTCGCTCTCCGCCCGCCCGCCGGCCTTGCGCGTGGACCCGAAGGCGACGAGCGTCGCCCGGGCGAGAGTGAGCTCGCCGGCGGCGGCGCGCCGGAAGAACTCGGCGTCCTTGGGGTTCGCTCCCGGCCAGCCGCCCTCGATGTAGTGCACGCCGAGATGGTCGAGCTGCTCGGCGACTCGGATCTTGTCGTCGACGGTCAGCGAGAGCCCCTCCTGCTGGCTGCCGTCGCGCAGGGTCGTGTCGTAGACCTCCACCCTCGCCGGGGGGGCGGGGTCAGCCGACATGCTCGACCCAGTCCTTGTAGCGGTCCACCTTCCCGCGCACCACCGAGTGGAACACTTCCTGGAGCCTCCGGGTGATCTCGCCGGGCTTGCCGTCGCCGACGGTCCGGTCGTCCACCGAGGCGATGGGCACCACCTCGGCGGCGGTCCCGGTGAGGAACGCCTCTTCGGCGGTGTATAGATCGGAGCGCAAGACGTTGGCGAACTCGACGTCGAAGCCCAGGTCCCGGGCGATGGTGACCACCGAGTCCTGGGTGATCCCCTCCAGGGCGCCCGCTGCGGTGGGCGGGGTGACGATCCGCCCGCGGCGAACGACGAAGATGTTCTCCCCGGTGCACTCGCTCACATAGCCCTGGGGGGAGAGCAGGATCGCCTCGTCGTAGCCCGCTTTGATCGCCTCGACCTTGGCCATCGAGGAGTTGATGTACATGCCCGTGCCCTTTGCGGCGGGCGGCATGGCGTTGGGGTCGTGGCGCTGCCAGGAGCTGATCTTCACCCGCACCCCGTTGGCGACCCCCTCGTCGCCCAGGTAGGAGCCCCAGGGCCACACGGCTATGGCGACGTTCACCGTGCAGGGAAGCGGGTTGAGGCCCATCTCTCCGTAGCCGAGGTAGACGATCGGGCGTATGTAGCACTCGGCGAGACCGTTGACCCGCACCGTCGTCTTGGTCGCCTCGACGATCTCCTCGGGGCTGAAGGGGACGTCCATCATGAAGATCCGGGCCGAGCCGAACAACCTGGCGATGTGGTCGGTGAGGCGGAACACGCCCGGGCCGGCCTCGGTCGGGTAGGCGCGGATCCCCTCGAACACCCCGCAGCCGTAGTGGAGGGTGTGGGTGAGCACGTGGATGCGGGCCTGGTCCCAGTCGACCAGCTCGCCGTCCATCCAGATCTTCTCGGTGGCGGTTATCGGCATGTCACTACACCCTTTCTGCTATGGCGTCGCCGATCTGGCTGGTGGTCCCCGTCGCGTTGACGGCGGCGGCCTTCCTCATGCGGGCGGCGACGTCGGCGTCGCCGAGGAACTCGAGCATCATGGCGGCGGACACGACGGCCGCCGTCGGGTCCGCCCTGCCGGTGCCGGCGATGTCGGGTGCCGAGCCGTGCACCGGTTCGAACATGGAAGGGCCGGTCCGGTCGGGGTTGATGTTCCCCGACGCGGCTCGCCCGATCCCGCCGGCGACCGCCCCGGCGAGATCGGTGAGGATGTCGCCGAAGAGGTTGTCGGTGACGACCACGTCGTAGCGGCCGGGCTGCTGCACCATGTGGATGCAGGCCGCGTCCACGTGGTTGTAGGCGGTCTCGACGTCGGGGTGCTCGGCGGCGACCAGGTCGAAGGTGCGCTGCCAGAGGTCCCCGGCAAAAGTGAGGACGTTCGTCTTGTGCACCAGCGTCAGGTGCCGGCGCTGGCGGCTGCGGGCGAGGCCGAAGGCGTAGCGGATGCAACGCTCAACACCGAAGCGGGTGTTAACCGACCCCTGGGTCGCCACCTCCGCGGGGGTGCCTTTGCGCAGGAAGCCCCCCTCGCCGGCGTAGGCGCCCTCGGTGTTCTCGCGGACCACGCAGAAGTCGAGAGCCTTATCGGCGGCGGCGAAGGGGCGCAGGTTGACGTAGAGGTCCAGCTCGAAGCGCAGGCGCAGGAGCAGTCCCCGCTCCAGCACCCCGGGCGGCACGTCAGGCGACCCGATGGCGCCGAGCAGGATGGCGTCGAAGCCTCTCAGCTCGTCGAGCACCGAGTCGGGGAGAACCTCCCCCGTGGCCAGGTAGCGGCGGCTCCCGAGGTCGTACTCGACGGTGTCGAGGTCGGCGCCGGCGGCGCGGGCGACCTTGAGCGCCTCGGCCACCACCTCGGTGCCTATCCCATCGCCGGGTATCACTGCGATCCTTCGTGTGGTCAACTTCTGCTCTTTCCTCGCTGCGAGCTTTCCTCGCCCTGAACCTTCCCTGCTCGGGCCTTCCCGGCTCCGGAAACAAAGCGACCGCCCCCCGGGGGGACGGTCTGCGTGGCGCACCGGTACGTGGTCCGGCGCGCTATTCGATGATCACGCCGATCATGACCACGGCGCGGCGGCGGGATGGCACAGGACAAGTGTCGCCGATGGCTCCTCCCCAGGTCAACCTCGCCGCGACCACCCCGTGCCGGCGGCCGGTACCCTCGGAGGGATCATGGCTTCGAACACCCAGCTGACCAAGGAGACCTACGAACGGCTGCAGGCGGAGCTCGAGGACCTGCGAACGCGCGGCCGCATCGAGATCGCCAAGGCGATCGAGGCGGCCCGGGCGCTCGGCGACCTCTCCGAGAACGGCGACTACCACGCCGCCAAGGACGCCCAGGGCAAGATGGAGGCTCGGATCCGCCAGCTGGAGGCGATGCTTCGCGACGCCGAGGTCGTCGACCGCTCCGCCGGCCCGGCCGGCGAGGTGACGACGGGGGTGGTGGTGGCGCTGCGCTACGCCGGCGACGACGAGGTGGAGCGTTTCCTGATCGGCTCGATCGAGGAGCGCCAAGAGGGCGTGTCCGTGGTGTCCCCCGACGCCCCGCTCGGCAAGGCGCTGATGGGCCGCAAGCAAGGCGACCGGGTGAGCTACCAGACCCCGACCGGCGCCACCTTGGAGGTGGAGATCGTCGCGGTGGGAGGCTGAGCTCCCCGTTCGTTGGCTAGTATGCGGACCGCTGCCGATGCGGTGGTAGCTCAGTTGGTAGAGCGCGACCTTGCCAAGGTCGAGGCCGCGGGTTCGAGCCCCGTCCACCGCTCCACTCGCCGGCGTGTGGCGGCCCGCCGGCGGCGTTTCGTGGCATGATGCCCGCCAGTGTTCCGGGGGCGTCACCGCAGACGCGGACATGTGTTGTCAAGGGGGTTCGAGCTGGCCGCCCGCAGGCGAGCGGCGCTCGGGACCGGATCGGCCCTGCTGCTTCTCAGCGCCCTCGTCGCTGCGACGGTCGCCGCGCCGAGCCGGACGGCCCTGATCGGCTACTACGGGCTCGCCCCCCTCGTGGCGGCTCTCGGCGCCGGCCCTTTCCTCACGGGATGCCTCGGGGTCCTCGCGGCGGCCGGGGCCGTCGCGGCTCAGCAGTCGACGGAAACGAGCCCCGCCACCGAGGACCTGCTGCTGCGCACCGGGGTGGTCGTGGCCTGCGCCGCCGTGGCCGTGGCGCTGTCGGCGGCGCGCAAGAGGCGGGACCGCCGCCTGGAGGAGCTCAACGCCGTCGCCGAGGTGACCCAGAGGTCGATCCTCGACACCTCCACGATCGCCCTGCCCGGCCTGGACCTGGCCACCGCCTACCGGTCGGCCACGGCGCGGGCGATGGTCGGGGGGGACTTCGTCGAGGGCATCCACGGGCCCTTCGGCACCCGCCTGATCGTCGGTGACGTCCGCGGCAAGGGGCTCCCCGCCGTCCGCCTGGCGGCCACGGTGCTCGGCGCCTTCCGTCTGGCCGCCATCAGCCAGCCGTCGCTCGAGGCGCTCGCCGCCGACCTCGACTCGGCGGTCTCCATGTTCGGCAACGACGAGGACTTCGCCACGGCGCTGCTCGTCGAGGTGGAGCCGGAGTCCCTGCGCGTGGTCAGCTGCGGCCACCCCCTCCCGCTCACCGGCCCGGCGGGCCGCCTGCACCAGGTTCCCGCCCGAATATCCAGGCCGCTCGGGCTGGGTGGCACCCGCCACGCCGACGAGATCCCCTGGCCCCAGGGCCACCTGCTCCTCGCCTACACCGACGGGCTGCTCGAGGCCCGCGACCGCAAGGGGCGAACCCTGCAGGTCGTCCAGCTCGTCGCGGGGGTGGACCGGGGTCGCCCCGCCGAGGCCGTGGAGCAGGTCGCGTCCAAGCTGATGGATCACACCCGGGGCCGCCTGGCCGACGACGTCGCCGTCGTCGCCGCGGCGCGCAGCGGGCCGGGGAGCGTGTCGTCGACCACCGACACCGTGGCGTTCCGCCGGGGCCGCCGGGTCTACGGCCGGCGCCGGGCCGGCGCTTTGCCGCCCGCCTCCAGCCTGCAACCGGCCTGAGCCCAAGCCCAGTCAGGCGCCGGTCAGCCTCCCCTGTGGAGCGGCGCCACGCAGAGCACGTGCGGATGGGCGACCCCCACGTAGGGGAGCTCCATCGCGGTCGTCCCCGCCGGGCAGGTGGGGCTGCCCGGAGTGGTGGGCACCACCTGGACGACCTTCACCGCCGCCTTGGACGACCCGCAAGCCACGGCCTTGGCGCTGTAGCTGGGGTGGCCCAGGGCGCTGCCCGAGCGGGCGAGGCACTTGCCGAGAAGCGCCTCGGCCGCCTTCTGCTCCTGGGAGGCCTGGCTGCTCGAGGGGAGCAGAACCTGGGCGACGGCGACGGCGAGGCCGGCGAGCACCAAGGCGATGGGGATGAGCCGCCACCTGCTGCGCCAACCCGGCCGGCTCACCTTGGTGGCCACCCCGAGCAGGCCCCAGCGCGGCGGGAGCGGAGGGGCGTCGACGCCGGGCTCCCAGCGGACCCAGGCCCCGGTGCTGTCGTCGAAGAACGAGACGGCGCCGCCGGGCTCCCTCCGCCATCGCACCCCCCGGAAGGTGGTCGTCTCGGTCATTTGAGCAGCCTGGAGAGTCGGCGATCGGCGAGCGGCTTGCCGCCCGTCTGGCAGGTGGGGCAGTACTGGAAGGATCGGGCGGAAAAAGACACCTCCCTGATGGTGTCACCGCACACCGGGCAGGGCTGGCCGGCGCGGCCGTGGACCGCCAGCCCGCTCTTCTTCTCCGCCTTC
>DATGKR010000191.1:0-26476 GCA_035294565.1 Acidimicrobiales bacterium | reverse complement strand
ACCCGGTCGTCGAACGGTGCGCTGCTCAAACCGGGGGAGAACCGTTTCGGGAACCAGGCGGTGGCCATCGTCGCGGTCCGCTCGAGGAACCGCGGCGGCGAGACGTGCGAGGAGATCTCCTGCGGGGAGGGTCTCCAGGTGGACCTGGACCTGGACGTGAACGTCGATGTGCGGTCCTTCAATGTCGGTGCCAGCCTCGTCCGCTCGGACGGCCTTCTCTGCTTGGACACGGCCACGCCCGTCGCGTGCGCGGCCCCCGGACGCAAGTCGCTGCGCCTGGAGATCCGCCGGCTCGACCTGGCCCCTGGGGTGTACACGCTCGACGTGGGTGCCTACAGCGACGAGTGGGAGACCGTGTTCGACTACCACAGCGGCGTCTACCCCCTCCTCGTGCGGGGTGCCGCGCCGACCCGCGCGGTCACCGCTCCTCCCCTCGACTGGAGCGAGCTCGACTCCGCCTCCAAGGATCCGGACCACGGACCCGGCCGGCTCAGCCGCCCGGGCCCCTGACCCCGCCGGCGAGGGGCATCTCGAAGCAGCGGTCGCCTTCGCCTCCCCACGCGTACGAGGGGTAGAGCCCGCCGAAGAGCGCCCGGCAGCGCTCGCTCCAGCGCAGCGCAGCCGGGTCGCAGCTGATGCGGTGGTGGACCTGCTCGACGGCGTCCTCGTAGACGCGGTACTCCGCCCACGAGCCGGGGAAGTCCTTGACGCAGGCCACCTCCACCCAGGGGAAGGGCCCGGTGGGGCCCAGGCGGCGGAGCTTGTTGCGGTGGGTGTGGCCGGCGAAGTACCCGGCGATCGACCGCCGTCGCGCGACGACCTCGACCAGGCGCGCCGTTCCTTCGGCGTCGAGGGCGTTGGCCCCCGCCGACGCCGGCCCGAACAACCGGTCGATGTCCTCGCCGCCGGGCGGGTGGTGGCCGAACACCAGCACCGGAAGCCGGGAAGACCCGGCGAGGTCGTCCAGCCAGGTCGCCTGCTCCTCGCTCAGCGACCCGCCCGGCCTCCCCGGGCGCGCCGTGTCGAGGACGGCCACCGTCACGCCCGCCAGCTCCACCGCCTGGACCTCCGGCAGAGCGGGAAGCGCCGAGCCCCCCGCCGGCTTGTCGTGGTTGCCCGGCGTGACCAGGAGCCTGTCACCGAACGCGCTGCGGTAGAGGGCCTCGAACTCCGCCCACTCCTGCCCCTCGCCCGAGGCCGTCAGGTCGCCCTTGGCGACGACGAGGTCGGGGTCGATCGCGACGATCTCGGCGACCGCCGCCCGGTTCATCACCGTCGGGTAGGGGTCCTCGCCGGGTTCCGAGCGGAGCGGCTCGCCCAGGTCGAGGCCTTCCATGTGACCGCAGACGGTCTCGCCGAAGTGCAGGTCGTTGACGGTCGCTATGACCGCGATGGGCCGGCGACCTTGGCGCACACGCGAGAAGGTAGCCTCTCCCCGCCGCCGAGCCTACGCGGGTGCCGTGCCGGCCAGGAGGGCCGCGGCGGCACCCCGGTTGGGGGCGACCATCCCGTAGGGCGGTCGCCTACGGCCTGGCCGACGAGATCGTGGGCGGCCCGCCGACCCGCCCCGGCTGACGGACAGGATCGTTGATTCCGTCGGGCCGCCCCGCGATACTGGGCGCCACCAACAACGCCTAGAACAGGGAGGGCAAACGATGGGGGGACCGTCCGGCCGTCGCGCGTCACCGGCTTTCGGTGAGGCGCCCGTGGCCTACCTGGTCAGCGCGGTACTTCTGCTGTCGGCCTTCGTGGCGCTGCTCTGGGTGCCGACCTACGCCCATCTCACGCCGACCCTAGGCGGGTTCCCGTTCTTCTACTGGTACTCGATGCTCTGGCTGGTGATCAACGCCGCCTGCCAGCTCGCCTGCTACCAGCTGCTCGTGGCGGCACCCCGCCGCCGCCGGGCGAGGGGAGGCCAGGCGTGAAGCTCGACACCACCGCCCTCGCCGTCGCGATAGTCCTGTTCGCCATCGTCACCGTCATCGGTTTCGTCGCCTCCCACTGGCGGCGGGTGGCGTCGATGAACACCCTCAACGAGTGGGGCCTCGGAGGCCGCTCCTTCGGCGGGTTCGTCACCTGGTTCCTGCTCGGCGGCGACCTCTACACCGCCTACACGTTCATCGCCGTTCCCGGCGCCATGTACGCCCTCGGCGCAGTGTCCGGCTGGTTCGCCGTCGCCTACACGATCCTCGTGTGGCCCATCGTGTTCGTGCTGATGCCCCGGCTGTGGTCGGTCGCGCACAAGCACGGGTTCATCACCCCCGCCGACTTCGCGAGCGCCCGCTTCGGGTCGCGGGGCCTCGGGCTGGCCGTGGCCTTCACGGGCATCCTCGCCCTGCTTCCCTACATCGCCCTGCAGCTGGTCGGCATCCAGTCGGTGCTGCAGGTGATGGGCGTGAGCCGGGACCTTCCCCTGATCATCGCCTTCGTCATCCTCGCTGCCTACACCTACGTGTCGGGCCTGAGGGCGCCCGCGCTGATCGCCTTCGTCAAGGACCTGCTCATATACGTGGTGGTCCTCGTGGCGATCATCTACATCCCCATCCGCCTCGGCGGCTACGGCCACATCTTCTCCGCCGTCGAGGCCCACACCAAGGCGGTCGCCGCCGCGGCGAAGGCGGCGCACAAGAAGCCCACCTTCGCCTTCCTGCCGTCGGCGAAGACGTACTGGGCGTACGGCACGTTGGCCCTCGGCTCGGCGATGGCGCTGTTCATGTACCCCCACGCCATCACCGGTGTGCTGGCCTCGAAGGAGCGCGAGACGGTGCGGCGCAACACCGTGGCCCTCCCGCTCTACTCGCTGGTCCTCGCCTTCGTGGCGCTGCTCGGCTACATGGCGATCGCCGCCGGCGTCAAGACGACCAACAGCCGGCTGGCAGCCCCACTGCTGTTCCACCAGATGTTCCCCAGCTGGTTCGCCGGCGTCGCCTACGCCGCGGTGGCCATAGGAGCGCTGGTCCCCGCTGCGATCATGTCGATAGCGGCGGCCAACCTGTTCACCCGCAACATCTACCGCGATCTGTTCCGTCCCCGGGCGAGCGCCCGCGAGGAGGCCGAGGTGTCCAAGCTGGTGTCGCTGCTGGTCAAGTTCGGCGCGCTGGCGTTCGTCCTCGGGCTCAACACGCAGAACGCCATCAACCTGCAGCTGCTCGGCGGGATCTGGATCCTTCAGACGTTCCCGGCGGTGGCGCTCGGCCTGTTCACCAGGTGGCTGCACCGTTGGGCGCTCATCGCCGGCTGGCTGGCCGGCATGGTGTACGGCAGCTACCTGGCCTACGGCGTGTCGTCACCGGCGGTGCACCACTTCGCCGGTGCCGTTGCGGACATCCCGGGCACGACAACGAGCGTCTACATCGGGCTGAGCGCCCTGGTGCTCAACCTGGCCGTGGCGATCGTGGGGACGGTCGTGCTCCGGCTGTGGCCGCGCAGCGCAGGCCCGGACGTCACGGCCGCCGAGGACTACGTGGTCGACGCCGGCGAGGTAGAGCCGCTGCCCACCCTCGACGTCGCTCAGCCGCTGTAGAGCGGCGGGATAGCCGGCGGGCAGGCCGGCTCCCGCGAGCGAAAATCGCTTGGCGTCGCGGGGGTCTCGGAGAAGCTCGGCTACGCCCGCGACGGCACCGACGTGCTCGAGCGGCGCGGCGAGCCGGCCACCATGGTCCGCCTGCTCTTGACCCGCGCCCGCTGGGAGGAGGAGCGCCGGGCGTGGCCCGACGTGGACGTCGAGGGCCTCGAAGCCTGTCTGGCTCTCTTCGGAGCCGACGGGGGCGCCCGTCCCTGCTGAGGGCCGTTTCCCGGGCGGGACAGCGGGGTAAGAGTGCCGCGGTGCTCGGGGTTGCCGGCGAGATCCTGCTGTGGTGGGGCGCCTCGTTCGGCGTTTGGCTGATATCCCTGTCCGCTCTCTCCGGCCAGGAGCTGCTCGTCGCCGCGCTGGCGTCGATCCCCTGCGGGGCCGCCGCCTACGGTACGAGGCGGGTCATCGGGGACACGTGGACCGCCAGGCCCCGATGGCTCGGGGCGGCGCTCGTCCTGCCCGTAGCGATCGTGACCGACACCGCCCAGGTGCTCTGGGCGGCCGCGACCGGGAAGAGAGGCAGGTTCGTGCGGGTCCGGACCGGATTCGCCGGCGACAGCACCGAAGCGCGTGCCGGGCGGGGGGTGGCCGTCGCGCTGGTGTCCACCAGCCCCGGCAGCTACGCCCTCGACATCGACCCCGGGACCGGGGAGATGCTGGTCCACTCCCTCGCCCCGAAGGGCCCGAGGGTCGAGAGCCGCCTCGGGCGATGACCGGCTACGAGGTGTGCACGGCGGTGGTCATGGCCGGCGCTCTCCCGGCGGGCCTCCTCTTGTCGGCCGCCGACAGGTCGGTGGACCGCCTGGTCGGCTTGGAGCTGGTCTCCGCGGCGTCGGTGGTGGCCCTCCTCCTCCTCAGCCAGGTCACCGGCGAGTCCTACGACCTGATCGTGCCGCTCGTCCTCGTCGTCCTGTCCGTGGCCGGGACGCTGGTCTTCACCCGCCTTGTCGTCGGGCGGGACGAGGGGGGCGGCCATGTCCCATGAGGTGGCGCTCGCCCTCGTCTCCCTCGGCACGGCGGTCACCGTCGCCTCCTGCCTGGGGGCGGTGGCGATGCGCTCCAGCGTGTACGACCGGATGCACTTCATAACCCCGATCACCTCCCTCGGCTGCCCGCTCGTCGCCGTCGGGCTGTCCGTCGAGCAGGGGCTCGGGCTGACAACGGCCTCGATCCTGCTGGTGGGCGCCCTGCTCTTCATGGCCGGGCCGGTCCTCGAGGCGGCCGTCGGCAGGGCGATCGGCCAGGTGGAGGGGCGGGTGGACCCGTCGTCGCCCGAATGACCGTCCTGGCCGCCATCATGCTCACTCTCGCCGGCCTGGGCGGCACCGCCGTGGTCCTGACCGGGCAACCGGCCCGCCAGGCGCTGGCCGTGTCGGCTTACGGGCTGGTGCTCGCCGTGCTGTTCATGGTGCTGCAGGCGCCGGACGTGGCCCTCAGCCAGATCGCCGTCGGCACGGCGGTCGTTCCCCTCATGGTCATGCTCGCCATCCGCAAGGTGGAAAGAGGTTGAGCCGCCGCGCCCGGCTGATGTTGTTCCTCGCGGGCGGTGGCGGCCTCTGCGCACTGCTCCTGCTCGGTGTGGCCGACCTTCCGCCCTTCGGGGGCAGCTTCCACCCCTACCGGACGCACGCCGTGGCGGCCGCCGTCAGCCACGCCACCTCCAACGTCGTCTCGAGCGTCAACTTCGACCAGCGCGGCCTCGACACCCTCGGCGAGGAGTCGATTCTGCTGGCGAGCGTGATCGGAGCGGCCACTCTGCTCCGCCCCGCCAAGGACGAGACCGAACGGGCCGCTCTCGGCGGCGGCCGGACCCTCGAGTCCACCCGGTTCCTCGGCTACCTGATGATGCCGGTGACGCTGGTCATCGGCTTCGACGTGATCGCGCACGGCCACGTGACCCCCGGCGGGGGCTTCCAGGGAGGGGTGGTGGTCGGCACGGGCATCCACCTGCTCTACGTGGCGGGCAACTACCCGGCCCTGCAGCGGGCCCGCCCGCTGCGGGCGTTCGAGTGGGGCGAGGCCATCGGCGCCGGGGCGTTCGCCTGCGTCGGCCTCGCCGGGATCGCAGTCGCCGGCGCCTTCCTCGCCGACATGATCCCCACCGGCACGTTCGGCCAGCTGTTCTCGGGCGGCACGGTGCCCCTGCTCAACGGGGCCGTAGGCGTCGAGGTGGCATCCGGCACGGCAGTCCTCCTCGCCAAGTTCCTCGAGCAGGCGATCATGATCAGGCCCGGTCCCGGGCGGGGCCGCCGGTGAGCGTCTACGCCTACGTCGTGTCGGTCTGGCTGCTCCTCGTCGGCGCGTTCGGGATTGTCCGGAGCAGGAACCTGATCCACGCCGTCCTCTGCCTCTCGGTGTCCCAGTCGGGAACCTACGTCCTCCTGCTCGCCATCGGCTACCAGCGGGGCGCCTCGCCCCCCGTTTTCGGCGAGCCTGCCACCAAGCCGACCTTCCGGGTTGTCGACCCCGTGGTGCAGGCCATGACCCTCACCGACGTCGTCGTGTCGGCCACCGTCACGGCGCTGCTGCTTGCGCTCGCCGTGCAGATCCACAAGCGCAACGGGACGCTCGACCCCGACGAGCTGCGCAACCTGCAAGGGTAACGCTTGCCTGTCTTCGACACCGGCGTCGCGTGGCTCCCGCCGGTCGCGCTCACCATCCCGATCCTGCTGAGCGCTGCCGTGCTCGTCGGCTACCGGCGGGTCCGCCGCCCGGTGGTCGACGCCGTGGCGACCGCCGGGGCTGCTTGTGTGGTGGCGGTCACCGCCGCCCTGCTGGCCCGCTCGTCGGAAGGCCGGGTGGTCACCTGGAGCGCCGGCTGGGCGCCCTCCCACGGCTTCAGCGTCGGGATCGTGCTCGTCAGCGATCCCGTCGGCGACGGGATCGCCCTGACTGCAGCGGTGTTGGTCACCCTCGCGCTGGTGTTCAGCTGGCGCTACGTCGAGTCGGCCGAGGGGCACTTCCACACCCTCGTCCTGCTGTTCCTGGCCGGCATGGAGGGCTTCGCCCTTACCGGCGACCTGTTCGACATGTTCGTCTTCTTCGAGCTGATGGGAGCGGCTGCCTACGCGCTCACCGGGATGAAGGTCGAGGACGTGGGATCGCTGCAGGGCGGCATGAACTTCGGGATCATGAACAGCCTCGGTGCCTACATGGCGTTGATGGGCGTCGGGTTCCTCTACGCCCGGACGGGCAACCTCGGCCTCCCCCAGCTGGGGGAGGTCCTCGACCACCAGCCGCGCAGCACGCTGGTCGTCGCCGCCTTCGTCATGCTGATGGCAGGCTTCCTCGTCAAAGGCGCCATGGCCCCGTTCCACTTCTGGCTGGCCGACGCCCACGCCGTCGCCCCGGCCCCGGTCTGCGTGCTTTTCTCCGGCGTGATGGTCCCCCTCGGCGTGTACGCCGCATTCAGGGTGTACTGGGTGGTCTTCAGCCACCAGCTTGCGCCCGGGGACATCCGCCGGACGTTCGTCGTCATGGGGGCGGTGACGGCCGTCGTCGGCTCGGTCATGTGCCTGACGAGCCGGAACTTCAAGCGCCTGCTGGCCTACTCGACCATCGCCCACGTCGGGCTGTTCCTGTCGGCGCTCGGCTACCTGACCGCCGCCGGCACCGCCGGGGCGCTGCTCTACGTCGCCGGCCACGCGGGGGTGAAGTCCGCCTTGTTCCTCATCGGAGGGGTGATGCTCGCCCGCTACGGCAGCGTCGACGAGATCGACCTGCACGGGCGCGGCCGGGACACGCGGGTGATGAAGTGGCTGGCGGTCGCCGGCGGCCTGGGCCTGGCCTGCCTGCCGCCGTTCGGTACCGCGCTGGGCAAGGCGATCAGCGAGGATGCCGGCGTCTCGGCCGGCTACCCGTGGGCCCCGGCCCTGTTCGTCGTGGTCTCCGCCCTGACCGGCGGGGCGGTGCTGCGCGCCACCGGGCGGATCTACTTCGGCATGGGGCCCCGCCCGGAGGGGGCTGAGCGGCCCGACCAGACGTCCGGCAGCCGCGAGGAGCGCGACACCCGCCCCCTCCGCCGGGTGCCGGTTACCATGCTCGCCCCGATCGTTGTTCTCCTGCTCGGCTCGCTGGCCATCGGGGTCGTGCCGGGCGTGCACAGCGCAGCGCAGCGGGCCGCCGAGTTCTTCGTCGACGGGGCCGCCTACCAGCGCCAGGCCCTGCTCGCCGCGCCCGCCCACGTGGCGGCTGCCCACCTGCCGGAGTGGACCGGGCGGGGGCTCGCCCTCGACTTCGCCTCGGCCGCCCTCGCCGTCCTCGTCGCCGGGGTCGGGCTGTGGGGCGGTGTTCTGCACGAGCGGCTCCCCCTGGCCCGGCTGCGCCGCCGGCCGCTGGCAGCTCTGAGGGCCGCCCATTCCGGCCACGTGGGCGACTACGTCGCCTGGCTCCTCGTCGGTCTCGCTGTCCTCGGCGGCTTCGTGGGCCTGCCGCACCGCTAGCGCGGGTCCACCAGCGCGACGACTTTTTGTGTTTCTGTTGGGGCCGCAACCAGGGAGCGCCGACTAGCTTTCCGCACGGTCAGGAGGCGGAAGGGGGCCGAAGGGACGCATGCAGCCGAGGAGGAGGGATCGCGCCCTGCCGTGGGCGGCTTCCGCAGTCGCGGCTATCGCGTTCACGACGCTCGCCGCCGGGGGTTTCGTGTCCCCGACTGGGGAGCCGCAGACGCCGGCGAGGACGGCGGCCCCTTCTGCGGGGGCGCTTCGCCCGGCGACGAAAGGCCGTCGTTCCGCCCGGCCGCACCGGCGCTCCGCGCCCAAGACCACCACCACAACCGTCCGGCCGGCTGCGCCGGCGCCCAACCCGTGGCAGACGACCGTCGCCTACGAGCATCTCTCCGCCCCGATCGTCGCCGCCACGTCGGTCGACCACGGCGGCGAGCTGGTCATGGTCGGCGCCGACGGGGGTGTCTTCCCGGTCGGCGAGGCCGGTTTCTTCGGATCCATGGGCGGCCACGCGCTCGACGCGCCGGTCGTCGCCGTCGCCGGTGACCCGACCACCGGCGGGTACTGGCTTGCGGGCGCGGACGGAGGTGTCTTCGCCTTCCACGCCCCCTACTTCGGCGGCCTGTCGCCGAGGCGCCTGTCTGCGCCGATCGTGGCGATGGCGGCGACGCCCGATGGGGGTGGCTACTGGCTGGTGGGCGCCGATGGGGGGGTTTTCGCTTTCGGCGACGCCCCCTACTTCGGGTCGGGCAGCGCCAAGGGAATGGAGGTGCGCGCCGTGGTGCCAGGCGCCGCCGGAAGGGGCTACTGGCTGGTGGGCGCCGCTGGCGGGGTGCTGTCCTTCGGGGACGCGCCGCGTGTCAGCTACACGGCCCCCCCGCCGCGCCAGACGGTGGCCACCGAGTCGCTCCGGCCCATCCGGCCGCTGGTCCGCAGCGTGCTCGGCGGCTACCGCAGCGGGTCGAGCGGCTACGACGTGTCCGAGTACCAGTGCGGCGTCCTGCCCGCCGCCCGCCAGCAGATAGCCGTCGTCCAGGTGACCGACGGCTATCTGGACAGCACGCCTAACCCCTGCTACGTGCAGGAGTCGCTGTGGGCGGGCCCGGACATGTCCGCCTACGTGTACATGGACGGCCTGCCCTCCCCGGCGCCGGCCTCAGCGGCCGACGGGCCCGCCGGCGCCTGCGGCCCCGCCGACCGCATGTGCCAGAGCTTCAACTACGGCTGGAACTGGGCCGCGCACTGGCTGGCCTATTCCCGCAGCGTCGGCGTCTACCCCCGTCTTTGGTGGCTCGACGTGGAGCGCTACTCGGGTTGGAACGGGGCGGCGAGCAACGCCCGGCTGATCAGCGGCGCGATCGCCGCGCTGCGGGCAGGGGGCAGCGAGGTCGGGGTCTACTCGACCACCGACCAGTGGGCGGAGATCACCGGCGGCCTGCCTCTGCCCGGGGTCCCCCTGTGGGTGCCGGGGGCGGGGAACATGCACGGGCCGGGCATGACCGCGCAGGGCTTCTGCCGGTCCGGCGGCTACGCCTTCGGCGGGGGCCGCGTGGCGATGGTGCAGTTCGGCTACCAGGGTTCGTTCCCGGGCACCTACACCGGTCCGGCGGTCCCCTTCGACCGCGACTACGCCTGCTGAGCGTCCTGGCCTTGCCGACCGGCGGCGTCGGCGTACAGGCCGGCCATCGCCGAGGCGCACTTCTCCCAGGTGAACTCCCCGGCCCGGGCGCGGCCTCTCTCCGCCAGCGTCCCGGCGACTGAAGCGTCGTCGAGGAGGCGGCCGATCGCCTCGGCCAGGGCGTCGTGGTCGCCGGGCTGCACCAGCAGGGCCGCGTCGTCCAGCACCTCGGGCAGGGCGCCGGCTGCGGTCGCCACCACCGGCACGCCCCGCTGCATCGCCTGCAGTGGCGGCAGGCCGAAACCCTCGTAGCGTGAGGGGTAGGCGAGGACCGCGGCGTTGTCGATGGCCGCCGCCAGCCCGGCGTCGTCCATGTAGCCGACCCGGGCGATCCTCGACCGGTGCGGCGAGGAGGCCACCGCCTCGTCGAGGGCCTGGGCCCCCCAGCCGTCCCTCCCGGCGATCACCAGCCCGAGCTCGGGCCGGCCCGGCGCGAGGGCGTCGAAGGCCCGCACCAGCCCCGGGTAGTCCTTGCGGGGTTCGACCGTGCCGACTGCGAGCACGTAGCGGCCGAACCCGGCGGCCGCCTGAGGCAGGGAGCCCGCGGGCGCGCCCAGCGCCGGCACCCCCGGGGCCACGGCCCTCACCCTGGCCGGGTCGGCGCCGAACGCCTCGATCACCTCGTCGCGCACGTGCGTCGAGTGGGTGTGGACCCACGCCCCCGCCTCCACCGCCCGGCGGACCAGGGAGGGGTAGGCGAGCGTCTCGGCCTCGCACATGTCGGGGAAGTGCTGGGGGGTCAAGTCGTGGACGGTCACCACCCTCGCCGCCCGGCGGGCGGGCGGGACGACGAAGTTGGTGCCGTGGACCACGTCGAGGGGCCCGGCGAACCATTCGACCGGGACCTGAAGCCCGGACCGCCACGCCCGGTTCAGCGGGCGGGCCGGCACCGGCAGGCCGATCAGCCGGCTGCCGGGGGGCAGGGCCCGGCGGATCTCGGGCCTGGTCCGCCAGGTGGCGGCGTACACGGCCACGTCCAAGCCGGGCAGGACAACGAGCGACCGGATCAGCTCGTGGCAGAAGACGCCCACACCGGTGCGCGGTCCGACGAGGGGGATCCCGTCCAGCGCCACGCGCAGGGGACGTCGAGGTGGCGAGGAGCTCCCGGCCATGGGACGCAGAGTCTGGCACGGCCGGTCGGCTGGTACCGTCCGTGCCGTGAGCGGGACCGACCCCGAGGCGTTGGCAGCGGCGGAAGAACGGCTGGCCAGGGAAGCCCCCGGCTACCTGGAGCGCGCCCGCCAGGCGGCTGCGTCGAGGGGGGTCCCGGCGGAGCCCTCGGCCCGGGCGAGGAGGGCGCTCGAGCTGGTCGACGAGACGGCGACGGTGAACGCCGACGTGCCGACGATGTCGCGCCGGCGTTGGGGCGGCCCGGTCAAAGCGGCGGTCGGCCGCCTCGTCCGCTGGTACATGGTGCATTTGTCTGACCAAGTGACAGAACTGGGCGCGAGCGTGGCGTGGTTCGGCCACAGCATGGTCGACTACGTGGCGGCGCTGGAGGAGGAGGTCTCAGAACTTCGGTCGCGTGTCGCCGAACTTGAGCGTGACCGTCGTCTCTGAGCACATTTTTCGCCTGATTTCGTCCGTTTCGTCCATCGGGCTGCGAATAGGCCGAATCGGCCGCTTCCGACTCGAGATCCTTTTGCCGCGGTCCGATGCAGGTTTCCGTGAAGCGGACACTCCACCGGATCGCACTCCTCGCTGCGGCGCCGTCAGTGATAGCCGCCGCCCTGTTCGCCATCATCCCCGCCGGCAGCGCCAGCCGGGCGGTGGCCGTCACGGCCAGCGCCGCTCCAGCAGAGAGCGCGGCCGCCCAGAGCGTGCCGCACCGCGTGATCGTCGCCCCCGACGGCGCGACGACGACCACCGTCGCCCCCCCACCCAAGCCGACAGCCGCACCCACCCCGCCGCCGGCGCCGAGCACCACGGTCCCGGCTCCCCGTCCCGCGCCGGCCACCGTTACCGCCGCCGCCGTTAGGCCGGCGCAGCCGTCGCAGACGGTGACCGCCGCCGACGAGGGCTACGGGTGCGCCGCGGCCCTCGCCTACCTCGCTGCCAACGCCGCGCCGGGCTTCCACTTCGAGTGCCCCGGCTATTCGCTCGGCCACCAGGCGATGACCTGCATCAACGTCGCCGGCGTGTGCCCGGGGACCGAGCTGATCGTAATCACCATCCCCTGCCGGGCGGCCTACATGAACGAGGCCCACAACTCCTGGGTCCTAGCAGGCCTGCGCCCCGGGACGATCGACCCTTACGGGTACTGCCAGACCTGACCCCGGAGCGACCGGGCGCTCACGGCCAGCTGAACGACGACAACGCCGCCCACTCCTGCGGTGTCGCCGACTGCCACACCCAGAACGACGCGCCGATCGCCCCCGCCCGGACGGCCGCAGACAGGAAGTCGTCGATCTCCGCCCCGCTCGGCGACACCGCCCTGCCCCCTTCGCCGGCGAGGTTGAACGCCTGGCCGATCACGTCCACCGGCCGCAGCCGGGCGAGCTGGGCCACGTCTGCGGCGACGTCGGCACCTGGGTCGGTGCACTCCCAGTAGATCATGGGGGCGAAGGCGTCGACGTAGGGGGCCATCGCCGAGTAGGGGTAGGCGCTTCGCCCGGGTGGGTAGACGGTGGCCACGACGGGCAGGTTCCCCGCCAGGCGCCGCACCAGCTCGAGGTAGACGGCGGCCCGACGGGCGGTCATGTCCACGCCCTCGGTGGGCTCCTCCAGGTCGGCGCTGTAGCCGTCCACGCCCTGGCCGGCGGGGTCCCGCCAGGCGAGGATCTGCGCCGTCCAGCGGGCGTCGCCGACGGGGTCGTAGAGGTACGGGAAGCCCCAGGCGATCACCGCCAGGCCCGCCGCGTGCGCCGCGGGCACCAGCGCGTCCAGCTCGGCGGCGCCGTAGAAGCCGTCCTTGGAGTCTCCGACCCGCACCCATAGCTGGTGCAGCCCGGCCCTCACCGCCTGGGCGACGACCGCCGCCGCGTTACCGCCGTCGGTGTCGGGCCACTCCCAGATCCACATCCCCTTGCCGGCGAGAGGCGCCAGGTCGGGGTGCCAGGGGGAGGGGGCGGACACGGGCGGCAGGGCCGAGTCGGGCACCAAGACGGAGGGGTGCCAGGGAGGGGGCGGCGCCGGCTGGGGGGTTCCGGGCGGTACCGGGCAGCCGGCGAGCGCGGCGGCGACGGGGGGCTTGGTGGGGGAGAACGTGGCGGTGGACAAAGGAACGGCAGCCGCGCTCGATGTCGCCACCGGGGCGGGCACCGCCGCGGCCGCCGGCCGGGGCCGCGCGACAACCCGCGCCTCAACCGCCGTCCGCCGCTTCGCGGTCGCCGCCCCGACGCTCCCCGCGACCAGCAGCAGCAGCACCGCCCCGGCCAGCACCCGCTTCACCGGCTCAATCTTCGCGCCGGCGCCGTCCGGTGGGGGCTATCGCCGGGCGATCGACCGCCAGAGGCTGTAGGGCAGGATCACGGCTACCGCGGCAGGCGCCGCCCACCAAGCCGCCGCGCCCGAAGTGCTGACAGCCCAGGTGACAATGAGAGCGGCGATCACGGCAGCCGCGACGCGCCAGTCGTCGCCGACGACGAAGTCGTACCAGAACTCCCCGAAGGACCTGAGCCGAGACATCATCCTCCCACCTCGACTGGACGCCCGGCCGCAGGGTTCGCCTCGGCGTCGGGGCGGGGCCGGTACCTTCGCAGCGCGGCGGCCAGCGCCAGCCCATAGGCGGCGACTGCCGGGACCAGGGCGAGGAGGGCGGCGTCGCCGCCCGGCCAGCGCGCCCCGGCTCCCTCGGCACCCCAGAACATGCCGAACGAGGTGAGCATCACCCCGACGACGAACTTCATGGTGTTCTCCGGCACCCGGGCGAGAGGGGCCCTCACGGCGAAGCCCGCCGCGGCGACGGCCACCACGGCGGCCACCGCCGCCAGCGCGGCGAGGGGGATGTCGTGCTGGTTGGAGCCGAAGGTGAGGGTTATGAACACCACTTCGAGGCCTTCGAGGACCACCCCTTTGAACGACAGGGTAAAGGCGTACCAGTCGCCGACCACCCCGCGCCGCTCGGCGCGCGCCTTCCCGGCGGCGGCGACCTCCCTCAGGTAGATCTGCTCCTCGTCGTGGAGCGCCTTGTGGCCGCTGGCGCGAAGGACGGCTTTGCGCAGCCACTGCAGGCCGAACACGAGGAGCAGGCCGCCGACGACGAGACGCAGGTAGTGCAGCGGGATCGCCGAGACCGCCGGTCCGAGAGCGGCGACCACCGCCGCCAGCGCGGCGAGCCCGGCGCCGACCCCCTGGAGCGCCGAGCGCCACTCCCGCCCGGTGCCCGCGGCCAGGACGATGGTCGTCGCCTCGACGGCCTCCACGGCGCAGGCGAGGAACACCGCGGCGAACAGCGCACCCGCGCTTCCGGTCACGGCCGCCGAGTCTACGGGCCGCGCGACGCCGGGCCGGCGAACCCGGCGGGGCTCAGCCGGCGACCAGCTCGGCGGCCAGCTGGGCGCAGAGCACCCGCCGGTCGGGGACCGAGTGGCCTTCGACGAGGCGCACCACCTCGACCCAGCCGGTCTCGCTGTGCATCACGGCGTCGCCCGGCGCGGCGCGCCCGGCGGCCACCAGGTCGATCGCCCGCCGGCTGGCGGGGGCGCAGTACCAGGAGATGTCGCTTCCCCGGTGGGCGCCCTCGACGATCAGCCAGCGCTGGCCGCCCTGGTCCACGGCGCTGCACACCGCCGGCTCGTCCCCCTCGCGCTGGAGGACCTCGTCCACGAACAACTCGATCTCGAAACCGCAGAACCTCAGCATCTCGCCGTCCTCGTCCCCTGGGTCTCCCTCCGCGCGCACTATACGACGCCGCCGATCAACAGCGGTGCATACCCCAGCCCAACACGGCCCCAACCGCCGGGACGCTCACTTCCGGCCTAGCACCCGGTCGAGGTGCTCATTGGAGAACACGCCCTCGGGGTCGAGCCGGTCTCGCAGCGCCACGAACTCGTCGAAGCGCGGGTAGCGTCCGCGCAGGGCGTCGGCGTCGAGGTCGTGCAGCTTCCCCCAGTGCGGCCTCGGCGTGTACGCCTCGAGCACCGAGGAGACCAGCCCGAAGTACCGGCGGTGGTCGACCGTCGCCGGAAGGTGGAACGCCAGGTAGCCGCTGTCGCGCCCGGACGCCGTCGAGAGCGGTATGTCGTCGGCGGCCGCGACGCGAAGCTCCACCGGGAAGCTGACCCTCAACCCCGACCGTTCGATGGCGGCTGTCACTTCGCGTACCGCGTCGACCATCGCCGCGGCCGGTATGGCCAGCTCCATCTCCCGGAAGCGGACCCGGCGCGGGGAGGTGAAGACCTTGTAGGAGACGTCGGTGAACGACCGGGTGCCGAGCGCCTTGGCGGCCACCCGGTTGCCGAGCGGTACCAGCCCCGGCCAGCGCTTCCCGGCGGCGACGACCCAGCCGAACACCGTGTTCGACAGGAACTCGTCGTCGAGCCACTCCTTCCACGCCGGGAGCTTCTCGAGGCCCTCGGCGAGGGGCAGGCGGTTGTTGCGCTTGGTGAGCGTCCAGCGGGTGTGGGGGAACCAGTAGGCCTCGAAGTGGTCGTTGCCGGCGACGAGCTCGTCGAAGCGGTCGAGCAGCTCGTCGAGGGGCAGGGGCCCCTCCTCGGCGTGCAAGGCGAACAGCGGCTCGCAGCGCAAGGTGACGGCGGTGACGATCCCGAGGGCGCCGAGGCCCACCCTGGCGGCGCTCCAAAGCTCGGGGCGCTCCCCGGCCGAGCAGTCGACCACCGTCCCGTCGGCGAGGACCATCTCCAGGGCGGCGACCTGCGTCGCCAGCCCTCCGAACGCTCGGCCGGTGCCGTGGGTCCCAGTCGAGATCGCCCCGGAGATCGTCTGGGACTCGATGTCCCCCAGGTTGGTCATCGCCAGCCCCTCGTCAGCGAGGAGACGGTTGAGCAGGGCGAGCGTCGTGCCCGCCCCGACGGTGACAAGGCCGCTGTCGCGGTCCACCCGCCGGAGCCCCTGCAGGCCGGACATGTCCAACAGGACCTGCTCGGGCCGGCCGATCGCGCTGAACGAGTGCCCCGACCCCGCCGCCTTCACCTTCCCGCCCCGGGTGACGATCGCCGAGACGTCCTGGACGCTTCTCGGGGTCTCGACGGTTATCCCCGACGCCGACTGGTTGCCGGCCCAGTTGGACCACCCCGCCACGTCTAGACCACCCTCGCGGCGCGACGCTGAAAACGGCGACCGGGCGCGCAACGCACGGCGCGAACCTAATGTACGGGGAACGACAAGGGAGGCTGCCTATGCAGGGCCTGATGCAGGACTCACCGCTGGCGCTCGACTTCATCTTCAACCGCGCCGAGCGCTTCTGGGCGGCCAAGCGGATCGTCACCGGCACCGCCGGTGGCGTCGAGCGGACCACCTTCGGCGAATGGGCGGAGCGGACCCGCAGGCTCGGCGGCGTCCTCGACGACCTCGGGGTCAGCGGCGACGGGCGCGTCGCCACCTTCGCCTGGAACACCGCGCGCCACCTCGAGCTGTACTTCGCGCCGCCGTGCACAGGCCGCGTCCTGCACACCCTCAACATCCGGCTCTTCCCCGACCAGGTGGTCTACATCGTCAACCACGCCGAGGACGAGGTCGTCTTCGTGGACCGCAGCCTGCTGCCCCTCTTCTGGCCGCTCGTCGACCGTTGCAAGACGGTCCGCCAGGTGGTGGTGATGGACGACGGGGCGGCAGCCGAGATCCCCGCCGACGACAGGATCGTCGACTACGAAGCCCTCCTCGCCGCCGCCGCGCCGCACCCCTTCGGCGTGGTCCGCGACGAGAACCAGGCGGCGTCGATGTGCTACACGAGCGGCACGACCGGCGACCCCAAGGGGGTCGTCTACTCGCACCGCTCGATGCTGCTCCACTCGATGGCCGCTCTTTTGACCGACGTCCTGGCGATCAGCGAGGCCGACGTGGTCCTGCCGGTCGTCCCCATGTTCCACGCCAACGCCTGGGGGCTCTGCCAGGCGGCGGTCCTGGCCGGCTCCGACCTGGTGCTGCCCGGCCCCGACCTCTCCCCCGAGGCGATCAGCCGGCTCATCCTCGACGAGGGAGTCACCTTCGCCGCCGGCGTGCCCACCATCTGGATGGGCGTGCGCCCTCACCTCGCCGGCAAGGCCCACCGGCTGCGGCGGGTCGTGGGGGGAGGCTCGGCGGTGCCCAAGGCGCTGTCGGAGGCGTACCGCAAGGAGGTGGGTCTCCCCATCACCCAGGCGTGGGGGATGACCGAGACCAGCCCCCTGGCGACCGTGGCCAACGTCCGCAGCGACCAGGCTGGTGCCTCCGAGGAGGAGCTGGCCGACCTGCGCGCCACCCAGGGGATGCCCGCGCCGCTCGTCGAGCTGCGCATCGCCGACCCCGAAGGCGGGGCTGTCCTCCCCTGGGACGGCAAAGCCACCGGGGAGGTGCAGGTACGCGGCCCGTGGATCGCCCGCAGCTACTACAACGACCCCCGCGGCGACGGGCAGTTCACCGCCGACGGGTGGCTGCGCACCGGCGACGTGGGCGTGGTCACCCCCGACGGGTACATCCGCCTGGTCGACCGCACCAAGGACCTGATCAAGTCCGGCGGCGAATGGATCTCCTCGGTCGACCTGGAGAACGAGATCATGGCGCACCCCGCCGTCGCCGAGGCGGCGGTGATAGCCGTCCCCTCGGACAAGTGGATGGAGCGCCCGATGGCCTGCGTGGTCTTGAAACCCGGCGAGAAGCTGACCGCCGAGGAGTTGCGGTCCTGGCTCGAGCCGCGGGTCGCAAGGTGGTGGCTGCCCGACGTCGTCGAGTTCATAGACGAGGTCCCAAAGACGTCGGTCGGCAAGTTCTCCAAGAAGGACCTGCGCGACCGTTTCTCTGACAGGAAGGTGCCATGAGCGAGCCAACAGTCGAGCTGACCGCCAACAGCGTCAGCGCCAGCGTCGTCGTCGACGCCCCTCCGGAGGAGGTCTTCGAGTTCATCCGCCGGCCCGCCAACCACCCGGAGATCAACGGGGACGGGACGGTTCGGGGCTCGATCTCGGGCCCCGAAGCGCTGTCGCTCGGCGACCGCTTCGGGATGAACATGCGGATGGGCGTGCCCTACCGCATCCGCAACAAGGTGGTCGAGTTCGAGCCGGGCCGCCGCATCGCCTGGTGCCACTTCGGAGGCCACCGCTGGCGCTGGGAGGTCGAACCCGCCGGCGAGGGCAGGTCCAAGGTGACCGAAACGTTCGACATGTCGACGGCGCTGTTCCCCCCGGCATTGCGCCTGATGGGCTACCCCAAGGGGCATCAGAAGAACGTGTCGGCCTCGGTCGCCAACGTCGCCGGCCACTTCGCGAAGCGCTGATGGATCTTCTGAGCCTCCACGCCAAGGCGCAGCCCGACAAGCCCGCCGTGGTTGACGACCGGCCCGGCGCGGCCCCCCTCGTGTGGACCTTCGACGAGTTGGACAGGAGGGCCAATCAGCTGGCCCACCTGCTTTTGTCCCTGGAAGTGGACAGCGACACCAAGGTGATCTGGTGCGGTCAGAACTCAGCAGCGCTGCTCGCAGGTTTCCACGCCATCCGCAAGGCTGGCGCCGTCGGCGTGCCGCTCAACTACCGCCTCACCCCCGACGAGGCCGCCTACGTTATCGACAATTCCGACGCGGCGATCGTCTACGTCGACGAGGAGTACCGGGGCCTCGTCGAAGCCGTACGCGACCGCACGCCGAAGGTGCGCGAGGTGCTGGTCTTCGACGGCGACGGTTCCTTCGAGCGCCGCCTCGAGTCGATGCCCGACACGGCGCCGTCGCCATCCGACGACGAGCAGCCCGACGCTGCGGGGCGGACGATGATCTACACGTCGGGTACCACCGGCAAGCCGAAGGGCGCCGTGCGCAACCGCAGGCTCGACCCCAACGCCACCTCGGGGCTGATCGGCCTCATCGGCTACGTGCCCGACGACGTGTACATCACCACCGGGCCGCTGTACCACTCCGGGCCGGGCGGGTTCGCGGCCATCGCCCACGCCCTGGGCAACACGGTCGTCGTGCAGCACCGCTTCGACCCAGAGGACTGGCTACGCCTCGTGGACAGGTACAAGGTGACCACCACCTTCACCGCCCCGACGCCGATCCGCATGGTGTGCAGCCTGCCGGCGGAGGTCAAGGCCCGCTACGACCGCTCCAGCATGAAGCGGCTGATAGCCAACGCCGCGCCGTGGACGCTGGCGTTGAAGAAGATGTACCTGGCCGACTTCCCGGCGGACTCTTTGTGGGAGGTTTACGGCTCGACCGAGCTCGGCGTCGACACCGTTCTCGGACCGGAGGACCACCTGCGCAAGCCCGGTTCGTGCGGCAAGCCGGCGCCGGGCATCGAGATCAAGCTCTTCGACGAGGAGGGCCGGGAGGTGACCGAGCCGTACAAGACGGGGGAGCTGTACGTGAGGTCGGCCGCCGTTTTCAACGAGTACTACAAGGCGGAGGAGAAATACCGCGAGGCGACCCGCGGTGACTTCCACACCGTCGGCGACATCGCCTACTTCGACGAGGAGGGCTACTACTACATCGCCGACCGCAAGAACGACATGATCATCAGCGGGGGCATGAACGTGTACCCCGCCGAGATCGAGGCGGTCCTCGACGAGTCGCCCGACCTCTACGAGGTCGCCGTTTTCGGCGTGCCCGACGAGCAGTGGGGGGAGCGGGTCGTCGCGGCCGCTGTGCCCGCCCGCCCGGGGGTGACCGAGGAGTCGGTGGTCGCCTACGCGCGCGAGCACCTCGCCGGCTACAAGGTGCCCCGCACCGTGGTGTTCCTCAACGAGCTGCCCAAGACCGGATCGGGGAAAGTGCTCAAGCGCCAGCTTCGCGACCGGCTCGCCGGCCGGGCGGCGAGCGGCGGTTGACGGCGAGCGGCGAGCGGCGGGCCCCGGCGCGTCCCGGCGAGCGGCGGGTGCCGGCGATTGGGGCCTGGCGCGCGCCAGCGATTGCGACCATCTTGAATAGAGATACTGAGAGTTTCCTAAAGCATGTTGCAAGATGGGTCGAGAAGGGTAATACTGATCCAGAGCGCTTCGGCCGGTACCTCCCCCCACTGGGCCGAAGGCCATCCCGCGAAGGGCCCGGTACCCCCCCCACCGGGCCCTTCGCCGCGCCAGGCGGGCTTTCGGCCAGGCGGCGGAGGTGGGTGGCGATGAGCGCGGTGCGGTGCAGATGAGTGGGCCGGTCGCGCCGCTGCCCTCGGGGCGCCAGCACACCCTGGCCGCCCACGGCCAGGAGCTCGTGGTGGTCGAGGTCGGCGGCGGAATCCGCCGCTACCGGGCCGGCGGCCGGGAGGTGCTCGACGGCTACGAACCAGGCTCGGTGTGCGACGGTGCCCGGGGCCAGCCGCTGGCCCCGTGGCCCAACCGACTGGAGGACGGCAGCTTCGAATGGCGCGGCCGGCGCTTGCAGGCGCCTCTAAGCGAGGCCGACGCCCGCAACGCCATCCACGGCCTGGTTCGCTGGTCGGCGTGGACCCTGACCGGCGCCACCGACGACACCCTCGTTCTCGGCCATCGCCTGCACCCCCAGCCGGGGTGGGACTGGACGCTCGACTTGGAGGTCACCTACAGCCTCGGCCCCGCCGGGCTGGCCGTGTCCACCGCGGCGACCAACCTGTCTCGCGAGGCCTGCCCTTTCGGGCTGGGGTGGCATCCCTACATCTCCGCCGCCGGTGGCTCCGTAGACGAGCTGCGCCTGACCGTGCCGGCGGCGACCGCGCTGCGCTCCGACGGGCGCGGGCTGCCCGCCGGGCGCCGACCGGTGGCGGGGACGGGGGAGGATTTCAACGCCGGGCGCCTCGTCGGGGCCGACCACCTCGACGTGGCGCTCACCGACCTCGCCCGCCAGAGCGACGGCCGCGCCGTTGTCACCGTCGAGCACCCCTCGGGCGGGGTCGAACCGGTGCGGCTGTGGATGGACGAACCGTTCCGCTGGGTGATGGTCTACACGGGCGACACCCTCCCCGACCCTGACCGGCGCCGGCGGGGTCTGGCCGTCGAGCCGATGACCTGTCCGCCCAACATGCTGCGCAGCGGGGAGGGGATGATCGTCCTGGAACCGGGTGGCCGCGTCGAGGCGTCGTGGGGGATCTCCTAGGCGCACCTCTTCGGCCCCCATGTTCGATATGCGTCGTCGTTGGAGGCGATGCGGGGTTCAAGTCGGGGCCTGCTCTGTCCGACGTTTCGTGTATGGGATCGGTACCGCCACATCTTCTGCTGAAAGAGAGCATTTCCGTTCCCGGCTTCGACGACGTCGCCGTCGGCAGCGGCGTCGGGGGCGACTATCTGGTCGTCGAGCTCCCCGGCTGGTCGGGGCCGTGCTGGGTGTGCGCCCCCGCCTCGCAGAGGGCGATCGACTGCGTCCGCAACGGGACGGCATCCCCGTGGAGCGTGCTGCACCACAGCGTCACGGGAACCGTGGACATCTACCGCACCGGCGTCGACGGGTCCCTGCACCAGTCGGTGGTGCTCTGCGCGTCGCTGCCGCAGGCGCCCCCAGCCCGGGCCGCCGCCTGACTTCCCCGGGCCTGGCGCCAGAGCGGGGCGGGGCTCAGTCGGCCCCGAGGCGCTCGGCCAGGAATCGGAGGACCTGCTCGAGCGCTTCCCGTGTAGGCGTGCCCTCCCGGTCGTCGAGGTGCTCGGTGAGCACCGAGTGCGCAGTCCGGGGATGCCCGTGGGGGTTGCCCGGGGAGGAGTCGAGCACGACGGAGATGAACCGGTCCCCCAGGCGGGCACGCAGCGTCTCGAAACGCTCGGGCGGCACCGCCTTGTCGCCGCTGAAGCGCAGGCCCAGCACACACAGGTCCTCCCTGGCGGTGACCCGCCTCCAGTCCTCGGCGGACAGCTGGATGTCCTTGCGGCGGGCCTCGCCGATCGGGAAGGGCAGGGAGGGTTGGCTGAGAACCGGGGCGAGGACCGCGTCGTCCACGGCCATCGCCAGGCCGAAGCCGCCTGTGTAGCACATGCCCACCACCCCCACGCCCGGGCCCCCGCAACGTGCGTGCTCAGCGCGCGCCAGCGCCCTCAACCAGTCCACGATCGGCGCCGAACGCCCGAGAGCCAGCCCCGAGAACTCCCGCGAAATGCACACCTGGGCGAGGCTCTGGACGGCGTAGCGGCCCGACGGCGCCCGCCCCGGAGTGCCGAAGAGGTGGGGAAGCACGGCGGTCATCCCCCGCTCGACCACCCGGCGGGCGAAGGCGACGACCTTGGGGGTCATGCCCGGGATCTCGTGGAGGACCAGCACCGCCGGGCCGGACCCGCAACGGTAGACGTCGTGGGTCAGCGGCCCGGCGGTGAAGGGTTGGCGGTCGAAGCCCGCCAGGACGTCTTCGCTCACGGCCCGGACAGGCTAACGGCCCGGGCCGGGGGGCGCCGTCAGAACTGCTGCTCTTCGGTCGACCCGTGAAGGGCGAGAGTCGAGGAACGCCCGGCGGTGAGCGTGGTCATGACGTCGTCGAAGTAGCCGGCGCCCACCTCGCGCTGGTGGCGGGTGGCGGTGTAGCCCTCCTCCTCCAGGGCGAACTCTCTCTGCTGCAGCTCGACGTAGGCGCTCATGCCCCGCTCGGCGTAGCCCCGGGCGAGGGCGAAGCTCGACTCGTTGAGGGCGTGCCAGCCAGCGAGGGTTACGAACTGGAAGGTGTAGCCCATGGCGCCCAACTCCTTCTGGAAGCGGGCGATGGTCGTGTCGTCGAGGTGCTTCTTCCAGTTGAACGAAGGCGAGCAGTTGTAGGCGAGCATCTTGTCGGGGTAGCGGTCCTTGATCCGCTCTGCGAAGACGCGTGCCTCCTCCAGGTCGGGCGTCGACGTCTCGCACCAGATCAGGTCGGCGTAGGGGGCGTACGCCAGGCCGCGGGCGACCGCGATGTCCATCCCGTTGCGGATGTAGAAGAAGCCTTCCGGGGAGCGCTCGCCGGTGCAGAACGACCGGTCGACCTCGTCGACGTCGCTGGTGAGCAGCGTGGCGCCGAGCGAGTCGGTGCGGGCGATCAGCAGGGTTGGCACCCCGCACACGTCCGCAGCCAGGCGGGCGGCGTTGAGGGTACGGATGTGCTGGGCGGTGGGGATCAGAACCTTGCCGCCCATGTGGCCGCACTTCTTCTCGGAGGAGAGCTGGTCCTCGTAGTGGACGCCGGCGGCCCCCGCCTCGATCATGGAGCGCATCAGCTCGTACGCGTTGAGGGCGCCGCCGAAGCCGGCTTCGGCGTCGGCGACGATGGGAGCCATCCAGTGGCGCTGGGCGCGCCCGCCCGACTCGGCCCATTCGATCTGGTCGGCGCGGCGCAGAGCGTTGTTGATGCGCCGCACCACCGCCGGGACGCTGTTGGCGGCGTAGAGGCTCTGGTCGGGGTAGACCTGCTCGGACAGGTTGGCGTCGGCCGCCACCTGCCAGCCCGAGAGGTAGATGGCCTGCAGCCCGGCTTTGACCATCTCGACCGCCTGGCCCCCGGTGAGGGCGCCTAGAGCGTTGATGTAGTCCTCGGTGTGCAGAAGCTCCCACAGACGCTCGGCTCCCTGGCGGGCCAGGCTGTACTCGACCTGAACCGAGCCGCGCAGGCGGACCACGTCGGCGGCGCTGTAGGGCCTCTCGACGCCGGCCCATCTGGGGTCGGTCTTCCACTGCTTCTCGAGGGAGGCGACGGCGGTTTCGAAATCGGTGGTCATCGCTGGGGGCTCCTTTCGGGAGGGACTCGGGGGGAAACAGTCACGGCAAAAGCTCGTAGGCGGGCAGGGTCAAAAAGGCGGGGAAGTCGTCGGCGAGCGAGACGCGCTCGAAGATCTCGCGGGCCTCGGCGATGTGCGGCATCTCGGCCAGGGCGGCGACGTGCTCGTCGAGGAGCGAACGAACCAGCTCGGCGGTCACCGGTGTCCCGTCCTCGAGGGTGACCCGGTGGTGGACCCACTGCCACACCTGGGCCCTGCTGATCTCGGCGGTCGCGGCGTCCTCCATCAGGTCGTCGATCGCCGCCGCGCCCGTCCCCGACAACCACGACGCCACGTAGCGCAGGCCGACGGAGATGTTGGTGCGCAGCCCAGCCATGGTGACGTCGCCCGGCTGACGGGTCACGGTGAGCAGCCGGCCCGGGCCGACGAACACCTCGGGCCGCTGGCGCTCCAGCTGGTTGGGCCGGTCGCCGAGCACGGCGTCGAACTCGGCCATGGCCGTGGCGACCAGGTCGGGGTGCGCCACCCAGGTCCCGTCGAAACCGTCGCCCGCCTCCCGCTTCTTGTCCTCTGCGACCTTGGCGAGGGCCGCCTCGGTCACGTCCGGCTTCTTGCGGTTGGGGATGAAGGCGGCCATGCCGCCGATGGCGTGGGCGCCGCGGCGGTGACAGGTCTTGACCAGCAGCTCGGTGTAGGCGCGCATGAACGGCGTCGTCATGGTCACCAGCGAGCGGTCCGGCAGGACGAACGCCGGGTCTGCGTGGAAGCGCTTGGCGACGCTGAAGATGTAGTCCCAGCGGCCTGCGTTGAGGCCGCACACGTGCTCGCGAAGCTCGTAGAGGATCTCGTCCATCTCGAACGCCGCGGTGATGGTCTCGATGAGCACGGTGGCCCTTATCGACCCCCGGTCCAGCTTCAAGGCGTCCTCGGCGTGGCAGAACACGTCGTTCCACAGCCTCGCCTCGAGGTGGCCCTCCAGCTTGGGGAGGTAGAAGTACGGGCCGAAGCCCCGTGAGAGGCTCTCCCGGCCGTTGTGGAACACGTACAGGCCGAAGTCGAACAGCGAGGCGGACACCCGGGCGCCGTCGACGGTGAAGTGCTTCTCATCGAGGTGCCATCCCCTCGGGCGCACGACGAGGGTGGCCGTCTCGGGGGCGAGGCGGTAGGTCTTCTCCGGCGTGGCCAGCTCGATCGTGGCGCGCACGGCGTCCTGCAGGTTCACCTGGCCGGACACGACGTTGTCCCAGGTGGGGGAGTTGGCGTCCTCGAAGTCGGCCATGAACACCTTGGCCCCCGAGTTGAGGGCGTTGATCATCATCTTGCGGTCCACCGGGCCGGTGATCTCGACCCGCCGGTCCGACAACGCTTTAGGCGCCTCGGGCACCACCCATCCGCAGGCGCGGACCTGAGCGGTCTCGTCGAGGAAGTCGGGGCGCTCGCCGGCGTCGAAGCGCGCCTGGCGCTCCGCCCGGGCGTCGAGCAGCTCCCGCCGGCGGGCGTCGAAGCGGCGGTGCAGGCCGGCGACGAACTCGGCCGCCTCGGGGGTGAGGACCCGGTCGGCCTGTGGGTGCGGTTCGAAGCTGATTGACGTCACGCCGCTAGTTTTGTAAAACTTCCTCTGCTTGTCCAGTCAAATTTTGTGGCTACTTGCATTTCTTCGGAAAAAGTGCTAACTTTTCGGGCAGTGTCGTACTCCGACAGCCTCGATCCTCTGGTCTTCGGCCAGCGGCTGCGCCACCTGCGCCGCCAGTCGGGAATGACGCTCGAGTCGCTCGGCCAGGCTGTGGGGCGCCCCGCCTCCTACCTGTCCCAGCTCGAGAACGGCCACAAAGAGCCGCGCCTGTCCACCGTCAACGAGCTGGCTGCTGCCCTGGGCTGCCGCCCCGCCGATCTGCTCGCCCCCGCAGCACCGAGCCGCAGGGCCGAGCTGGAAGTGGCCCTGGCTCACATCCAGGAGGACCCGCGATACAAGGAGCTGCAGCTGCCCTACCTGCGGCCCAGTTCCCGCCTCGACGACTCGGCGCTCGAGCACATCGTCGCGCTGTTCGACCGGGTGCGGACGTTGTCGGGGCCTGCTGAGCCGGTCCCCTCCGGGGGGACGCCCGGCGCCCGTGCGGCCAACTCCGCGATGCGCGACGAGATGCGCAAGCGCGACAACTACTTCGCCGACATCGAACGGGTCGCCACCGAGGCGCTCGACGCTGTCGGCTACAGCGGCCCCGGCGCCGTGTCGGAGCGCCACCTCACCGACGTCGCCGGCCATTTCGGCTTCAACATCGCCCGGGTGCAGGACCTGCCGCCGTCGACCAGGTCGATCACCGACGTGCGCAACCGGGTGGTCTACGTCCCCCAGCGCAACGCCACTGGCGGCATGCGCTCCTCTCGCTCGGTGATCGCCCAGACGCTCGGCCACTTCGCTCTCGGCCACCGCGACCCCGCCGATTTCGAGGGCTACGTCCGTCAGCGGGTGGAGGCCAACTACTTCGCCGGGGCGCTCCTCGCCCCCGAGCGCCCGGTGGTGCGGGTGCTCGACGAGGCCCGCGCCGCCGAGGACATCTCGGTGGAGGACCTCTCGGAGATGTTCTACATCTCCTACGAGATGGCCGCCCACCGGCTGACCAACCTGATCACCCGCCACTTCGGGATACCCATCCACTTCCAGCGTTCCGACCCGGAAGGCACGCTGTGGAAGGCGTACGAGAACGACGGGGTCCTCCTGCCCGCAGACACCGACGGCACCATCGAGGGCCAGAAGCTGTGCAGATGGTGGAGCTCCCGCCAGGCCTACGAGTCGTCGGACTCCTACGCCTTGCACTACCAGTACACCGAGACCGTCGCCGGCACGTTCTGGTGCGCCACCCACATCGACTTGGACCGCGACCGCGGTGACGCCATCACCATCGGCACCGTGGAGGCGATGGCCCACTGGTTCCGGGGTTCGGACACCCCCCGGCGGGCGGTCTCCACCTGCCCCGACCCGGCGTGCTGCCGGCGCCCGCCCGCCGACGCCGTTCGTCGCTGGGAGGGCTGGTCGTGGCCGTCGGCGCGAGACCACAGCCACTTCGTGTC
>DATGKR010000190.1:0-4613 GCA_035294565.1 Acidimicrobiales bacterium | reverse complement strand
GCTCAGCTCGGCGTGCCCGACACCAGGTCGCTGGTCAGCGTGGACGAGAACGTGAACGCCCCGTAGGTTCCTTTCAACTGGTCGTACTCGTGCACCGGAAGGCGCAGGGCGGGGGAGTACCAGTCCTCCTCGCTCCCGCTGCCGGACACCTCGCCGTGCAGGGACAAAGTCGAGTCGATCACCCACACCTGGTAGGCGACACCGCCGACCGTCACCTGCTTCTGGCCGGTGATGGCGCCCGACACGGAGATGGTGAACTTCCCGCAGTCGCCGGTCGAGGAGAACTTGTCGCCCACCGCCGCCGGCCACGCCGGCGCCGGTATGGGCGGGTCGAACGTGCAGGTGATGTTCCCCTGCGGCGACGCCTCGGTGGTGGACAAGAGGAACGGCCCTTGCGGCGTGAAGCGCACCGTGGTGTCGCTCGGCTGCTGGCCCTGGGCGACGTAGCGCTGCCACAGCTGGGTCCCGTCGGCCTGCGCAGCGCCGACGACGAGCGTCCCCTGGGCGGGCACGGGCCTCGAGGACCCTTCGACGGTGAAGCTCCCCGACTGGCGCTCCTGGTACGTGCCCGGCGTGGCCGGGGTCGGAGCCGAGCCGCCCGCCGTCGTCTGGGGTCCGCCGGCCCGGACGCCCGTCCCGGAGGTCCCGGACTGCGTCCCACCGCCCGAGCTCGACGAGGCTCCCACCCGCGGGGTGAGCGCCGCGCCCGTCGGACCTGCGCCGGGCGCCGACGTGCTCGTCGTCGCGGCGCCCGCCCTGGCGGAGGAGGTCGGGGTCGGCGCCGACGTCGAGGTTGTCGTGGCGGCTCGGGCCGAGGCGCGGTGCGCCCCGCCGCTGCCCCCGCAGCCGGCCAGGGCCACCAGGAGCACCAATGGGACGAAACGGATGTACCGCACGGCGAGAGGCTATCTCAGCGGCAGGGATCTCGGCCGTCCGCGGCGAAATGGTCCCCACGTGGGGCTCCTCACCAGGCGTCAGTTCATCGGAGCGGGCATCGGGGCGGCCGTCGCCCTCGGCATCGAGCCGGAGCGGTTGCTCGAAAAAGCGCTCGCCGTCACGCCCGGCGGCGACATCGGCCACATCGTGATCCTCATGCAGGAGAACCGCTCCTTCGACCACTACTACGGGACCATGCCCGGGGTGCGCGGCTACACCGACCAGGCCAGCTACACCTCATACCCGGGCGGGCCTTCCTCCAGCGTCGCCTCCACCGCCGCCCAGCCGATGGTCGGCACCAGCCTCGGCGGCCAGAAGGTGTCGTACTCGCTGGCCGACGGCGCCACCGTGCTGGAGCCGTTCGAGCTGGTGAGCAACCCGCCGAGCGTCGCCGGCCAGACCACCAACGACATCACCCACGACTGGGGCCCCCAGCACGGCATGTGGAACGACGGCGCCATGGACCGCTTCATGGTCGAGCACCTGGCCAACGACCCGGAGGCCAAGTGGCAGTTCAACCAGACCGACGGCGTGCCCGTGCCGGCGACCTCGACCGTTCCCACCGGCATCACCGCCATGGGCTTCTACCGTCAGAAGGACTGCCTCCAGTTCTACCGCGCGGCGGCGAAGGCGTTCACCATCTGCGACGGCTACCACTGCTCGGTGATCGGCCCGACCGACCCGAACCGCCTGTTCTGGATGTCGGGCAGCATCGGCGCCCACTCCGGCGATTCGGGCGGCCCGGTGTTGGAGACCTATGTCTCCAACCGCTACGAGCTGTACGGGACCCTCGACTGGCCGACCATGCCCGAGGTGCTCACCCAGGCGGGCGTGAGCTGGAAGGTCTACCAGGACCCCACCTCCAACGCCCTGTTCAACGTGCTCACCTACTTCAAGAACTACGTCAAGCCGCAGACCGCCGACCAGGTGGAGAACTCCCGGCTCGGCCTCGCCCCCGTCTACCCCGCCGAGTTCGCCGCCGACGTGGCCGCGGGCACCCTGCCGCAGGTGTCGTGGATCCTGCCCCCGGCGCCCAACTGCGAGCACCCGGCCACCCCGCCCGAGTACGGCGAGTACCTGGTGTCACAGATACTGCAGATTCTGACCACCAACCCAGAAGTGTGGTCGCGCACCGTGTTCCTCGTCGTCTACGACGAGAACGGCGGCTTCTACGACCACGTCGCTCCTCCCACCCCCGGGCCGCTGGTCACCAGCGTCTCGGCCATCCCTTCGGGCGCCGAGTACGACGGCGAGTACGTCACCAACCCCCACCCCTCCAACGCTGCGGGCGGCCCCCCCTCCGACTGGTACGGGGTGCTCGGCCCGGTGGGCCTCGGTTTTCGGGTGCCCTGCCTGGTGCTCTCGCCTTACAGCACAGGCGGTCACGTCGTCGGGGACACCTTTGACCACACCTCCACCTTCAAGCTGATCGAGTCCGTTTTCCTGGAAAAAGGGACGGTCGCATCGGCCTTGCACATCTCGCCTTGGCGTTACGGTCTCGTGGGGGACCTCACCTCCGCCCTTCGCCGGGCCAGGCCGGTAATCGAGGTTCCGCCCCTTCCGCCCACGTCGATGGCCTACCCGGGCGTCGCCGAGCAGTCGCTGCTCAACTCGCTTCTCGGCACCGAGGACTACGCCCAGGCGTACCCGCCGCCCGCCTCCAACAGCGACGCCTACCTGACCCCCGACTGATGGGGCGGCGCCTGGCGTCCCTCCTCGCGGCCGCCGCACTGGTAGTGCTCGGCGGCCTTGTCCCCGCCCACGCCGCCACAACGCCGACCCCCGCCGCCATGTTCCCCGGCTGCGCCGCCCCGTCCGGCGCGGTCACCGTCGAGGTGGGGGTCGTCGCCTGCCAGGAGATGCGCAGCTCCGACCTCGGAGGGGTGACCGCCTTCTCCTACTACGTCCCCCCGGCGTGCGCGCCTGCCACCGGCCGGCGCTGCCCGGTGCTGTACCTGCTCCACGGTTTCGGCGGGGACTACACGTCGATGCTCGGAACCGCCTCGCACCCCTCGGCGTGGGTCGCGGCGCTCGACAGCGAACCGGCCGTCTCCCCCTACGACACGCCGACCCCCTGGACCGAGGCCGACCCGTCCACCTGGGTGCCGGCGTCGCCGCTCGACATGATCCTGGTAGCCCCCGACGGACGCACGACACCGGGCGGCTACGGCCCCGCACCCGGCTTCGACGGCTACTGGGCCGACTGGAACCCCCGCTACGCGAAGGGCGGCGACGAGCAGACCTACGACACGCCCGCCCCCCGCTTCGCCGACTTCGTCGCCTACGAGCTGCCCGCCTACGTCGACGCCCACTTCCCCACCGGCAGGGGCCGGGACTGGCAGGCGCTGGCCGGCACCTCTCTCGGCGGGTACGGCTCATACGCGGTAGGGCTGCTCCACCCGGACCTGTGGGCGACCATCGGCGCCGTGTCGGGGATCATGAACATCCTGCTCCTCCCTGGCCTCGACCCGTCGGCCGCCCCGAGCCCCGTCGGCGTCTCGCCCCCCGTGGCCGTCCCCTACGAGCAGCTGCCCGGCCACCTGGTCCCCCTCGCAGACGTGCCCGGACCGCTGCAGGACTTCGCCGTGGCCACCTACGCCTTCGGCGACCCCACCTCCGACCAGGCCTACTACCGGGGCAACCAGCCGCGGGACCTGGCTTTCAACGCCCTCGCCCACGCCTCCGACGGCCAGCAGTCCATCTACATACGCGGCTTCTCCAACGACGCCGTCCCCCGCCAGGCGTCCGACTTCGCCAGCCCCTCCGGCTACCTGACCGCTCAGGCCTTCGAGGCGTTGGTGCTGACCACCAACCAGGAGCTCAACGCCGCCTTCGACGACGAGGGGGTCTCCTACCACTACGAGCTGCACCCAGGAATCCACAGCAACGCCTACTGGAACCCCTGGCTGCGCAGCCAGGAGGTCGCCCAGTACGCCCGGCTGCTGCACCCCGGCGGGGGCGGCAACCCTCCACCGCCGCCGACCGTTTTCTCCTACCGGAGCATCTACCGGGACTTCACCGTGTGGGGCTGGCACGTGCAGGTGCAGCGCGCCGACGTCGAGTTCCTCCAGTTGAGCGGCGTGAGCTGCTCGGGTTTCACGCTGCGCGGGACGGGCACCGTCACCGTCACCGTGCCCGCCGCCTGCCGGACCGGGCTCGACGGCAGCCGAACGGTGCGCGTGGCTCTCGGGCCCTCGATGCCGCTCGACGCCCAGGCGACCGCCGACGCCCTGCCGGTCTACGGGCGCACGGTGACCGTCGAGCTCCAGCCGCTGCGGCCCACCCGGTAGCGGCGCCAGCTCCCACCTTCCCCGTGGCCTGCCGGCCCGTTTTTGGCGTGGCCTGCCCTCCCGGGCGCTTCCTTGCGGTGTCCGCTCAGCGGCCAGTCCGCACCGGCAGGCGGGCGAGGCCCCTCAGGTTGATCCTCCCGTTCCAGGCGGGATCCCCGCCCAGCTCCATCCCGGGGAAGCCCCTCACCAGCCGGCCGATCGCTACCTGGGCCTCGAGGCGGGCCAGGTGGGAACCAAGGCAGTAGTGGTGGCCGCCGCCGAACGAGACGTGCTGCGAGGCCCCCGGGCGGGTCAAGTCCAGCTCCTCGGCGGTCGGTCCCCACCGCGACGGGTCCCGGTTCGACGATCCCAGGCCGAGGATCACCACGGCGCCCGCCTCGATCTCCT
>DATGKR010000189.1:0-8694 GCA_035294565.1 Acidimicrobiales bacterium | reverse complement strand
GGCTCCACCGCCTCGTCCCCGCTCGACTCGCTCTCACCGCAAACCAGCGTCCTGCCCGTCGTAAACGGACAAGTGACCATAACAACGCCGGCGCTAAACGACGGCGACGCCGTCGAGATCACCATCACCCCCCAGAGCTGAACCAGCCCTGGGGGGAGCCGAAAAACCCGCGGGGCGGGCGGTGAGCCGGACTTCGACGGCTACGACGCCGAGGCGTCCTCCCCGCCGTCTCCGAACCCGCCGCCGAACGCCGACTCGTCGCCGTCGACGCTGAACGCACCGTCGCCGTCGTAGGCCGACCCGTCCTCGTCGCCTCCGATCGAGGCCAGCCACGCGGCGAGGTCCTCGCTGCCCGCCTCGTCCTCGCCGGACGACCAGAAGTCCATCCGCTCGGCCTCGGGGGCCTCTAGGACGATGCTGCGGTAGCGGTTCATGCCAGTTCCGGCGGGGATCAGCTTGCCGATGATGATGTTCTCTTTCAGGCCGAACAGCCGGTCGGAGCGGCCCTCGATCGCCGCCTCGGTCAGCACCCGAGTCGTCTCCTGGAACGAAGCGGCCGACAGCCAGCTGTCGGTGGCCAGCGAAGCCTTGGTGATGCCCATGAGCTCGGGTCGCCCCTCGGCGGGGCGTCTGCCCGCGGTGACCAGCTGGCGGTTCACTTCGGCGTAGGTGCGCGAGTCGACCCTCTCTCCAGGCAGGAACGGGCTCTCCCCCTGCTCGGCGACGAGCACCCGGCGGAGCATCTGGCGGACGATCAGCTCGATGTGCTTGTCGTGTATGGACACGCCCTGGTCGCGGTAGACCTGCTGGACCTCGTTGACCAGGTACTGCTGGGTCTCGCGGATGCCTTTGATCTCCAGCAGCTGCTTGGGGTCCTTGGGGCCGTCGACGATGGGGTCACCAGCCGACACTTCGGCCCCGTCGCGGATCCCCTCGGCGAGCTTGGCCCGGGGGGAGACGCTGTAGACGTCCTCGCTGCCGTCGTCGGCCACCACGACGATCCGCCGGCCGGTGTCCTCGTCCTCGATGCGGACCACCCCGGAGACCCGGGCCAGGACCGCCGCCCCCTTCGGGGTTCGAGCCTCGAACAGCTCGACCACGCGAGGCAGGCCGTGCGTGATGTCCTCGCCGGCGATGCCGCCTTGGTGGAAGGTTCGCATGGTCAGCTGGGTGCCCGGCTCACCGATCGACTGGGCGGCGATGACACCGACCGCTTCGCCAAGCTCGATGGGCCGGTTGGACGCCAGCGAGCGTCCGTAGCACATGGCGCAAACCCCGTGCTCGGACTCGCAGGTGAGCACCGACCGGCAGGTGACCTCGGTGACGCCCGGGTCGTCGCGCAGCGCGTCCATCACCTGCTGGTCGATCATCGTCCCCGCCGGGAACTCGGTGCCGTCGGCGAGGGTGACGGGCCGGGCGAGGATACGCCCGTCGATGCGGGTGTCGAGGTAGGCGCGTACCCGCTCGTCGTCGGGTTGGATGTCGCCGATGCGGATCCCGCGGCTGGTCCCGCAGTCCTCCTCCCGCACGATCAGCTCTTGGGCGACGTCCACCAGCCGGCGGGTTAGGTAGCCCGAGTCCGCAGTGCGCAGGGCGGTGTCCGCCAGGCCCTTGCGGGCGCCGTGGGTGGAGATGAAGTACTCGAGGACCGACAGGCCCTCCCGGAAGGAGGAGCGGATCGGCCGGGGGATCATCTCCCCCCGGGGGTTCGACACGAGCCCCTTCATGCCGGCGATCTGGCGTACCTGCTGGGGATTTCCGCGCGCTCCGGAGTCGACCATCATGTCGAGCGGGTTGAACTCGCTCTCGGCGAGGGTCTTCTCCATCGCCCGACCGATCTCCGAGTTGGCGGCCGTCCAGATCTCGATCTCCTTCTGACGGCGCTCGTCGTCGGTGATGATGCCCCGCCTGAACTGGGTCTCGGCCTTCTGGGCCTCGGCTTCGTGGCGGGCGATGATCTCGCCCTTCTGAGGCGGTGTCTTGACGTCGTCGATGGAGATGGTCAGCCCGGAGCGGGCGGCGTACAAGAAGCACAGGTCCTTGACCCGGTCGAGGCTCGCCGCCACCTCGGCCCTCTTGTAGCTGGAGGCGAGGACCTCGACGATCGAGCCGATCGAATGGTTGCGCTTCCCGACGATGTCGTTGACGAAGGGGAAGTCGTCGGGGAGTGCGGCGTTGAAGATCAGCCGGCCGGGGGTCGTCTCGATCTCCTCGTAGCTGACGGTCCGCTCATCGTCGGCCTCCACGTGGGGCCCACGCCACTTGATCTTGGCGTGGAGGTCCACCTCGCCCGCGTCGTAGGCTTTCTCGACCTCGAAGAGGTGACGGAAGACGCGGCCCTCACCCCTGGCCCCTTCCTTTTCGAGGGTCAGGTAGTAGGCGCCGAAGACCATGTCCTGGGTGGGGGTGACGATCGGGCGGCCCGTCGCGGGGGAAAGGATGTTGTTGGCCGACAGCATCAAGATGCGCGCCTCGGCCTGCGCCTCGGCGGACAGCGGAAGATGCACCGCCATCTGGTCGCCGTCGAAGTCGGCGTTGAAAGCGGTGCACACCAGCGGGTGGATCTGGATCGCCTTGCCTTCGACCAGCACCGGCTCGAACGCCTGGATGCCGAGGCGGTGCAGCGTAGGCGCGCGGTTGAGCAGGACCGGGTGCTCTTTGATCACCTCTTCAAGCACGTCCCACACCTGGGAGCGGCGCCGCTCGACCATCCGCTTGGCCGACTTGATGTTCTGGGCCAGCTCGAGGTCGACGAGGCGCTTCATCACGAAAGGCTTGAACAGCTCCAGGGCCATCTGCTTGGGAAGGCCGCACTGGTGCAGCTTCAGGGTCGGCCCGACCACGATCACTGAGCGGCCCGAGTAGTCGACCCGCTTGCCGAGCAGGTTCTGGCGGAACCGGCCCTGCTTGCCCTTCAGCATGTCGGACAGGGACTTGAGCGGGCGGTTGCCCGGCCCGGTGACGGGCCGTCCCCGTCGGCCGTTGTCGAAGAGCGCGTCGACCGCCTCTTGGAGCATCCGCTTCTCGTTGTTGACGATGATCTCCGGTGCGCCGAGGTCGAGGAGCCTCTTCAGGCGGTTGTTGCGGTTGATCACCCGCCGGTACAGGTCGTTGAGGTCCGACGTGGCGAACCGGCCGCCGTCGAGCTGCACCATCGGGCGCAGCTCGGGCGGGATCACCGGCACGGCGTCGAGGATCATCGCCTTGGGGTCGTTGACCCGCCGCCCGTTCTCGTCGCGGCGGTTGAATGCCGAGACGATCTTCAAGCGCTTGATCGCCTTCTGGCGGCGCTGCACCGAAAGGGGGCGGCGCCCGTCGGCCGGGTCGATCGCCTCACGAAGCTTGATCTCCTCCTCGTCGAAGTCGATCTCGTTGATGAGCTCGGCTATCGCCTCGGCGCCCATGCCCCCGCGGAAGTAGTCGGCGTAGCGGTCCTTCAGTTCCCGCCAGATCGTCTCGTCCTCGATGATCTTGCGCGAGTGCAGGTTGCGGAACTCGTCGAAGGCGCGCCTGGTCAGATCCAGCTCGGCCTCGGCGCGCTCGCGGATCGCCGCGAGCTCCTTGTCCACCTGGCGCTGTCGGGCCTTCAGCTCGGAGTCCCTGGCGCCCTCCGACTCCATCCGGGCCAGCTCCTCCTCCAACGCCTTGAACCGCTTGTCCAGCTCCAGGTCCCGGGCGCGCTCGATCTCGCCCAGCTCCTCGGCCAGCTCCACCTCCAGGGTTGGAAGGTCCGTGTGGCGCTTCTCCTCGTCCACCCAGGTGACCAGGTTGGCGGCGAAGTAGATGACTTTCTCGAGCTGCTTGGCCTTGAGCTCCTCGCGGGCCTCGGTGCCCATGAGCAGGTAGGCGAGCCAGCTGCGGGTGCCCCGGAGGTACCAGATGTGCACGACAGGGGCGGCGAGCTCGATGTGGCCCATCCGCTCGCGCCTAACCTTCGAGCGGGTCACCTCCACGCCGCAACGGTCGCAGACGATCCCCCGGAAACGGACCCTCTTGTACTTGCCGCAGTAGCACTCCCAGTCCTTGGTGGGACCGAAGATCTTTTCGCAGAACAGCCCGTCCTTCTCGGGGCGCAGCGTCCGGTAGTTGATGGTCTCGGGCTTCTTCACCTCGCCGTTCGACCACGCCCGGATCGAGTCGGCCGTCGCCAGGCCGATCCGGAGCTGCTCGAAGTTGTTGACGTCAAGCATTTAGAAACTCCTCTCGCCCGCCCGCCGGGCGTCTTCCTCGTCCGAGCCACGCTCGGGACGGCTGATGTCGATTCCGAGCTCCTCGGCTGTGCGGAACACGTCCTCGTCGAGCTCGCGCATCTGGATCTCCTCGCCAGTGTTGGAGAGGACCTCCACGTTGAGGCAGAGGCTCTGCATCTCCTTGATGAGGACCTTGAAGCTCTCCGGGATGCCCGGCTCGGGGATGTTCTCACCCTTGACGATCGCCTCGTAGACCTTCACCCGGCCGAGGACGTCGTCGGACTTGATGGTCAGAAGCTCCTGCAGGGCGAACGCCGCCCCATAAGCCTCGAGGGCCCACACCTCCATCTCACCGAAACGCTGGCCGCCGAACTGGGCCTTGCCGCCCAGGGGCTGCTGGGTGATCATCGAGTAGGGGCCGGTGGAGCGGGCGTGGATCTTGTCGTCGACGAGGTGGGCCAGCTTCATGATGTACACGTAGCCGACGCTCACCGGGTTGTCGTAAGGCTCGCCGGTCCGCCCGTTGTAGAGGACTGCCTTGCCGTCCAAGCCGATCAGGCGCCCGTGGTCGCCGTAGTCTGTGCCGGGGGCCTCGGGGTTGAGCCTCTCGAACACCTTCTTGATGGTCGGGTGGCGTCCCGCCCCGTCCTCCTCGTCCCAGTGGGCTCCGTCGAACGACGGGGTGGCGATATGGCTCGACGGCACCGTCTGGGGACGAGTCTTGCGCTCGGTGCCGCTGACCGGGGGACGGGCGAGCTCGTTGCCCTCCCAGCCCCAGCGCGCCGCCCAGCCGAGATGGCTCTCGAGCACCTGGCCAACGTTCATCCGGCTCGGCACGCCCAGAGGGTTGAGAATTATGTCAACCGGGGTGCCGTCTGCGAGGAAGGGCATGTCCTCTATCGGCAGGATCTTGGAGATGACTCCCTTGTTGCCATGGCGGCCTGCGAGCTTGTCGCCCTCGGAGATCTTGCGGCGCTGGGCGACGTAGACCCGCACCAGCTGGTTGACGCCCGGCGGCAGCTCGTGGGCGTCCTCCCGGGAGAACACCCGCACGTCGATCACCTTGCCCGACTCGCCGTGGGGCACCTTGAGGCTGGTGTCGCGCACCTCGCGTGCCTTCTCGCCGAAAATAGCCCGGAGCAGCCTCTCCTCCGGGGTGAGCTCGGTCTCCCCCTTCGGGGTGACCTTGCCCACCAAGACGTCGCCGGCTCCCACCTCCGCGCCGATACGGATGATCCCCCGCTCGTCGAGGTCCTTGAGGATGTCCTCGGACAAATTCGGGATGTCGCGGGTTATCTCCTCTGCGCCGAGCTTGGTGTCGCGCGCGTCGACCTCGTGCTCCTCGATGTGTATCGAGGTCAGCACGTCGTCGCGCACCAGTCGCTCGGAGAGGATGATGGCGTCCTCGTAGTTGTAGCCCTCCCACGGCATGAAGGCCACGAGAAGGTTCTTGCCGAGGCCCAGCTCTCCCGCCTCGGTGGAGGGCCCGTCGGCGAGGACGTCGCCTTTTTCCACCTTGTCGCCCTCGTCGACGACGATGCGCTGGTTGAGGCAGGTGTTCTGGTTGGAACGTCGGAACTTGGCCAGACGGTACGACTTCCGCCCGAGCGGGTTGCCCGCCCAGTCGGACTGTCCCGGCTCGTACTCGACGGTGACGATCTCCCCGGACGCCTCGGTGACGGTGCCCCGGCCCTCGGCCAGGAGCACGTCGCCGGCGTCGCGCGCCGCGCGCGCCTCCACCCCGGTGCCCACGAACGGGGCCTCTGGGCGCAGGAGCGGAACCGCCTGCTTCTGCATGTTGGCGCCCATGAGCGCGCGGTTGGCGTCGTCGTGCTCGATGAAGGGGATGAGCGCGGTGGAGATCGACACGATCTGCTTGGGGGACACGTCCATCAGGTCGACCTCCGCGGGGGGAACGAAATCGACCTCGCTGGTGGTCCCATAGCTCGTCCCCGTCGCCCCGACACGCACACCGGGACCCATCGGGGCGCGACGGACGAGAACCCGATCCTCCACGAAGGTGCCGTCGTCGGCGAGCTTGGCGTTCGCCTGGGCGATGACGTACTCCTCCTCCTCGTCGGCGGCGAGGTAGACGATCTCGTCGGTGACCCTCCCGTCTACCACCCGCCGGTAGGGGGTCTCGATGAAGCCGTAGCTGTTGATCCTCCCGTAGGAGGCGAGGTGGCCGATGAGGCCGATGTTCGGGCCCTCGGGCGTCTCGATCGGGCACATCCGCCCGTAGTGCGAGGTGTGCACGTCCCTCACCTCGAACCCGGCCCGCTCGCGGCTCAGGCCGCCCGGTCCCATCGCGCTGAGACGGCGCTTGTGGGTGAGCCCCGACAGCGGGTTGGTCTGGTCCATGAACTGCGAGAGCTGGGAGGTGCCGAAGAACTCCTTGATGGCGGCCACCACCGGCCGGATGTTGATCAGCGTCTGGGGGGTGATCGCCTCCACGTCCTGGGTGGTCATCCGCTCGCGCACCACCCGTTCCATGCGCGACAACCCGACGCGCACCTGGTTCTGGATCAACTCGCCGACCGAGCGGATACGCCGGTTGGCAAAGTGGTCCTGGTCGTCGAGGCGGTAGCCGGACTCGCCCATGGCGAGGTGCAGCAGGTAGCTGCACGCGGCGAGGATCTCGCTTCGCGACAGGACTCCCTGGCCCTCTGCGGGACGCTCGAGGTGAAGGCCGAAGAGATCCTCCAGCTTGGCGATCTCGGGGCCGAGCTTCCGGTCCAGCTTGTAGCGGCCGACTCGGGTGAGGTCGTAGCGCTTGGGGTTGAAGAAGGCGTTCTCGAAGTAGACCCGGGCCGACTCAGGCGAGGGCGGCTCGCCCGGACGGGCCCGCTTGTAGATCTCGAGCAGCGCCTCCTCCTGGGTGGGCGCCAGCTCACGCTCCTTCTCCCACTGGCCCTCGAGGAAGTCGAAGTGACGGACGAAGCGGTCGATGAACCCGTCGTCGTTGGTGTAGCCCAGGGCCCGCAGCAGGACGAAGAGGCTGAGACGCCGCTTGCGGGCGACACGCGAGCCAGCGGTGATCTCCTTGCCCGGCTTGGCCTCGACGTCGAACTCGATCCACTCCCCGCGGTAGGGGTGGATCGTGCCGGTGACGACGGTCTTGAGGTCGCGTCCGGGTTGGAAGATGACGCCCGGGCTGCGCACGAGCTGGGAGACGACCACCCGCTCGGTGCCGTTGATTATGAACGTGCCCTTGTCCGTCATCATCGGGAAGTCCCCCATGAAGACGGTCTGTTCCTTGATCTCGCCGGTATTGGCGTTCTGGAACTGCGCGCGCACGAAGATCGGCGCGGCATAGGTCATGTCCTTCTCCTTGCACTCCTCGACCGTGAACTTCGGAGGAGGGCGCAGGTCGATGTCGGTGGGGTCGAATTCGAGGATCAGCTTCAGGGATCCGGAGAAGTCCTCGATGGGGCTTATGTCGCGAAAGGTGTCGGCGAGCCCCTCTTCGAGGAACCACTTGAACGAATCGCGCTGAATGGAGATGAGGTCCGGCAGCGGCAGGACCTCATCGAGGTTGGCGAAGGAGAAACGCTCCCGGGTCGCGGAACGAGTCGGCAAGACCTACTCCTGATGCATTGCGGGACGGAGAAGAGCCGCAGGGACGCGCCGAAGCCGCGAAGAACTCTGGAGGGGCGCACGGCGGGGGACCACGGCAGAGGCCAGTCTAGGACCACGGGCGCAGTTAAGGCAAGCCGACGTGGCCTTCGGGGCTGCGGGCGGTTTTCCCGCCAGGGTAAAGCAACCAGGGACCGCAGGTCAAGGGTCGCCGGGGCGGTGCGGGAGACTGGTGGGCTGGCGGCGTCAGGGTCGCCGGGGCGGGGGCGGCAGACTGGTGGCGGTCTTGTCCCGCCACCTATCGAAACGGGCCAGGAAGGCGGTCAGCCTGGCAGAGACGGGCCCGAGGGACAGGAAGTGCGGGTGGGGATGGGAGATGACCATCTTGTCGGCGTTGCTCATCCGCTCGCCGATGGTCGCCATCTCCTCGGGACCGAGCGCCGCCCGTAGCGCCGGTTCGAGCTGCGAACGACACCGGTCGCGGTGGGCGTCGAAAGCATCCTCGAGCGCCGAGACCAGGTCTGGGACGTCGGGGTAGTTGAACTTGCGGCGTTCGATCAGGACCATCAGACGGTCGATCTCGTCGTAGTCGCCTTGAAGCCGGGCGGCCAGGCTCTCTCCGCCTATCCGCCTCGACTTCACCTGAGGGTAGACCTCCGCTCGCTCGGAGGCGACGTGAGCGGCGAGCTCCCGGATCAGCGAACGCAGCACCCGCGGCCGGTCGGCGTCGGGTCGGCTCACCTGGTCGAACAGGTCGGCGATGCGGGCATGCTGGCGCTCGAGGACGTCCACCAGGGCAGCTGTCATCCTCAGTGTGTACCCATTCTCCGTTCGGGAAATTCGGGGTCTTTCGCTGCAGTTCGACCCCCGGACGGCCGTTTATTCGGGGGGATGCCTTCTGCCCTGCTCATGGTCATGGCCGACGCCC
>DATGKR010000188.1:0-6864 GCA_035294565.1 Acidimicrobiales bacterium | reverse complement strand
GAGGGCGATCAGCTCGAAGGCGGCCATGCGCAAAACGGCGCGGTCCACCGCCGGCATCCGCTCGGGGGTCCAGCCGATGGCGTGCTTGGCGAGGAGGGCGTCGATCTCGGCGAGCCGCTCCCCCACCCCGCGCACCAGCTCCGAGGCGAACGGGTCGGGGGGGACGGGCAGCTCGGCGAGCAGCTCGCCGGGCGCCACCCCCTTCGCCTCCGCCTCGTAGAGCAGCGACAACGCCCGCTCCCGGGCCTCCCGGCGGGGTACGGGCACGGCGGCCTAGGCGCGGGTCAGGTACTCACCGGTGCGGGTGTCGACCTTCACCCGGTCGCCGACGTTGACGAACAGCGGCACCTGCACGGTCAGGCCTGTTTCCAAAACGGCCGGCTTGCGGGCGCCCGACACCCGGTCGCCCTGCACACCCGGCTCGGTCTCGGTGACGGCCAGCTCGACCGCCGCCGGCAGGTCCACGCCGACGATCTCCCCTTCGAACATCTGGATGACCGCCGAGTCCCCCTCCTTGAGGTAGGGGGCGGCCGCGCCGAGCGCGGCGCGCGAGGCGTGCATCTGCTCGTAGTCGGTGGTGTCCATGAACACGTAGTCGTCCCCGTCGAGGTAGAGGAACTGCATGTCCTTCTTGTCGATCAGCGCCTGGTCGAGCTTCTCGTCGGCGCGGTAGGTGCGCTCCAGGACGGCGCCGGTGCGCACGTTCTTCAGCTTGGTGCGCACGAACGCGCCGCCCTTGCCGGGCTTGACGTGCTGGAACTCGACGACGGAGAAGAGGCCCTCGGGCAGGTTGAGGGTCATGCCGTTCTTGAGGTCGTTGGTGGAGACGGCGGGCATCTTTTTCCTAGGGACGGTCCTTGGCGGTGCGGGTAAGAGGTCGGCAACCCTGCTCGGTGACCACGACGGTGTCCTCGATGCGCACCCCGCCGACCCCGGGTAGGTACACGCCCGGCTCGACGGTCACCACGTGGCCGGCCTGGAGTGTATCGGTGGAGGTCCGGCTGACCGTCGGCGCCTCGTGGATGTCGAGGCCGACGCCGTGGCCGGTGCCGTGGACGAAGCGGTCGCCGAGGCCGGCCGCCTCGATGACCGAGCGGCACGCCGCGTCGACATCGGCGCAGGCGACCCCGGCGCGAACGGCGGCCACCCCGGCGGCCTGGGACTCGAGCACGACGTCGAGCGCCTTGCGCAGCCGGGGGTCCTCGACGTCGCCCAGCCACACGGTGCGGGTCATGTCCGAGCAGTAGCCGTCGACCAGCGCGCCGAAGTCGATCACCACCGGCTCGCTCGGCGCCACCACCCGCGAGGACGGCCGGTGGTGCGGCTTGGCGGCGTTGGGCCCCGAGGCGACGATCGTCTCGAACGACGGTCCGGCAGCGCCCAGCTCCATCATCTGGAAGTCGAGCGCCCGGCCGAACTCTGCCTCGGTAGGTCCGGCGGCTAGACGGTCCCGCACCGCGGCCAGCGCCTCGTCGGCGACTTCCGCCGCCCGGGCGAGACGGTCTATCTCGCCGGGGTCCTTCACCTGGCGGAGCTCCTCGACCAGCCCGACGGTCGCCTCGAGCGCCACGCCGGGGAACCAATCCGCCTCGAAGTCGCGCTGGCGGGCCCAGCTCACGTGCGCCGCCTCCAGGGCGAGGGTCGCCACGCCCGCCCCGGCGACCAGCGACGAGCAGAGCTTCTTCTGCTCGGCCGCGGCGGCGACCTCCACCCGGGCCGGCGCGCCGCTGGCCGAGAGCTGCTCGGCCGCCTGAGTCTCGTAGCGCCCGTCTGTGACGAGGACCGTGTCGCCGGGCAGGAGGAAGAGCATGCCCGCCGAGCCGGTGAAGCCCGTCAGGTAGCGGATGTTGGTCAGGCTGGTGACCAGCAGGGCGTCGGCGGACATCCTGTCCCGGAGCCGCTCGAGACGCGGCGAAACCACCAGGGGAGCTAGCACGTCGCTTACAGTACCCGTCCCGTGACGGCTCTCCTGCTGGCGGCGCTGGGGGTCTACGGCCTGGCCGTCGGGTCGTTCCTCAACGTCGTCGTGCACCGGGTCCCGCGGGGCGAGTCGGTCGTCAAGCCTCCATCGGCGTGCCCGGGCTGCGGCGCGCAGATCGCGCCGAGGGACAACATCCCTGTCGTCTCCTGGCTGCTCCTGCGCGCCCGCTGCCGGAGCTGCGGCATGCGGATCTCCGCCCGCTACCCCCTCGTCGAGCTTTTGACCGCGGGGGTGTTCGTCGCCATGGGGTTCCGCTTCGGGTTCAGCTGGACGCTGCCCGCCGAAGTGATCTTCGGGGCCGGCCTGGTCGCCCTGTCGTTCATCGACCTCGACCACCTGCTGCTTCCCCGGGTGGTCGTCTACCCGCTGGGGGGCCTGGTCCTCGCCGCCCTGGTCGTAGCGGCGGGCGTGCAGGGCCAGTGGCACCGCCTGGCGGTGGCCGCCGCCTCGGGGGCGGTCGAGTTCGCCGTCCTGTTCGCCATCAACCTGGCCAGCCCCCGCGCCCTGGGCTTCGGCGACGTCCGCTTTGGTGCGGTGCTCGGCCTGGCCCTCGGCTGGCTGGGCTGGCACTACGCCTTCATCGGTTTCCTGGCCGCCAACCTCCTCGGGGCGGTCGTCGGGATCGTGCTCATGGCCGCCAAGAGGGCCGGGCGCCGGACCCCGATCCCCTACGGGGTGTTCCTGTCCGCCGGGGCTTTCCTGGCCATCCTCGCCGGCGGGTCGATCCACTACCCCGCCTGACGGTCCCGAAGGATCTCCGCCACGGCCTCGACGGCCAGGCGGTAGCCGTGGGCGCCGAACCCGGCGATGCTCCCAGTAGCGACAGGAGCGATGACAGAGATCCGCCGCCACGGCTCCCTGGAGTCGGGGTTGGACAGGTGCAGCTCGACGACGGGCCCGTCGAAGGCGGCGAGGGCGTCGTGCAGGGACCAGCCGTAGTGGGTGAGCGCACCGGGGTTGATGATTATGGCAGCAGCTTTGCCTCTGGCCTGGTGGACCAGCTCGACGAGCTCGCCCTCGTGGTTGGACTGGTGGTGCTCGACACGCAGGCCCAGCTCGGCGGCGGCCTGGGTGGCGGCGGCGACGTGGTCGTCGAGGGTGGCCGTACCGTAGACCGCCGGCTCGCGCTCGCCTAGCAGGTCGAGGTTGGGACCGGAGAGCACAAGAACGGTGGGCAGCGGCGTCATCGCCCGAGCACCTCGAGGACGGCGGCGGCCTCGACGCCCGGGACGACCTCCAGCCCCCCGGGACCGTCGAGCACGAAGGTGAGACCTCGTCCCCCGGCTTTCTTGTCTCTCTCCATGACAGATACCAGCTCTTTTGGATCCAGCCCGGGGGGAGGCTCGGTGGGCAGGCCGTAGCCCGCCACCAACGAGACGTGCTCGGCGACGCGCTCGGAGCCGATCCGCCCGAGCCGTTCGGCCAGGCGGGCGGCGAAGACGAGGCCGATGCCGACGGCCTCGCCGTGGCGCAGGTCGTAGCGGCCGACCGTTTCGAGCGCGTGGGCGAGGGTGTGCCCGTAGTTGAGCAGCGCCCGCCGGCCCGACTCGCGCTCGTCGGAGGCGACCACCTCGGCCTTGCAGGCGACGCACGCGGCTACCGCCTCGTCGAGGGGGAGGTCGCGCAGCCGCTCGACGCCGAGGAAGCGGTACTTGGCCATCTCGCCGAGGCCGCTGCGGTACTCGCGGGGCGGGAGTGTGGAGAGCGTTTCGGTGTCGCAAAGCACGGCCGCCGGCTGCCAGAACGCCCCGACGAGGTTCTTCCCCTCCTCGAGGTTGACCCCGGTCTTGCCCCCGATGGCGGCGTCGACCTGGCCGAGCAGGGTGGTCGGGACGTGGACGACGGCCACCCCCCGGTGGTAGACGGCGGCAGCAAAGCCGGCAACGTCGGTGACGACGCCTCCGCCGACCGCCACGACCGCGTCGCGGCGGTGGAGGTTCCAGCGGGCGAAGCCCCGGCAGAGCTCCTCGACTGTTTCGAGCTGCTTGGCCTCCTCGCCGTCGTCGATGACAAAGGTGCGCTGCTCGACGCCGGAGTCCACCTCCCAGGGTATGCCTTCTTGTGTCACTATTGCTGCCTTATCGGTCCCCACGGGCATCAATTCGCACAGGCGGTGGCGTGCGCCGGCGCCTACTAGCACCGGGTAGGAACGCTCGCCGAGGGTGACCTGCAGCTCAATCATCGCCGAGCACCGTCGCGGCGATCTCGTCGGCGACCTGGGGGGGAGCCATCACGTCCACGTCGAAGACGAGGTCGGCCAGGTCGGAGTAGATCGGCTCCCTCTCCCGGCTCAGCCTGGCGAGAGCAGCCGCCGCCCCGCCGCTGAGCAATGGCCGGCCCTCCCCCGACCCCACCCGCCGGGCGAGGGTCGTGACGTCGGCGCGAAGCCACACGACGAGCCCGGCGCGCTTGATCATCTGCCGGTTCTCCGGGGCGAGCACGGCCCCGCCGGCTACCGCGACAACGGCCGGCCCCGCCGACGTGCACGCCTCCGCCAGCGCTTTTGACTCTTCGGCGCGGAAGGCCGGCTCCCCCTGCTCCTTCCAGATCTCGGGCACGGTCCGACCCGTCCGCCGTTCGACCTCGTCGTCGCTGTCGAGGTAGGGCCAGCCGAGGCGATCGGCGAGAAGGCGGCCCGTCGTGGTCTTGCCGGCGCCCATCATCCCGATGAGGAGGACCCTGCGCGCCCGGCTCACCTGTCGCGCAGCGAGGCGAGGTAGGAATCGTGGTTGCGCCGCATCTCCGCCACCGAGTCGCCGCCGAATTTGCGCAGCGCCTCGCCGGCGAGGACCAGCGCCATCATCGTCTCGGCGACGACGCCCATGGCGGGCACTGCGGTGACGTCGGTGCGCTCTTTGAACGACACGGTCTCCTCCTTGGTGACCACGTCGACGGTCTTCAGCACCGGGCGGTTGAGGGTGGCCAGCGGCTTCATGGTCACCCGGGCGACGACCGGCTCACCGTTGCTCATGCCGCCCTCGATCCCGCCGCTCCAGTTGGACTCGCGCACGTAGGCGCCCTGCTCGGCGTCCCAGGCGATCGGGTCGTGGGCGCCGGAGCCCCTGCGGCGGGACACGTCTGCCGCCTCGCCGATCTCCACCCCCTTCACCGCCTGGATGCTGAGCAACGCCTGGGCGAGCAGGCCGTCGAGGCGGCGATCCCAGTGCACGTGGCTTCCGAGGCCGACGGGCGCCCCGTAGCCGATGACCTCGACCGCCCCGCCCAGCGAGTCGCCCACCTTCGCCGCCGCCTTGATCTCGGCGACCATCTCCTCCTCGGCGGCGGGGTCGAAGCAGCGCACCTCCGAGGCGTCGACCCGTTCGAGGTCGCCGGGGCCGGGCCGGGACGACGACTTGGATACGACGGGGCCGAGCTGGACGACGTGGCTGACGACCGCCATCCCTAGCTCGGCGAGGAGGGCCTTGGCGAGCGCCCCGGCCGCGACGCGCGCTGCGGTCTCGCGCGCCGAGGCGCGTTCGAGGACGTCCCGCGCGTCGCCGAAGCCGTACTTGAGCATGCCGGGCAGGTCGGCGTGCCCGGGCCTCGGCTTCTGCAGCGGCTTGGCGGTCGCCCCAGGCGCGGGTGACATCTCCTCCTGCCACTTGGGCCACTCCGTGTTGGCTATCTCGATCGCCACCGGCGAGCCGAGGGTCCGCCCGTGGCGGATCCCGCCGAGCAGGGTGAGCTCGTCGGCTTCGAAGCGCATCCTCGGCCCCCGGCCGAAGCCGAGCCGCCGGCGGGCGAGCTCCGCCTGGATCCGTTCGGCGGTCACCTCCAGGCCGGCGGGGAGGCCTTCGACGATCACGACCAGCCCCTTGCCGTGGGACTCGCCGGCGGTGAGGAAGCGCAGCATCGCGCCCAATGCTACGGGTTGGGCGCTCAGGGGATCGTCACCGAGGACGGGTTCACCTGGGTGTAGTCCGAGGCCGCCCAGGGCCCGTAGTCGGTGGCGAGGGTCTCGTCGTAGTAGACGGTGAGGTGGGGTCCGGCGTTGCAGGTGAGGGTGTTGATGGTGAGTGAACCGTAATAGACGCTCTTGCACCCGTCGGCGGTGAGCGACGCGTCCGGGGCGTAGACGATCCCCCCGAACCAGAAACCCGATCCGTTCGAGTTGCCGACGGTGCCGGTTGCGTTGGTGAACAGCTGGAAGTCCTGCGAGGCGGGCAGGTCCGGAGCCGGGGAGCATCCGCCGTTGGCTGCGCAGTAGTCGGCCTGGTCGTTTACGTACGATCCGCTGGTGATCGTGATGGCACCGGTCGTCGAGCCGTACAGGGTCGGGTCGAGCATGACGTAGAGCTGCACGGGACCGTCGACGTCGAGCACGCCGCTTATGGTCACCGGCGTCGTGCACAGGTAGGAGCCCGCTGCGAGCGAGGAGGGCGCGCCGGCGATCGCCGATCCCATGAGCCCACCGTCGGGGCAGGGCAGCGCGTCGGCCGGCGGCGAGGGGGGCGCCAGGTAGTAGGTGTCGGGATTGCTCTGGTACCTGCCGCAGTTCGACGACTGGGAGGAGCCGACGCCGCCGGTGCCGTAGTAGACGACTGTCACGTTGGAGCCGAGGCCGCCGTTGCAGTTGATGGGACCGTTGCTGCCTACGGTCACGGTGCCGCTCGGGTCGGGGTTGGTCGAGCTTGCAGGCTGTGTCGGGTCGTAGGTGGCGAACGCCTGGCCGGCCGAGCCGTTGAAGGTGAGGGACGTCTCCCCGAAGAGGGCGAAGGGGTACTGCGACGAGCGGGTCACCTGCTCCTCGACCGCCGCCGACTGGCCGCCGGTCGTTGCGACCGACTGGACGGTCCACTTGGTGGGCCCCGACGCGGTGGCGACGTAGCTCGCTCCGGGCGCAGCGGGGATCGACGCGGCCAGGCAGCCGGGGGCGCCGGCGC
>DATGKR010000187.1:0-7034 GCA_035294565.1 Acidimicrobiales bacterium | reverse complement strand
CACCACGCCGGGCTCGGGGGCGACGACACGGTGCTCCATCTTCATTGCCTCCACGATCATCAGCAGATCCCCGCGTTGCACCGCCTGGCCGACGCCGACGGCGATCGACGCCACCCGGCCGGGCATCGGGGCGAGCAGCCCTCCCGGGACAGCCGCCTCTCTCGCCGCCTCAGGCAGGCGGGGCCGCTCGACCAGCCGGACGTCCCCTTGCGGCCCCTGCACCCACACCTCGCGTCCCCGGCGGAGCACGTGGACGAGGTGGCGGGCGGAGGCGCCAGTATCGAGGGTTTCCTCGAAGCTGACCCAACCGCCGTCGACCTCGATCAGCCGGACGGTGCGGTCGTCCAGTCGCAGCAGCCCGTGGCGGTCGGTGCGGTAGGCGACCTCCAGCTCCTCGCCGCCGTGCTCGAACACTCGCCGCTCGGGGGGCATGACGCTGTTGCGCCAGCCGGGTTGCAGAGAACGCAGCACCGCCCGGGCAGCCGCCGCTTCGGCCCGGGCGGCCAGGGTGGCGGCGAGGGCGGCGGTGCGCAGCTCCTCCGTCCCGGGGGTGCGGACGGTCGCCACCCCGCTGTCTTCGATGAACGAGGTGGTCGTCTCCCCGCTGAGGAACCTCTCGTGGCGGAGGGCGGCGACGAGGAAGTCGCGGTTGGTGGTCACGCCCCGGATGCGGCTGCGTTCCAATGCCAGGGCGAGCCTGCCCGCCGCCTCGCTCCTGGTCGGGGCGTGGGCGATCACCTTGGCCAGCATCGGGTCGAACTCGACGCCGACCTCCGAGCCGGCCTCAACCCCGGAGTCCCACCGCACGGCCGGGTCGGGGGCCGGCGCCCAGTCGATGACCGACCCGGTGGCGGGCAGGAAGCCGGCGGCCGGGTCCTCGGCGTAGAGGCGGGCCTCGATGGCGTGCCCCCCGATCGACAGGTCGCCCTGGCCCATCGACAAAGCGAGGCCCTGGGCGACGAGCAGCTGCTCGCGGACCAGGTCCAGCCCGGTCACCGCCTCGGTCACCGGGTGCTCGACCTGCAGGCGGGTGTTGACCTCGAGGAACCAGAAGTCGCCTCCCGGCTCGAGGACAAACTCCACCGTGCCGGCGTTGACGTAGCCGACCGCCTTGGCCGCGGCCAACGCCGCTTCGCCCATCCTCTCGCGCAGCGCCTCGTCCAGCGCCGGCGACGGCGACTCCTCGATCACCTTCTGGTGGCGGCGCTGGATGGAGCACTCCCGCTCGAAGCAGTGGATGCAGTTGCCGTGCGAGTCGGCCAGGATCTGGATCTCCACGTGGCGGGCGTCGGTCAGGTATCTCTCGAGGAACACGGTGCCGTCCCCGAACGCCGCTTCCGCCTCCCGTGCGGCGGCGGAAACCGCGTCCTCCAGCTCGGCGGCGGAGCTGACCACGCGCATGCCTTTGCCGCCCCCACCGGCAGCCGCCTTGACCAGCACGGGAAAACGGAGGTCGGCGTCTCCCGGCTGCCACGTCGGCAGTGTCGGGACCCCCGCCCCGGCCATGATCCGCTTGGCCGCAAGCTTGTCCCCCAGGACCTCGATGACCTCGGGCGGCGGGCCGACCCAGATGAGGCCGGCGTCTTGGACGGCCCGGGCGAACTCCGCCCGCTCCGAGAGGAAGCCGTACCCCGGGTGGACGGCGTCGGCGCCGGCCGCCCGGGCCGCGGCGACGAGAGCTGCGATGTTCAGATAGGTGTCGGCGGCCGTCCTGCCCGCGAGCGGCACCGCCCTGGCCGCCTCGTTGACGAACGGGGAGCGCGCGTCGCCCTCGGCGTAGACCGCCACGGTCTGGATGCCCATGGAATGGGCGGTGCGGGCGATACGGCGGGCTATTTCCCCTCTGTTGGCGATGAGCAGACGGGCGATCACAGGCGGAACACCCCGAAGCCGCGGGCCCCCTCCACGGGTGCGCTGTGGCAGGCGGACAGGGCCATCGCTACGACCGTCCGGGTGTCGCGGGGGTCGATGATCCCGTCGTCGGCGACCCGGCCGGTGGCGTACAGGCCGAGGGACTGGGCCTCGGCGAAGTCCTCGACCGCTTTGGTGATCGCCGCCTCCATCTCCTCGTCGACCGGCTGGCCCCGCCTGGCGGCCTGCTCCCGCCGGACTATAGACATTACTCCCGCCATTTGCTTGGGGCCCATGATGGCGATCTTGGCGGTGGGCCACAGGAACACGAAGCGGGTGTCGAACGCCCGGCCGCCCATCCCGTAGTTCCCCGCCCCGTAGCTCGCTCCGAGGATGACGGTGACGTGCGGGACGGTGGAGTTGGACAACGCGTTGATCATCTGGCTGCCGTGCTTGACGATGCCACCGCGCTCGTAGTCGCGTCCGACGATGTAGCCGGTGATGTGCTGGAGGAACAGCAGCGGGGTCGAGCTCTGGTTGCACAGCTGGATGAACTGCGCCGCCTTCTGGGCCGAGTCGGAGAAGAGCACGCCGTTGTTGGCCAGGATGCCGACGGGGAACCCGTGCACGTCGGCCCAGCCGGTCACGATGGTCGGGCCGTAGCGGGGTTTGAACTCCTCGAAGCGGCTGCCGTCGACGATGCGGGCGATGATCTCGCGGGCGTCGACCGGTGCCCGCAGGTCGACGGGCATGAGGCCGAGCAGCTCCTCGGGGTCGTGCAGAGGCGGCTCCGGGTCGGAGGTGACCGGGCCGGGACCGAGCTTGCGCCAGTGCAGGTGGGCCACCACGTCGCGGGCCATGCGGATCGCCTGGAGCTCGTCGTCGGCCAGGTAGTCGGCCAGCCCGCTCGTCGTGGCGTGCATCTCGGCGCCGCCCAGCTCCTCGTCGTCGGCGTCCTCGCCCGTCGCCACCTTCACCAACGGCGGTCCCCCGAGGAACACCTTGGCGCCGCCGCGCACGAAGATGTTGTAATCCGACAGGCCGGGCTGGTAGGCGCCGCCGGCGGTGGAGCTGCCGAACACGACGGAGATGGTCGGGATGCCCCGGGCCGACAGCTCGGTGATGTCGTGGAACATCCGGCCTGTCTCGGCGAAGTGGTCGAGGTTACGCCTCATCACAGCCTCGGGATCCTCGCCTGGGGCCAGGCCGCGCAGGTCCCCGCCGGCCGACTCGACGAACTGGATGTAGGGCATGTGGTTGAGTCGGGCGATCTCGAGGGCCCGCATCAGCTTTCGTATCGACAGCGAGGTCATCGCCCCGCCCAGGTCGGTCGGGTCGTTGGCCAGGATGACGCACTCGGTCCCCTCGACCACGCCGATGCCGAGGACCATGCCGCCCCCGACGTTGTAGTTGGTCATGTACCCGGCCAGCGGGCTGATCTCCAGGAACGGCGTGTCCGGGTCGAGGAGGAGCGCCACCCGTTCGCGGGCCAGCAGCTTGCCCCGGCTGCGGTGGCGTTCGATCGCCCTCGGCCCGCCGCCCTCCGACGCCTGCTGCAGCAGGCGCTCCACCTCGCCCAGCAGGGCGAGCATCCCCGCCCGGTTCGCCTGGAAGGCGGGATCCCTGGTGTCTACGTTCGAGCCGAGCGGGAGCGGGGCCACGATCAGCGGTCCGCCGGGGTCAGCGTGGGCGGCCCGGCGAACGCCTGGGCGATCGACAGCCACCTCTTCGCGGTGGGCCCGGTCGCCTTCACCGCCGTCCTCGACGGGTGCCGCCGCTGGGTGAACACCAAAGCGATGTCGAGAGCCGGACCGGTGATGACGTTGTCGGTCTCGGAGGCCGCCGGCCCCCACGTCCAGGTGTCGCCGCCGGGGGCGTTGACCACCATGGCCACCGGGTCCCCCGGGTCGGTTACTCCGTGCGCGGCGAAGGTGAAAGCCCGGGCCCCGTAGGCGAGGTGGCACACGTGACGAAGCCGCCCCGACACCGACGCCTCGAGCGGCACTCCGAGGGCGTCGCGCACGTCGGCGCCGTGCGCCCACGTCTCCATTATCCGGGCGCTGATGAAGCTGGCCATGCTCATCGGAGGGCCGTACCACGCCACCCGCGGGGGTGCGCCGCCGGCTTCGTCGACCGCCCGCAACGCCCGGGCGATGAGGGCGTCCCTGGAGGCCGTCCACCGCTCCAGCAGGGCCGCGTCGTCGCCGTGGGTGCGGCGCAGGTCGCGACCGAGGGCGACGTCGGGTCCCGCGCCGGCGTCTCGCCCCGCGCCGGGGTCGCGGTCTCGCCCCGTCGCGCCGTCGGGTCCCGCGCCGGCTTCTTGCGCCGCGCCGGCGTCTCGCCCCGCGCCGGGGTTGCGGTCTCGCCCTGCGCCGGCGTCGCTCGCTGCGCGGGGCGGGGGCGTCGAGGCCATCAGCAGCGCCTTGTGCGCCTCGAAGGCGGGAGGGTCATCGATGGCCAGGGTCGCCTGCTCGTGGAAGAAGGTGAGGTGACTGATGGTGTCGCGCACGTCCCAACCGGCGGCCGGAGTGGGGGTGGACCATCCCTTCTCGTCTATGGCCGAGACGACTGCCACGAGCGAATCGTGCTCCGCCCGCAGGTCGTCGCAGAGCTGGTCGATGATCGGCATCGAAAGGCCCGCCTCCTGATCAGGCCGTGAAGCCGTCGAGCTTGGACAGTACGTAGAGCATCACCTCGTCGGTGCCGCCGCCAATGGACAAAAGGCGCCCGTCGCGGAAGTAGCGCGAGACCCAGGTCTCGGCCATGTAGCCCATGCCTCCGTGGAACTGCAGGCACCAGTCGCCGATCTCGCGCTGGAGGCGCCCCGCCTTCAGCTTGGCGATCGTGGCGAAGCGGGTGGTGTCCTCGCCCCTCATGTACGCCTCGGCGCACGCGTAGTTGTAGTGGCGCAGCATGTCCACCTCGGCCGAGAGCTCCGCCAGCTTGAACTGGATGAACTGCTTGGAAAGCAGCGGCTCGCCGAACGCCTGGCGTTCCCGCAGGTATTCGGCGGTGCGGCGCAGCGCGGCGTCCATCGAGCCGACCGCTGTGTAGGCGGCGATCATCCGCTCGTTCTGGAACTGCGCCATCTGCTGCTGGAAGCCCCGGCCGATCGAACCGATGGTGTTGGCGATCGGCACTCTGGCGTCCACGAACGACAACTCGGCGGTGTCCGAGCTGTGGTTGCCCAGCTTCGCGAGCTTGCGGCTCACCGAGAAGCCCGGGGTCGAGGTCGGGAAAACGATCTGCGACATTCCCCGGTAGCCGCCCTCGTCGCCGGTCCTGGCCAGCAGACACAGCCAGTCGGCCTGGGTTCCGTTGGTGATGAACGTCTTGGTCCCGTTGATCACCCACTCGTCGCCGTCGCGCACCGCCCTGGTCCTGATGCCGGCAACGTCCGAACCGGCGTCGGGTTCGGTCACCGCGATGGAGGCGACCATCTCCCCGCGTATCGCCGGCTCGAGGTAGCGCTTCTTCAACTCGGGCGACCCGAAGCGGTGCAGCGACGGTGTGGCCATGTCGGTCTGCACGCTGATGGCCATGGCCACGCCGGCGCAGCCCATCCGCCCCAGCTCCTCGCCCAGGATCACGGTGTAGGAGTGGTCGGCGCCCTGACCCCCGAACTCGGGGTCGTACTCGAGCCCGAACAGCCCGGCCGCGCCCAGCGCCTTGAACAATTGGTGGGCCGGGAAGATCTCGGCCTCCTCCCACTCCTCCACGTGCGGGGCGACCTCACGCTGGAGGACCCCTCTCACCGACTGGCGGAATGCTTCGTGTTCCTCGGTGAAGAGCATGCTCCCCCTGGCTGCCGGCGACAAAGTTGAATCCGGATTCAACTTGGGAGCATACTGACGGGGTGGACGCGGCACAAGCTCAACGGCGGAGGGAAGGAAGGTGACGGTCCCCGCCGATTGGCTTTGCGCGCTCGGGTTCACGCGTGACCCCGGCGCCTGAGGTGCGCGGCGTGACCCCGGCGCCTGAGGTGCGCGGCGGGACGTCTGTCGTACCTTCGACGGCGCGCGGCCAGAGGACCAGGGAGGCGCTGGTGCACGCCGCTGCCCGGGTGTTCGAGCGCGACGGGTTCGTCGACGCCCGCATAGCCGACATCGCCGCCGAGGCGGGCGTGGCCACCGGATCCTTCTACACCTACTTCGACTCCAAGGAGGCCATCTTCCGGGAAGTGGTGGACGAGCTGATCGACGAGCTCTATCACCAGTCGCACGTCGGTGACCTCGCCGGCTCCGACCCGGTGGCCCGGATCGCCGCGGCCAACCGGCTGTACGTCGAGTCCTTCGCCCGGCACGCCTCGCTGTACTCGGTCGTGGTGCAGGTCGCGTCGTTCAACCCCGAATTCCGGGCCCGCCGCCAGAAGTCTCGTTTGGCGTTCGTGAACAGGGCCGAAAGGGGCATTCGGTCCATGCAGGCCGCCGGCCAGGCGGATCCTTCGCTGGACGCCGCGCTGACGGCGGCCATGCTGTGCGGGATGGTGGAGAACTTCGCGGAGGTCCGTCATCTCCTCGGGCAGTCCTTCGACGACGACGACGCCGTGGCGGCCATGACCGACATATGGGCCCGGGCCATCGGCCTGCGCACCGACTCCCCGCGTCGAGCCGCGGCGAAGCCGCCGGGCCACGGCACGGGCGGCGCGCCGGCTTCCCCGCGTCGAGCCGCCTCGGCGCCGCCGCGGCATGGCACGGGCGGAGCCCCGCCTTCCCCGTAACATCTCCCACCAGTCCGGGAAGGAGGGCGGACCTGGGCCGTCGAGCGTCGTCAACGAGCGGAGCATCCTGAAAGCAGTCGGCCCCCTCGTGTCCGGGGCGCGCGAGCGGATGTGGGTCACCGCCCCGTGGGTGGCGGCCGCCGCGTCGGACCTGCTCTTCGGCGGGCTGCTGGCCCGGCTGCGGGCCGGCGAGGACCTCGACGTAAGGGTTGTCTACCGCTTGAAAGGCGCCGACGACCTGACCATCTCCGACCTCGACGCCCTGGACCGCCTGCGGGCCGCCGGCTGCAAGGTGCGCTACCTGCTACGCGGGACGCGTGTCGGTGGCCATGGGCGTCCAGGTCGCCTTCCCGCTAGCGCCGTTGCCATCTCCCCTCTACCCGCTTCCCCTCCCCCTGCTTCCCCTCCCCCCGACGACGCGCCTCCTGGCGGAGCCATGTAAGAAGCGAACTTCCCCCCGGGC
>DATGKR010000186.1:0-2390 GCA_035294565.1 Acidimicrobiales bacterium | reverse complement strand
TGCTCGCGAACCGCCTGATGACCGACAAGAATTTCTGGCATGGCTCTCGGCTCCCAGCAGATCCAGCCCCGCTTCGACAACCCGAGGGCGATCCTTGGCGACCGCTTGAAGGAAGGATCGCTCTATCGCCTGCTGGCCGATCACGGTCACACGATGTTCCCCGACGACTACTTCGCCGACCTCTACACCGATTCGGCCAAGGGACGCCCCACCATTGCGGCCCGGGTGATGGCGACGGTCATGCTCCTCCAGTCCTTCGAGGGGCTTTCTGATCGCGAGGCCTGTGATCGACTCGAGGTGGACCTGCGCTGGCAGGCCGCCGCCGGCCTCGACGTGGGTGCCGAGTCCTTCCACCCGACGGCCCTCGTCGGCCAGCGCAACCGGCTGCGTGCCTCCCAACGCCCCCGTCGCCTCTTCGAAGACACGAAGGTCGTGGCCAAAGAGACCGGGGCCATGAAGGGGCGGGCCCGGGTCCTCGACTCGACCCCCATCTTCGACGCCGTGGCCACCGAGGACACCGTCACCCAGCTGCGCGCCGCGATCCGCAAGGTGCTCTCTGGCCTCGAGAAGGCGGGGAGTCCTCTTTCGGCGAGCGTGCGGGCGGCGCTCCTCCGAGACGACGACTACGCCACGCCCGGAAAGCCGCCCTGTGACTGGGACGACCGCGAGGCGCGCGAGGCCCTGGTCGATGCCCTGGTCCGTGACGCTCTGGGCGCCCTGTCTGCCTTGGACGGCGCCGAGGTGCCCGCCGGGGCCCAAGCGGTCGTCGAGCTGCTCGCCCTCGTGGCCGGCCAAGACGTCGAAGCGGGCCACGACGGGGTGTTTCGCATCGTGCACGGCGTGGCCAAGGACCGGGTGATCTCGACGGTCGACACCGAGGCTCGCCACGGACACAAGTCGCGCAACCGCCACTTCGACGGCTACAAGGCCCACCTCTCCGTCGATCCGGACTCCGAGCTCATCGACGAGGTGGTCGCAACCCCGGCCAATGTGCCCGACCGCCAGGCCGCCGAGGCGCTGTTGGCCCCCCACGCAGACGAGGTGGACAAGCCCGAGGTGCTGGGCGACTCGGCCTATGCCGACGGCGTAACCCGCGACGCCATGGAGGAAAAGGGGTTCGACCTCAGCGCCAAGTGCCCCCCGGTGCGCAACGCGACGGGGCTCTTCACCAAGGACCGCTTCGTCGTCGACCTCGAGACCCGCACCGTCATCTGCCCGGCCGGACAACGTGTCGCCATCAACCCCACCCGGAGCGGTGGCGGACGGGCATCGTTCAAGGTCCACTGCACCGACTGTCCACTGCGCCGAGCCTGTACCAAGTCGCGTGCAGGTCGCACGATCAGCGTCCATCCCCACGAAGCGCTCCTGCAGCGAGCCCGCGCCGAACAAAAGGACCCGGGATGGCTCGAGCGCTACCGAGCTGACCGGCCCATCGTCGAACGCAAGATCGCCCACTTCGTCCGCCGCGCCTGGGGAGGACGGCGAGCACGCACCCGGGGCAAAGAACGCATCGGCACCGACCTCGACACCCGGGCCGGCGCGCTCAACTGGGCTCGCCTCGCCGCGCTCGGACTCCACCGCGACCGCGCCGAATGGGTCATGGCAACGACCTGAACGCACACGAGACCCTTTGTGGCCCGCATCCGAACCGGCGCCCGCACTCGTCGCGCCACAAGCCCCGGGCAATGGTGTCCCGAGTCCCGCATCCTTCTCTCAGATGGTGTGGATCCACACTCGGATCGCCGGCTGAGGCGGTCGAAAGCGACACCCCTACTTCAGCGGTCTCCTAGAGGGGGGCCCGACGGGGCATTCCCGTACCCGCCGGCCAGCGGGGCCGGCGCCGCAGCCGAGCCCTCAGATGACCCCGCGGTGCTCCAGGAAGCGGAGGGTGAGCAGGCCGGGGACTATGGGCAGCCAGAAGGTCAGGAGCCGGAAGGCCAGCACCGCTCCGACCGCCCGCTCGGGCAGGACCCCGATGCCCGTCAGGCCGGCGGCGAGGGCCGCCTCCACCGCGCCCAGGTTGCCGGGGGTGGGAGCGGCGGAGGCGATGGCCGCCCCCCCGATGTAGACGGCCATCACCGACCAGGCGGGCACGTGGGCGTGGAAGGCGGCCACCGAGGCCACCAGGGCCAGCCCGTTGAAGACGGTGACGCCGGCGGAGCCGAGGAACAGGCCGGCGGCCCGCAGGGGGTGGCGCACCACACCCGATAGGTGGCGCAGCACCCGGAAGGCGGGCTCCACCACCCGGCGCCGCCCGAACTGGGTGTTGAGGAAGAGGCCGGACGCCGCCAGCACCGCCACCACGGCGACCAGGATGGGCCAGCGGGTGGGGAGCTTGGCCTTGCCCACCAGCCCCCCGAAGCCCAGGAAGCCGGCGGCGATGAAGAACA
>DATGKR010000185.1:0-5481 GCA_035294565.1 Acidimicrobiales bacterium | reverse complement strand
ATCAGGGTCTCGCTCCAACAGACCCAGAGCTTCATCTACTGCGCCGGCGAGCGGCCAGTCGAGGTCGAGCACCTCCTGTCGGGCTCGGCGGACGAGCTCGACCCTAGCCACCTACCTACGGCTGGTGACGCCGGAGGTCCCGACGGAGATCGGCAAGCGTCACGGTTTCCCCGCGTTCGGCCTCCCGGAGGCCTTCCTCAATGGCGTCCATCGTCTCCGGATCGGAAAGAATCTCCGCCGTCTCCTCCAATGCCTCGTACTCATCCACTGGGACCAGTACAGCGGCTGGCCGGCCCCGGCGGGTGATGATGACGTGCTCTCGCAGGTCTGCCACCTGGTCGATTACCTGGCTCAGCTCGCTACGCAGCTCTCGAACAGGTACCGTCTTGCTCATACCACGTAGTGTACCTTTCTGCGTACGCATAAGCCAGTGGAGACGATGGGACTCGAACCCACGACCTACGGCTTGCAAAGCCGTCGCTCTAGCCAGCTGAGCTACGTCCCCGAGGCGATGCAAAGATTACCGGGCTCAGCGGTCCGGCAGGGGGCCGGGGAAGGCCGCCTCGGCACGCTCTCTGAGCCGGCCGGCCTGGCGGCGCAGGGCGAGGATGCCGGCGACGATCACCACGACTGCGGCGACGCCGAGGGCGATGCCGACTTTTGAGGAGACGCGGTTGATGGCGCCGCCCACCTCGTAGGGCACGAAGGAGTAGATCGCCGCCCACACGATCCCGCCCGCCGCGTTCCAGGGCAGGAACTTCCGCCACGCCATCTTGGTCGTGCCTGCGAGGAAGGCGGCGTAGGTCCGCAGGACGGAAACGAAGCGGCCGAAGAAGACGACCTTGGCCCCGTGGCGGTCGAAGATGTAGCGGCCGATCTTCAGCTTCCCCTGGTCAAGGCGCACGTAGTGGCCGTAGCGCCTGACCAACCGGTAGCCGCCCTTGTCACCGATCCAGAAGCCGATGTTGTCACCTGTGATGGCAGCAGCGGCTGCAACTGCGAAGATCGCCCACACCGAGAGGCGGTGGCTGGTGCCGGCGTAGATCCCGGCGGCGACCAGGATGGTCTCACCCGGCAGCGGCACCCCGAGGCTCTCGCAGGCGACGAGGACGAAGACGGCCGCGTAGCCGTACTGGTGGAGGAGGTGACTGACGTTCACGGGAAGCAGCCGCCTAGGGTAGAGACGGACAAAGGGAGCACCGGTGGATAGAACTTTCTACTTGGACGTGAACAACTTCGCGGTTCACACCGCCTACCTTCACGGCTTCATGCGTTTCTCGGCCGTGTACCTCGTGGGCATCTTCGGGCTCTTCGTGCTCGCAGCGTGGTGGTTCGCCCGCCAGCAGCGCCAACCGGCCCGCTCGGTGGCTGCGTCGATCTGGGCCGCCGGCGGAACGCTCGCCGCCGTTGGGATCAACCAGCCGATCACCCACGCCGTGGCCCGCCCCCGCCCGTACTACACCATCCCCGGTGTCGAGGTCCTAGTCGCCAAGGCACACGACTACACATTCCCATCCGACCACGCCATCACCGCTGGGGCTGCCACCGCCGGGCTGTGGATCGTCGCCCACTACGGAGGGCGGGTGATCAGGTGGTTGGCCGCGGTCAGCACGGTGTTCGCCCTGTTCATCGCCTTCGCCCGGGTGTACGTGGGCGCCCACTACCCCGGCGACGTCGCCGCCGGCCTGGCGATCGGCGCGGCGATCGTGGTGCTGGGATGGCTGGTCCTCAAGCGCCCGCTCACCGCCGTCGTCGGCAGGTTCGCCGAGGCGCGGCTCACCAGGGTGCTGGTGGTCAGCCGCTGAAAGGAGTCGAGGGGCCGCCGCTTTGTCCGGAAACTACTGCTCGGCGAGGAGGGCGTCGAGGTCGGCGAGCGGGGAGCGGGGAGCGGCGCCGTCCGCTTCGACGCGGACCTCGTGTATGCGCCCGGTGAAGGGGAACGGCGCCCGGTAGCCGGGGCCGACGGCGGGACCCTGCTCCCAGCCGCAGGTCAGGCCGCCCCCGGTCAGGTTGTAGCGGGACACCGGCACCCTCTCGATCCTGCCCGACGCGACGACGCGCCCGTCGACGAGCAGGCGGGCGTCGCCGGGCGGGTCGAACTCGAACCCGAGGGCCCTTCTGCCGGGCTCGAGCGGCGAGTCGGCGGTGATCACGTCGAGGTGGGCGCCGACGAAGTTGTGCACGTAGCGCAGCCGGCCGTCGAGGACGTGGAGGCTCCAGCCCCCGAGGACGGTTCCCAGAGCCAGCAGCACCCCGTCGGCTCCCTCCGGGGGGATGTCGACGCGGGCCTCGATGCGGTGGCGGCGGCCCCGGATCTGCATGACGCGGTTCTCCGGGACGATCGCTCCCGGGCGGAACGTCTGGGCCGGGCGTTCCGGGGGTGAGCGGCGCGGGTCGAGCATGGTCTCGATCAGCCGGTGGTCGAGGGGAAGCACCTGGTAGCGCTCCGCCTCCTCCCACCACAGGCGCACCAGCTCCTCGACCATGGCGGGATTCTCGGCGGCGAGATCCTCGGTCTCGGCCGGGTCGACCGCCACGTGGTACAGCTCCCACACGTCCTCGTCATAGGGGGCGTCGGGGTTGCGCCCCTCGCCGTAGAGGTCGATGAACGGGTGGAACGTGACGGCCTTCCACCCGTCGCGGTAGATGCCCCGGCTGCCGAACATCTCGAAGTACTGGACGCGGTGGCGCTCTCCGCTCCCCGGGTCCAACAGGTTGTCAGTTATACTGACGCCTTCTAGTGGGCTCTGGGGTACGCCGGCGATCTCGGCGGGGGGCTCGACGCCGACGAGGTCCAGGATCGTCGGCATCACGTCGATGGCGTGGGCGAACTGCCGGCGGGGCGGCCCACCGGCGGGGAGCCGGCCCGGCCAGGTGAAGATGCACGGGTCGGCGATCCCCCCCTGGTGGACCTCGCGCTTCCAGCGCCGGAACGGGGTGTTGCCGGCCATCGTCCAGCCCCAGGGGTAGTTGTTGTGGGCGGTGGGGCCGCCGAGCTCGTCGATCCGTTGGCGGAGCTCCTCCGCCGCGGCGGGGGCCACGTTCCAGAGGCGGACGTCGTTGATGGAGCCGATGGGGCCGCCTTCGGCGGAGGCGCCGTTGTCCGACACGGCGACGACCAACGTCTTCTCCCACTCGCCGAGGCTCCTCACGAAGTCGAGCACGCGTCCGATCTGGGCGTCGGCGTGGGACAGGTAGCCGGCGAAGCACTCCATGAAACGGGCGGCGACCCTCCGGTCGGCAGGGTCGAGGTCCTCCCAGGCGGGCACCCAAGGAGGGCGGGTCGACATGCGCGTGCCCTGCGGGAAGAGGCCCCTCTGTTGCTGCCGCTCGAAGATCCGCTGGCGGGCGGTGTCCCAGCCGTCGTAGAAGCGGCCGGCGTAGCGGTCGATCCACTCGCGGGGGGCGTGGTGGGGCGAGTGGCAGGCACCAGTGGCGAAGTAGAGGAAGAAGGGCTGGTCCGGCGCCGCGTTGCGGATGTCGGTCAGGTAGGCGACGGCTCGGTCCGCTAGGTCCTCGGAGAGGTGGTAACCGTCGGTGGCAGGCGGCGGCACCGAGTGGTTGTCCTCGAAGAGGGACGGCACGAACTGGTGGGTCTCACCGCCGTGGAAGCCGTACCAGCGCTGGAAACCGCGCGAGCACGGCCAGCTGTCCCTGGGGGCGGCCTGGTGGGTCTGGTCCTCGGGGGTGAGGTGCCACTTGCCGACGGCGACACCTGCGTACCCGTGGGCGGCGAGCACCTCGGAGAGGAAGCCGTTCTGGCGGGGGATGTGACCGTTGTAGCCGGGGAAGCCGACGGTCAGGTCGGCGATGCGGCCCATGCCGTTGGAGTGGTGGTTACGCCCGGTGAGCAGGCACGCCCGGGTGGGCGAGCAGAGGGACGTGGTGTGGAAGTTGGCCAGCTGCACGCCTTCGCCGGCGAGGGCGTCGAGGTTGGGCGTCTCCACGTCTCCCCCGTAGCAGCCGAGCTGGGCGAAGCCGACGTCGTCGAGGACCACCACGATCACGTTGGGAGCGCCGGGCGGAGGCGCCGGTTCGGGGGGCCACCACGGTGTCGAGTCGCGCCAGGTCCGCCCGATCGTCCCTTGGAACTCTTGCATGGGGCGCGAGTATTGCCGGATGAGCGCCGCCTGGGACCCCGAGCAGTACTTGCGATTCGCCGACGAGCGGTCCCGGCCCTTCGAGGATCTGCTGGCGCGCGTGGGACGGACCGGGGGAATTGGCTCGAGGGGGGGTGCCGATCAGCCTGTACCGGCGCTGGTGGTGGACCTGGGCTGCGGGCCGGGCAACCTCACCGCAAGCCTTTCGGACCGCTGGCCGTCGGCGAGGGTGGTCGGCGTCGACAGCTCGCCGGAAATGGTCGAGCGCGCGTCGAGCCTCGCCCGGCCAGGGAGGCTCGAGTTCGTGGCCGGAGACCTGCGCTGCTTCGAGCCCGACGGGCCGGTGGACGTGCTCGTGTCCGCGGCGACCCTCCAGTGGGTGCCCGGCCACGTGGAGCTGTTCGGACGTTTCCTCTCCTGGTTGGCGCCGGGCGGCTGCTTCGCCTTCCACGTCCCGGGCAACTTCGACCAGCCGAGCCACGTGCTGCTCCACGAGCTCGCGACCAGCGACAGGTGGCGGGACCGACTTGCGGCCGCCGTCGAGTCGGAGCCGTCGTCGCTGGGGCCGGCCGTCTACCTGCGGGCTCTTCTCGACGCGGGCGCGTCGGCGGTGGACGTGTGGGAGACGACCTACTTCCACCTGCTCCAGGGCCACGACGCGGTGCTCGAGTGGATCAAGGGAACAGGCCTGCGACCCGTGCTGGGGGCGCTCGGCGAGGGGCCGGACCGCGCCGAGTTCCTCGCCAGCTACGGGGCAGCCCTGCGCGCCGCCTACCCCCGTGACGAGGAGGACCGCACGGTTTTCCCGTTCCGCCGTATTTTCGCCGTCGCCTGGCGGGGTGCTTGACTGGCGCCCCCCGCAGCGGCGCTACAGTCGACGGAAAGTGAAGGGCGATAACTTGATCAGCGGTGAGCGCCTGGTCGCAGAGCAGGTCGTCGACAGCCTGACCGTGCGCATCTCCGAGAACCCCGCGGAGGAGTTCTTCCGGGTGGACTTCACGCGGCCCGACTCGAGCCACCTGACCACCACCGTCGCACCCGGCGACAGCTTCATGATGAACCTGATCTCAGCCGCGGTCGGCGGCGAGCCGCTCGCGTGGCGGCACCTCGCCCACTGGGGTGGGAAGCTGTCGCAGAAGTGACGGCCGCGTCGCTCTGGCCCCCGCACACCGGCGACGCCTACCATGCGCCGTCCGTGGACCCCGACGTGGTGTTGGCAAAGGCGCGCCAGTTGGCAGGCGGGCCGGCGGCCGAACAGGGCCTGGCCGGCGGGGAGAGGAACGGCGGCGACGCTGCCGGCGGGGATGTGGACAAGGTGGCGCTGCTCATAGCCGAGGCCGGCGGGGATCGCCAGGCCGTCGAGGCCGCCCGGGACCGGGTC
>DATGKR010000184.1:0-33267 GCA_035294565.1 Acidimicrobiales bacterium | reverse complement strand
ACAGCCCGCCCGGGGACCCGGGTGCCTCCCGGCGATGGTCCCCAGCGCCCGGCGAGGCGCACGACAGTGCCGCATGGGAATAGGCTGGTCGCCAGTCGAGAACACCTACTCGGGGAGGCGCCATGCAAACCAGGGCAGCAGTGCTGTGGGAGTTGGGCAAGGAGTGGAGCGTGGAGAGCATCGAGCTCGACCCGCCCCGGCACGGCGAGGTGCTGGTTCGTCTGGCCGGGTCGGGGTTGTGCCACTCGGACGAGCACCTCGTGACCGGTGACCTGCCCTTCGAGCTGCCCATCATCGGCGGCCACGAGGGGGCGGGCGTGGTCGAGGAGGTCGGCCCCGGTGTCGACTGGCTGCAGCCGGGGGACCATGTGGTCTTCGGGTTCATACCCGCTTGCGGGCGTTGCCCGTCTTGCGCTTCGGGCCACGAGAATCTGTGCGACCTCGGCCAGTACCTGGCCGGTGGCCGACAGATTTCGGACCACACCGCCCGCCATCACGCGGCGGGCACCGACCTGGGCCTCATGTGCCTGCTCGGCACCTTCTCCGAGCGGACCGTGGTCAACGAGGCCAGCTGCATCAAGGTCGGGCCCGACGTGCCCCTCGACAAGGCCTGCCTGCTGGGATGCGGCGTGGTCACTGGCTGGGGCTCCGCCGTCTACGCCGCCGAGGTGAAGCCGGGAGAGGACGTCGCCGTCGTGGGCATAGGAGGCATCGGCATCAACGCCATCCAGGGCGCCAAGATTGCCGGCGCCCGGCAGATCTTCGCCGTGGATCCCGTCGAGTGGAAGCGCGAGCAGGCGGTGGCCTTCGGCGCCACCCATACTGCCGCGTCGCTGGAGGAGGCGGCCGGGGTAGTCGGCGAGGCCACCCAGGGCCGGATGGCCAACAAGGTCATCATGACCATGGGCGTCGGGCGCGGGGAAGCGATCGCGGCTGCTTTGGCAATCACCTCGAAGCTCGGCCGGGTAGTCGTCACCAACATCCACCCGGCAACCGAGATCCAGGTGACGATGAGCGCCCTCGACCTGACGCTGATGGAGAAGCAGGTGGTCGGCTCGCTCTTCGGATCCGCCAACCCCCGTGTCGACATCCCCCGCCTGCTCGACCTGTACGAGCGCGGCGAGCTCAAGCTCGACGAGCTGGTCACCCGCACCTACAGCCTCGACGAGGTCAACCAGGGTTACGAGGACATGCGACAAGGCCGTAACCTGCGCGGTGTCATAGTTTTCTGACGTTTTTCCCTTGCACTCGGCTCCACCGGGTGCAACAATGAAACCGGAACGTGAAACGGTTGCCGGTCGCCTTGCACCCTGGGCTCGCCGGCAACCGGGCTTTCCGCCGCGGGTGCCGCAAGGCGGATCGCACCATCTCGGATAGCTCGTCTTGCGGCGGCCTGATCGCCCGCTTCCGCGCGGGCTCGCACGGTGTTGAGCGCCGTGGAAGCAACCACAGCGAGAGGAGCTGCGAATGGCCCGATCCATCGATCTGTTCATCGACTTTGACCGCCCGGCGGAGGATCTCGTCGCCGACATCGGCCGAGCTGCCGGCGTGGCGCTCTCACCGGCGGAAGGCCGGCCCGGCGTGTGGACCCTCGACCAGGGAGACGTTCACGCCGAGCTGTGGGCGCACCCCTACGCCGACGACGGGGACCTGCGTCTCAGCCGTTACGGGTACGCCCTTTCCGCCCGTGTCGCACAGGGCACCCGGCTCGCCGACGCCCCCGAGACGGTCTTTCTGCGCATGGTCGCCGACTCCCTGCGCCCGGCCGGGATCGCCACGCTTTTGGTTCACGACCTGCAGTACCGCGACCAGCCGGGGGCGAGCTCCGGGGGGCACCCGGCTCCGGGGGGCTCTGGAGGGGAGGGCGAGGAGCCCGGCACGGGCCGCGACGGCGACGCCACGGCCGCAGCGGGCACCACCGCGGCGGGATGAACGCCGGCGGTGGCGCTGTGCCGGCTGCCGCGCCGGCTCATCAGACGGCCGCTTCGCCGGCTCATCAGACGGCCGCTTCGCCGGCTCATCAGACGGCCGTCGCACCGGCCGCTTCGCCGGCTCATCAGACGGCTGCCGCGCCGGCTACTGCGCCGGCTCATCAGACGGCCGCTTCGCCGGCTCGTGTGGCGGCCGTCGGATCGGTCTGGCGTGTGGTGAGCGGCCCGGCCTGGCCGTGCGGGTCCGCCCACCAACGGGCTGGGGGACGGCTCGACGAGACGGCCCGCCGGCTCAGCCACGAGGAACTGGCGGTGGCGACCGCTCTGGCCGGAGAGGGCCACATGGTGCGCTCGCTCGGCGAGGCCCGCGGCGGCGGCCGGCGGCCCGACCTCGAGGTGTGCGGCGCGGCCGTGGAGGTCAAATCCTGGCTGCCGGCGGGCGAGCGGGGACGGCTCCCCACCGCGCGGTCCGTGCTCAACAAGCTGATCGACGCGTCGGGCCAGGCCGGCATGGTCGTCCTCAACGCCAAGGGCAGCGGCCTTCGGGCCGGTGCCGCCCGGCAGGGCCTCGCCCTCTACTCGGCCCGTCGGGCAGCAGGCGCGGATGGTGGTCTGCGAGCGGTGCGGGTCATCGGCGACGGGTTCGACCTCACCTGGTCCCGCCGGCCGGTTCGGGACATCAGCCCTGGAGTGCGCGAAGCTGCGGACCGTGCGAGACGCATCGTCTTGGGACCGTGAGCTCGCCTCGCTAGCCGCCGGCGGCGACCGGGCCAGACTCGAGCGTTTTCTCAGCCGGCTGCCTGCTGGCTACAGGGAGAGGACCTCACCGGCGGAGGCCCTGGCCGACCTGGCCGAGGTGGAGGCACTCGCCGAGACGGCGGCCTCGCCTGCGATCGGGCCCGCCGGGTCCGCCGAGCAGCCCGTCATGGGCCTTCGGCACCGCCTCGCGGTCAGGCCATCCGATGGCGAGCGGCGCACCTTTCGTCTGCGCCGGTTCGGCTACGAGGGCATCGAGTTGACCGCCGCTCTGCCACTGCTGGAGAGCTTCGGGCTGGTCGTCGTCGAGGCGGTGCCGACCCGGCTCGAGGCGGGCGACGCGGGCGAGCCGCCCGTCCACATCGACGACATCGGCATCCGCGTCGACTCGCCGTACGGGCCGGAGGCGCTGCGTTTCGTTCCCGCTGTGCACGGCAGGCGCCTGGTGGAGGCGATCGACGCGTCGGCGGCGGGAAGGTGCGACGTGGACTCGCTCAACCGCCTGGTCACCGCAGCCGGGCTCGACTGGCACCAGGTGACGGTGATACGCGCCTACCTGCGCTACTGGCTGCAGACGGGCGTGGGGATGACCTACGACGAGCTCGCCGACCCGCTGGTGGAGTACCCCGACGTGGCCAGGGGATTGATCGGCTACTTCCAGGCGAGGTTCGATCCCCGTTCGGAGCCACCCGCCGGTTCAGCACGCGGGTCGCAGGAGCGAGCGCTCTGCGAAGCCCAGCTCGACCTCGTTGCCCACCTCGAGCAGGACCGGGCCCTGCGCGGTCTGCTCGGCCTGATCGACGCGACTGTCAGGACGAACGACTACTCGCCGTCGCGCGGTCCCGCTCTGGTAATCAAGCTGAGCGGGCGGGAGGTGCCCGGTCTGGCGCCGCCCCGGCCCCTTTTCGAGGCGTTCGTCCACGGTCCCGCCGTGGAGGGCGTGCACATCAGGGCGGGGCTGATCGCCAGGGGCGGCCTGCGCTGGAGCGAGAGGCCGGCGGACTTCCGCACCGAGATCCTCGACCTGGCGTTTGCCCAGGTGAAGAAGAACGCCATCATCGTACCCACCGGCGCCAAGGGTGGCTTCGTCTGCCGGACGGCCGCGTCGGCGCATCCGGGGGGCCAGGCCCATCGTCAGCCCGGACCGGAGGAGGTCCGATACTCCTACGAGCAGTTCGTCGAGGCCCTGCTCGACGTGACCGACAACCTGGTCGGCGGGTCGGCGGTCAGCCCACCCGGTGTGGTCGCCGCAGACGGTCCGGATCCCTACCTGGTAGTGGCCGCGGACAAAGGGACGGCCGCGCTGAGCGACGTCGCCAACGCGATCAGCGAGCGCCGCGGCTTCTGGCTGGGGGACGCCTTCGCGTCCGGCGGTTCGCACGGCTACGACCACAAGGCGATGGGGATAACGGCGAAAGGGGCCTGGGTGGCCGTGCGACGCCACTTCCGGGAGCTGGGCATCGACGTGGCGACCGAGCCGATCCGGGTGGCCGGCGTCGGGGACATGTCCGGCGATGTGTTCGGAAACGGCATGCTGCAGAGCCGGGCGATCAAGCTGGTCGCCGCCTTCGACCACCGCCACGTGTTCATCGACCCCGACCCCGACCCTGCGTCGTCCTACGAGGAGAGGGCGCGCCTGGCTCGCTTGGAGCATTCCAGCTGGGCCGACTACAGCACGAAGGTGATCTCCGATGGGGGAGGGGTGTGGCCCCGCGACGCCAAGTCGATCCCGCTGAGTCCCGCCGCGCAGGCCGTGCTCGGCGTCACCGCCGCGACTCTCACTCCGCCGGAGGTCATCTCGGCCATCCTCGCCGCGCCCGTCGACCTTCTTTGGTTCGGGGGGATCGGCACCTACGTCAAAGCGCCGGGCGAGGCCGACGCGGACGTGGGCGACCACGACAACGACGCCGTGCGGGTCACATCCGACCGGGTCCGGGCCAGAGTGGTCGCCGAGGGCGCCAACCTGGCGGTCACCCAGCGCGCCCGGATCCGCTACAGCCGCCGCGGCGGCCGAATCAACGCCGACTTCATAGACAACGCCGCCGGCGTCGCAACATCCGACCGTGAGGTCAACCTCAAAATCCTCCTCACCCTCGCCGCCGAAAAAGGCAGGCTCCGCTCCGGTGAACGCGACCGCTACCTTCGCGACGCAGAGGGCGACGTCGCCGCCGAGGTGCTGAGGCAGGTCGATCACAGCGTCGCCGCCCTCAACCGGGCGGCGTCGGGCAGCGACCGCCTCATCGACGCGTACGAGTCGTTGGTCGACGACCTCGAGGCGGCCGGGCGTTTCGACCGCGGGGTGGAGGTGCTGCCCGACGCCGCCGAGTTCGCTGCCCGGCGCGCCGCCGGCGCCGGCCTGATCCGCCCCGAGCTGGCCACGCTCCTCGCCTACGCCAAATCCGACCTGGTGGCGGCGATCGAGGCCTGGCCGGGCCTGCGGGACCCAGCACTGGCCGAGGCGGTGACCGACTACTTCCCGCCCGCTTTCCGCCGGGCGTTCGGGGATCTCGTGCCCGAGCATCGGCTGTACCCGCAGCTCGCCGCGACCGACATGGCCGGCGAGCTGGTCGACCAGATGGGCGTCGTCTGGGGCCACGACCTGGCGGCAGAGCTGGGTCGTGGGCTCGCCGAAGTGGCCGTAGCTTTCTGGGTGGCCCGCCGGCTCACAGGGGCCGGTCGCCTGTGGGAGGAGCTGGAGGCTCTGGCCGCGAGCGACGGCGGCCTGTCGGCGCCCGCCGAAGCCGCCCTGCACGCCGAGGTGGCCGACGCGGTGGGCATGCTGGCGCGGACGCTGCTGCTCCGACCGGGCCAGCTCGACCCGGCGCTCCGCTACGAGGGGAGCCTCCCGGACGCGGGTCCACCCCCCCAGGAGTGGAAGGGCCTCGGGCTGGACGGCGAGCTCGCCGAGCGGTTCCTCGACGCACGGCGCCGGGCTGCGGCCGTGCGCGACGCCCCGATCGCCGCCGCGACGGGGCACACGGTGGCGGAGATCGGCATGGCTCGCCGGCTGCTCGACGAGGCTTCCGGCGCCGCCGCGCTCGTGGAGGACGTCACCGTCGAGCTGGGCGGGAGCCCGCCGCCCGGAAGGGCCCGCACCTGGCAGGCCCGGGCGCTGCTCGACGACCTGGAGGCCTGGCGGACGCATGTCCTGACCACGATCCTCGCCGGCGACGAACCCGCGGCGGCCGTCTCGGGGTGGGCGGAGCGCAACTCGGAGGCGATCAGCCGGGTGGCGGCGCTCAGATCCACGGCGAGGAGCGGCACCGACCGGCTCGCTGCCGTTTCCCTGGCCGTCCGCCGACTGTGCAACGCCGCCCCTTGACGTGACCCCCGCCTTCCGCCTGGCTGGCCACGACGACGTCGAAGCGGTCGTGGCTCTCGTGGAATCGGCCTACCGAGGGGAGGCGAGCCGCGACGGCTGGACGACCGAAGCCGACCTGTTGGCCGGGCAGCGCACTGATGCCAGGGAGGTGGCGGCCGTCCTCGACCGGCCCGGCAGCGTCCTCCTCTTGGCCGAGGCGAACGGTCGCCTGGCGGGCTGCTGCCACCTGGAGCGCCGGCCGGAAAGAGCCGCCCACTTCGGCATGTTCGCGGTAGACCCCAAAAGTCAGGGGTCGGGGGTCGGCTCGGCTTTGCTCAGGGAGGCCAAGCGGATGGCGTCGTCGTGGGGCTGCCGCAAGATGCGGATGACGGTGATCCGCCAGCGGGGGGACCTGATCGCCTGGTATAGGCGCCGCGGGTTCGAGCCGACCGGGGAGAGCGAGCCGTTCCCCTACGGAGACGAGCGGTTCGGAATCCCGCTCCGCCCCGACCTGGAGTTCGTGGTGCTCGAGTCGGGCTTGCCGTGAGACCTCTCGGCGGCGCGCCAGCTCACCCGACGCGCGCCGGCGCGTCCTTTCAGGAACTCCTCCTCCCCGGGCGCGCCCAGCTGGTCCTCCAGCCAGCTCGGGCAGTGGCGCCGAGCCCACGTCTCGCTGACCCGGCCGTTCAACATCGACCTCATCGAGCCGGGGTGGGTGGCGACCATGGCTATGTGACCGAGGATCGCCAGGCTGACCAGCCAGGCGAGAACCTCGTGGACGACGGTGGCGCCCACCCGCCAGCTGACCGGGAAGAGGTCGAACCAGGCCATCACCACCCCGGTGCCGAACATCACCGCTATCGATCCCCCCACGAAGACGGCGAAGAGCTTCTGGCCGGGGTTGAACTTGTCCGCCCGGGGCATGCGCCTGGTGCCGAGGGAGCGCAGCCAGCGGAGCTCCGGCTCCGACCAGCGGTTGAACCGGCCCAGGTCGGCACGCATCCTCGCTCCCCACGGACCCAGCAGCGAGACGACGACGGGGAAGGGCAGGGCGATCCCTGCAGCCACGTGGATTCGCAGCACGAGCACGTGGCGGCCGACCAGGCTCTCCACCGAGGCGAAGTAGAGCGGGAAAGCAGTCGCGATGAGGATCCCGAAAAGGATGGCGGTCAGCCAGTGGGCAGCACGCTGGACCCCGTCGAAGCGCAGCACCCCCCGCCCGTCCGCCAAGCTTCAGCCGCTCCGGTAGGCAGGAGGGACAGCTGCGGAGGTCGATCCGTCCCGCCACGCGTTGACCGGGTAACCGTTCTGTTCCCAGTAGCCGGGCCGGGCGACCCGCACCACCTCGATGGACGAGAGCCACTTGAGGGACTTGTAGCCGAACATGGGCGCCACGTAGAGCCGGACCGGTCCCCCGTGCTCTGTCGTGATCGGTGCTCCCAGCATCCGGTAGGCGACTATGACGTCGGGCAGCCGGGCCTGCTCGAGCGTCAGGCTCTCGGTGTCCAGGCCGTCGTAGGAGCCGAAGGACAAAGCGCCCGCCCCGGACCTCACTCCGGCTGCGTCGAGGATGGTGGCGAGGCGCACACCCTCCCAGCGGACCCCTGGGACCCGCCATCCGGTGACGCACTGGAACTCCTCGACCAGCTGGACGGACGGCATGGCCAGCAGATCCGCCAAAGACAGGCGCAGCGGGCGCTCGACCATCCCTGACACGTCCAGCTTGTAGCTCTCTGGCTCTATCCGAGGGAACTCGCCGGTGACGCTGTAGATGACGAACTGGTCCCCTCCCGGCAGGTCAGCCGCCAGTCGCGACCCGACGGCGCGGACCACCGCCTCTTGTACCGGCGCGCCCAGCACCACCCCGGCGGCGCCCAAACCGACCATGCCGAGGAAAACCCGCCTCCCCACGGCGACCCGGCCCCCGCCCTGGTTCCCGGAGCCGGGCGCAACGTTCACCCTCGAGCTCCTCGCATACCTCACGGATACTACGGACCATCCAAGGCGAAGGGATGTGCGCGACGGCCTCGGTCGGTGGGCGACGGCGGCGTACGCCGAGGGGCTAGGGCGTGGCGGCTTCGGCGGATGAGGGGGGCCTCTCGGGGCGCGCCGGGCGGCCGCCGTCGGAAGCGACGAGCGAGTCGAGCGAGCGCCACGCCCCTTCGACGGCGTCCAGCCGGCCGGCAGCGGCGTGGCGCACCTTCGCCGCGGTGGCCGCGACGAGCAGGTTCGCCAGGGCCACGCCGCCGACCATGCTGTCGAAGGGCCCGGCGCCGCGGGCGGAGATGAAGAACGTCTCGGCGGCGAGGCCGGCCAGCGGCGAGAGGGGACTGTCGGTCAGCGCCACGACCTCTGCCCCCCGGTTCCTGGCCCACGACACCGCCCTGACGAGGGAACGCTCGTAGCGGTGGATGTCCACCGCCACCACCACATCGCCGGGGCACAGGTCGGCGCCGGCCAGGCCGACCGTTGTGTTCGACCCGCCGAGCAGGGTCACCGCCGGGCGAAGCTGGGCCATGGTGGTGGCGAGAACGGCGCCGACGGGCGCAGTGAGCAGCCCCGAGTGGATCCACACCCGCCGCGCCGGATCGGCGAGCAGGTCGACAGCTCGTCGCAGAGCGTCGCGGTCGAGATTGTCGAAAGTCTGGGCCAGGTTGGCCACCTCGGTGTCGTGGGCACGGCCGACTATGTCCGACGGAGGGCGCTGGCGGATACGGTCGCGGGCGGGTCCGAGAAGGGCGGTCAACTCCGCCTGCACCGCCGCCTGCAGCCCGACGAACCCTTCGTAGCCCAGCTTGGTCGCCAGGCGGACAACGGACGGCCCGCTCGTGCCTGCCCGCCGCGCCACTTCGGCCACGGTGCCGAAAGCGACCGTGTGCGGCTCGTCGGCGAGCACCGCGGCGATCTTGCGCTCGGTGGCAGTGAGACGGTCGGCTTCGCTCTTGATCCGCTCGACGACTCCGTTCACGGGCCGGAGCCTACGCCCTGCACCCGGCGCCCCCTCAGCGCGCCGACACGATGAGCGACTGCACCGAACGACCGACGGGCCCCGCGGCGTCGAAGATCTGCGCCTCCGCCTGACCGTATCCCTCGGACGAGAGCCGGGTGACGGCGTCGAAGCCGATCCACTCGCCTTCGGGCACCCGGGCGAGGGCAACGGTGAGATCCGGGTTGATGAAAGTGTGGTTCTCGAAGTCGAGGACACGGCTGACCCCGTTGCCGAAGTCGGCAGCGCCCGCCGCCCGCTGCAGCGGGGACGGCTCCTCCCCCTCGACGACAGGAACCAACAGCCTGGTCCACATCGTCACCGGGCCCGTCTCGTCCCAGCTGCCTCTGGCGAAGCGCAGGTCGACGGCGTTCACGAAGGCGGTTCGTGGAGTCAGGTTCTCGGGGGCTGGCCCCGAGGGGAGGGGAACGGGCGGGCCCGAGCGGTCCACCGGCACCTCCAGGCGGGCCACCCGTATGCGCAACGCCCGCGCCCTGGCAACCTCGGTGTCTCCGGCCCGCAGCACCGCCTCGACCAGCTGGACCCGGCGGCCCGGTCGGATCAGTCCGGCCTCCGCTGACAACGGGGAAAGCGGTACCGGCCGCATCAGCTCCACGGTGAGGCGCACCACCTGCATCGCTGTGCCGCTGGGCACGTTCTCCACGGACCGGGCGAGCAGAGCGGCTACCGGGCCGCCGTGCTGGGCGTCGGGCTGCCAGGGTCCTTCGGTCAGGGGCCCGGGCAGGAAATAGCCGGCCTTCTCGGTGTAGAGGGCGCTCACCTGGTCGTCAGGGACAGTCCGAGGGAGCGAAGCTGCTCGGCGGGCCGGTGGTAGCCGCGTTCGAGGTGGTGAACTCCCGACAGCACCGACGGCCCTTCGGCCGCCGCGGCGGCTATGACGCTGGAGAACCCGGCGCGCACGTCGGGGATCTCCACCTCCGCGCCGCGAAGGCGGGAACGGCCCCGGACGACAGCCGAGTGGACGTAGCTGGTGTCGTGGAACCGGCAGGCGGGGCCGCCGAGGCAGGTGGCGAAGAGCTCGATCTCGCCGCCCATCTTCTGCAGGGCGGGCACGTAGACGAAGCGGTCCTCGTAGACCGTCTCGTGCAGCACGGACATCCCCTCGGCCTGGGTGAACAGGACCATGATCGGCGTCTGCCAGTCGGTCATGAACCCCGGGTGGACGTCGGTCTGAACCGCCGCCGCCCGGAGCCCCTCGGGGGCGGAGGCGCTCATGGCCACCTCGTCCACGGTGACCTCGGCACCCATCCTGACCAGGGTGGTGATGGCGGTCACCAGCCGATCCTGCTGGCAGCCGACGACCCTGACCTCCCCGCCGGTGAGCAGTCCGGCGACCAGATAGCTGAACGCCTCGTTGCGGTCCCCGGACAGGCGTGTTCGGGCGCCGTGGAGGCGGGGCACCCCTTCGACGACGATGCGCCGGTCGGGACGCAGCTCGATGCGGGCCCCCATCCGCTGGAGGAACAGGGCGAGCTCCATCACCTCCGGTTCGGTCGCCGCGTTGCGGATCACCGTCTTGCCGTCCGCCAAGGCTCCGGACAAAAGAGCGGACTCGGTGGCTCCCACGCTCGGATAGGGCAGCTCGACGATCGCGCCGGTCAGCCTCTTGCAGCGCGCCGAGATGCCGTCGGAGCTCACCTCCACCTCCGCTCCGAGGGCCCGCAGCAGGTCGACGTGGAAGTCGACCGGCCGGCCGCCCAGCTGGTCGCCCCCGACCCGGGGGACGAACGCCTCGCCGGCGAGGTGGAGGAGGGGGCCGAGGAGGAGGACCGGGATGCGGTTGAGGCCGCTGAAGGACAGGGGCACGATCGGCGAGACCTGCTCGGCGGGGACCACGGTTATCGAGTCGCCTTCGCGGACGACGGTGGCGCCGACGGCCGTGAGGATTGCCTCGGTGATGTCGACGTCGCCGACCTCGGGAACGTTGGAGATGGTGCTCGGACCGTCGCCCAAAAGGGCGGCGACCATGTGCTTGGTGACGGCGTTCTTCGAGCCGCGGACCGTCACCTCCCCTCTCAGGGGACCGGACGGTTCGATCAGCCAGGCGTCGGACACGACGGTCGAGGCTACCCGCCCCGGGGCGCCTTGCCCGCCCCGGGAGCCCTCTGCAAGTGTCGGGCGGTGCCCGTCTACGTTCTGCAGGTGACGACGACGAGCACCCCGCCGACGACCCTCGACAGCGGGGGGGTGGTGACGGTGAAGGGCGGCCCCTACACGACCGCCAACGTGCCCGGCCCCGCCCAGGACCCGGCCGACTTCTACGGGATCATCCTGGTGCTGGCCCTCATCTTGGTGGCGGTCTTCGCCTCTCGCTGGCTGTTCGGGCGGGGCGCCCGAAGGGGCGCCGGCCGCTAGGGGGCGACGATCAGCCTTGGGGCTCCCAGGTGCGCAGGTGGGCGAGACGGGGGTCGTTGGAGAACATCTCGACCACCGGGGAGGAGATCCCGAGGCGCTTTTGGATCCGTTCAATGTCCATCGCCTGGTTCCAGAGGACCAGGGTGACGGCTAGCCCCTCGCGGCCCGCCCGGGCGGTCCTGCCCGAGCGGTGCAGGTACGCCTTGTGGTCCTCAGGGGGGTCGAAGTGGACGACGGTATCGACGTCGTCCACGTCGAGGCCGCGAGCGGCGACGTCGGTGGCGACCAGCACCGGTAGGCGGCCGGCGGAGAAGGACCTGAGCGCCCGTTCGCGCGCCTGCTGGCGCAGGTCGCCGTGGATCGGCCGGGCGTCGACGCCCTCCTTGCGGAGGGAGTCTGTGAGCCGGTCGGCTCCCCGCTTTGTCCTCGTGAAGACGATGGTGCGCCTCGAGGAGCGGCAGATGGCGGCGGTCACCTTCACCTTGTCCAGCTGGTGGACCTGCACGAAGCGGTGCACCATCCCGCTCACCGTCTGAGTCGACGACGCCACCTCGTGACGGACAGGGTCGGACATCTCGTGGCGTACGAGGCGGTCCACGTCGCCGTCGAGGGTCGCCGAAAAGAGCATCGTCTGGCGCTGGCGGGGCAGGTGGCGCAGGATCCACTCCACCTGAGGCGTGAACCCCATGTCGGCCATGCGGTCCGCCTCGTCTAGGACCACCGCCTTCACCCGGTCGAGGCGCAGCTCGCCCCGCTGGTGCAGGTCGATCAAGCGGCCGGGGGTGGCGATCAGCACGTCGACGCCCGAGCGCACCGACTCGAGCTGGGCGTCCATGCTGGTCCCCCCGTAGCACAGGGCCAGGACCAGGCCGCGGGCGGCGGCCAGCGGCTCGAGCACGTCGGCGACCTGGCGGGCCAGCTCCCGGGTGGGGACCAGCACCACCGCACGCGGCGACCTGCCCCGCTCGGCGGAAGGCTCGAGCCGCTGGAGGAGGGGCAGGCCGAAGGCCAGCGTCTTGCCCGAGCCGGTCTTGGCCTTCCCGCACACGTCTCTCCCTGCGAGAGCGTCGGGGATGGTGAGGGCCTGCACCGGGAAAGGGGCAGAGATTCCGAGCGATCTCAAAGCCCCGGAGAGCTCCTCTTCGATGCCCAGGTCGGCGAAAGTGGGTGCGTCGTGGAAAGTGGGGGGAACCAAGGTGCCCTCATGGTACGTCACACCGGATCGCTAGCCTTGTGAGCCGTGACGGTGCCCCTCTTCGACGACCACACACCGCGCCGGGTGACCCTGGTGCGGCTGGCCGGCGAGATAGCGCGCGCCGTGGTCGCCCTCGGCCGGGTTGCCGTCGAGGGCGAGGTGCACCGGCCGTCCAACCCCCGGGGAGGCTGGGTGTTCTTCACCCTCAGGGACCGGGTGGCGCAGATGGAGGTCAAGGTGCCTCCCGCCGCCGCCCGCCGCTCCCGTGTGGTCGCCGGCGAGCGGGTGTCGGTCGTGGCGACGCTGCAATGGTCGAACGAACGCGGACAGCTGCACCTGCTCGCCGAGGAGGTCGTCCCGGTCGGCGCGGGGGCGATCGCCGCCATGATCGCCGAGACCCGGGCCCGCCTGGCGGCGGAGGGCCTGATCGGCCGGCCCGCCAGACCGTTGCCGGTGCTGCCCGCCGCGGTGGGCGTCGTGTGCGGCGCCGACGCCGCGGTGCGCAGGGACATCGAGTCGGTCGTCGCCGCCCGCTGCCCGGGATACCCGGTCGTCTTCGAGGAGACGACGGTCACCGGCCCCGGCGCCGAGGTCTCGATCGCCGCGGCGATCGAGGCGGTGTCGACCGCGCCCGGGGTCGAGGTGGTGATACTCGCCCGCGGCGGCGGGGACGCCCCATCCCTGCTTCCCTGGAGCCGCGAAGAGGTCTGCCGGGCGGTGGCCGCCTGCCCGGTGCCGGTCGTGTCGGCGATCGGCCACGAGGGGGACCGGCCGCTCTGCGACGAGGTCGCCGACCTGCGCTGCGGGACGCCGTCGCTGGCGGCCACGGCGGTGCTGCCGGACCTCGACGCCCTGGGCGGCGCGCTCGACGCCCATCTCGCCCGGGCGAGGAGCGCCGTCTCCGGGCGCGTCGAAGCTGCGGCGGCCCGCCTGGCTCGCGTCGACCCAGCAGGCTCGCTGGAAGCAGGGCTCGAGCGCGGCGTCAGGCGCCTCGAGCGGGCCCGCCTCCGCCTGAGCGCCTGCCATCCCCGGGCGGTGCTTCCCCTGGCGGAGGCACGGCTGCGGGCGCCGGACTGGCGCCGCCCCACGTGGGAGGCGATAGGCAGGGCGGGCGGCCGGCTCGACGCCGACTTTCGCCACCTCCAGGCCCTCTCCCCGCAGAGGACGCTGGAGCGAGGTTTCGCCGTTGTCAGCCGGGCGTCCGACGGGGCGGTCCTGCGCAGCTCGGCCGAGGTGGACGTGGGCGACGTCTTGTCGGTGCGGCTGGCCAAAGGGGGCCTCGCCGCCGAGGTGGTGGCAGCGGGGTGAGCGACGCCGGGGGGCGGCGGCGCTTCGAGGACATCGTCGCCGAACTGGAGGACGCGACCGCCCGCCTGGCGGCCGGCGACCTCGGCATCGAGGACGCCGTCGAGCTGTACGAGCGCGCCGAGAGGCTCCACGCCGAGGCCGCGGAGCGTTTGGAGCAGGTGAGGGCACGGGTCGAGAAGCTGGCGCCGGGGGCTGACGGTCCCACCTAGTGACGGCACCCGCCGTCGGCGCCCGGTAGGGGGAGGTCAGCCGAGAGAGCCCGACAGGGTGCCTCGCAGCCGCGAAGCGACCGCCACGTTGAGGTCCATCCTCTCCAGGATCTGGGCCAGGCGCAGCTCGGTGATGCCGGTGTCGTGCGTCTCGCAGAAGCGGTGCACCTCGGTGGCGAGGCCGGCGTCGACGAAGGCGGTCACCGCCTCTACCACCCGCAGCACCAGGTTGGTCGGCAGCCTGGAGGAGAGGTCCTCCCATCTCGACTCCAGCCACCGCCACGCCTGCGCCTGCCCGGGTCGGGAGAGCACCGCGGCGACCAGGAACGGGGCGTCCTGGGCGCGGACCTCCTCCCCGACGGACAGCTCGAGGGTCCGCAGGCGCAGCCCGGGGTCGGGGGTGTGCGCCAGGGAGTACAGGTAGCGCAGCTTGTCCTGGGGTTTGTCCGAGCGTCTGTAGGCGTCGAGAAGCTCCTCCCATATGCCGGCGTCCCCGGCGGCCACAGCGACCTGAGCCGCCGGGCCGACCACGTCGGGAGCGAGGACGCCCGCCCGGCTGTCCGCCAGGTGCAGGCGCACACGCCGGGTGGCTTCCGCCGCCACCGCCCGGTCGCCGGCGATCTCCCCGAGGGCGAGCAGGACGCGGCCTCGCGCCACGGCGGTGCGCTCGTCCTCCCCGGCCGGCGGATCCCACCCCAGCCGCTCCCACACGGGGGCGGCCAGCCGGTGGGCGAAGCCTTCGAGCGCCCCGCGGTCGGCAGCCCCGCCTTCGGCGCCGCGGGGGTCTGGGTCGGCGGAGATCAGGTGGAGCAGGCCGAGAGCGCCGAGGACAGCCCCCCACACGTCGGGGTCTGCGTCGGCCGCCACGGTGGCCGCCACGTCGGCCCAGTCACCGAGATCCCCGTCCGCCGACACGACAGCCGCCCAGGCGTCGGAGACCAGCCCCAGACGCTCGAGGGGGTCGAGAACCCCGGCCGGCCCGGCGTCGCGCAGCGCCTGCCACAACTCGGGGGAGTAGCGGGTGCGGTAGAAGCCCCAGGCGCCGTCGTTGACCACCACCCAGTCCACCGGCCCGGGAAAGGTCACCGTGTCGAGCGGATCGCCGAGCAGCACCCGCTCGCGGTGCACCTCCCCTCCGACCGAGGCCCGCAGGTTGACGGGCACCGCCCACCGTTCCGCTGAGCTCCGACCGTCGTAGACGAAACGCCGCTGGCTGAGGACGACCGCCGCCGGCGAGTCGCCCCGCTCGACGGACACGACCGGGTAGCCGCCCTGGTGGATCCAAGACTCCATGATCGACCCGACCGGCTCCCCCGACACCGACTCGAGGGCGTCCCACAGGTCGGAGGTCTCGGTGTTCCCGTAGGCGTGGGTGGCGAGGTAGTGGGAGATCCCCTTCCTGAACGTGTCGGCCCCCAGGTACTGCTCCATCATCCGCAGCACCGATCCGCCCTTCTGGTAGGTGAGCACGTCGAACATCGCCTCGGCCTCCTCGGGGCGGCCGACCGGGTACTCGACCGGTCGGGTGGACCGCAGCGCGTCGGTGACCATCGCCGCCGACTTGCCAGCGCCGAAGGCGGTCCACACCTGCCATTCGGGACGGTAGGCGTCGGCGGTGGTCAGCTCCATGAACGTGGCGAACGCCTCGTTCAGCCAGATGCCGTTCCACCAGCGCATGGTCACCAGGTCGCCGAACCACATGTGCGCCGTCTCGTGGGCGACGACTGTCGCGATGCGCTGCAGCTCGGTCTGGGCGGCGGTCTCCGGGTCGACCAGGAGGAGGTTCTCCCGGTACACGACGCAACCGAGGTTCTCCATCGCGCCGAAGGAGAAGTCGGGAACCGCGACGTGGTCCAGCTTGGTGCCCGGGTAGGGGATCCCGAAGTACCCGGCGAGGAAGTCGATCGCGTGCGCGGCGACCTCCACGGCGAACGACGCCAGGCGCAGCTTGGCGGGGGTGGCGACGACCCTCACCGGGACACCCGCCGCGACCACGGGCTCCGTGGCCTCGAAAGGGCCGACGACGAAGGCCACCAGATAGGTGGACATCGCTATCGTCTCGGCGAATCGCACCTCGACGCGCCCGTCGTCGCGCGGGTGGCGGCTCTCGACGGGGGCGTTGGAGAAGGCGGCCAGCTCCGGGTCGCACACGATGGTCACCTGGAACGTCGCCTTGAAGTCGGGCTCGTCCCAGCAGGGGAAGGCTCGCCGAGCGTCGGTCGACTCGAACTGGGTGGTAGCAATGACCCGTTCGCCGCCGGACTCGTCGCGGTAGGTGCTGCGGTAGAAGCCGCGGAGGTGGTCGCTGAGCCTCCCGGAGAACTCGAGGGTGAGCCGGTGGGAGTCGCCCGGGGCGAGGGGCTTCGGGAACACCAGGGTGAGCTGCTGCTCGGAAGGGTCGGGGCGGACCTCCGGCCGCAGCACCTCCCCGCCGGGCGTGGCCAGCTCGACGTGCGACACCACCAGGTCGACGGCGTTGAGGACGAGACGGTCGGTCGTCTCGAGGACGTCGACGAGCACGTTCTCGGTGCCGTCGAAGGTGGCAGAGCCGAGATCGGGGCGAAGCTCGAGCTCGTAGCGGCGCGGCCTGGCGTAGCGGGGCAGGCGGTAACCGTTGTTCTCCACTACGGCCTCCCTGTTCTGTTCGTTCCAACGGGAACGTCATCAAGATAGAGGGCGCGCCGGCTACGTTCATCAACGTGCATCCCGACCAGGTCCCGCCAGCGCAGAAAGCCCCCGGATCCGAAGTGTCGGCGGGCGAGGCTGTCGTGGCGATGGGCCACGCCGTCGTGGACGTGCTCGCCCCCAGCCCGGACCGGCTGCTTCGGGAGCTGGGCCTCACGAAGGGGACGATGACCCTGGTCGAAGGGACCGACGCAGAGCGGATCTACGCTGCCCTCGGCCCCGCCACCGAGGCTTCGGGGGGCTCGGCGGCGAACACCGCCGCCTGCCTGGCGTCGCTCGGCACGCCCTGCCGCTTCGTGGGGAAGGTCGCGTCCGACACGCTCGGGGGCGTGTTCGCCCACGACCTGCGCGCCGCGGGGGTCCGCTTCGACTGCCCGGCCGCCGGCGGGGGCAGCACCGGCAGGTCGCTCGTGCTGGTCACTCCCGACGGCGAGCGCACCATGTGCACCGACCTGGGGGTCGGAGCGACTCTCTCGCCCTCCGAGGTCCCCGCCGAAGCCGTGCGCTCCGCCCAGGTGCTCTACGTGGAGGGTTACCTCTACGGCAAGCAGCCGACGGGCGCGGCCGTGGACGCGGCCGTGTCGCTCGCCCGGCAAGCCGGCACGCTGGTCGCCTTCTCCGCGTCCGACCCGGGCTGGGCGGCGGTGGTGCTGGGCGACATGCGCATCCTCCTCGACCAGGTGGATCTGCTCTTCGCCAACGAGGCGGAAGCACTGCTCTTGTCGGGGAGCCGCGACGTCGAATCGGCGCTCAGCGCGCTCGGCGGCCACTGCCCCTCGGTGGTGGTCACCCGGGGAGCGGCCGGGTGCGTCGTCGCCTCCGGCGGGGAGGTGCACCACGTGCCGGCCGCCCCGACGCCTGCGGTTGTCGACACGACCGGGGCCGGTGACAGCTTCGCCGCCGGCTACCTCCATGGCCTGGTCAGCGGTCTCGGGCCGCGCGACAGCGCCAGGCTCGGGGCGCTCGTCGCCGCCGAGGTCGTAGGGCACCTCGGGGCCCGCCCGCTCGCCCCTCTGGGCGACCTGATCCCGGCGCCGGGCGCCACCAACGGTTAACGGCCCCGGCGGGGCTTCTGGCCGTGGTTTGCCTTCTTGCGGCGCGCCCGGAAGCGGGCCTTTCTGGTTCGTTTGGACACGGGCCGGGACTCTAACCTCTCCGGGGTGCCGCTGGGCCGATCCCGGCCCCCCACGGGTACCCTGCGGATGCATGGAACGCCTGGGCATCGTCGGGCTGCCCAACTCGGGCAAGTCGAGCCTGTTCAACGCCCTCACCGGGGGGTCGGCGACGGTCGCCGCCCACCCCTTCTCGACCACCGAGACGACCGTGGGAGTGGCGACGGTCCCCGACGGCCGGCTCGAGCGCCTCGCCGCGATGAGCGCCAGCCGCAAGGTGGTCCCCGCGACGGTCGAGCTCGTCGACATCGCCGGCTTGGTCGCCGGTAGCTCGACGGGGGAGGGGCTGGGCAACCGGTTCCTCGCCGGGATCCGCGAGGCCGACGCCGTCTGCCTGGTGCTGCGCGCTTTCGACGATCCCAACGTGGCTGGCGGCACAGACCCCCTCGAAGACCTGGGAGTGCTCGAACTGGAGCTCGTCCTCGCCGACGCCGCCACCGTCGACAGCCAGATCGAGAAGAGGCGCAAGGCGGCCAAGGCGGACAAGTCCCTGAAAGGGGAGGTGGACGCCCTGGAGGCGGCCAAGGGGCACCTCGACGCCGGCGTGCCGCTGTACCGTTCGGCGCTCGGGGCCGAGGAGCGGGGCCTGCTGCGGCCCTTCTTCCTCCTCACCAACAAACCGGTCCTGGCCGTGGTCAACCTCGGCGAGGACCAGCTCGAAGACGCCGAGACCCTCGTCAAGCCGGTCGCCGACGAGCTGGGCGGCCACGGCGACGTGCTCGGCGTCAGCGTGAAGCTCGAGGCCGAAGCGGCCCAGCTGCCTGCCGGCGAGCGCGCCGAGCTGCTCGAAGGCCTCGGCCTGGGTGAAGGCGCCCTCCCCAGGGTGGCGAGGGCCGCCTACCACCTGCTCGGTCGGCGCACGTTCTTCACCACCGGGGACAAGGAGAGCCGGGCGTGGACCTTCCGGGCCGGCGCCAAGGCCCCCGAGTGCGCAGGGGTCATCCACTCGGACCTCCAACGCGGGTTCATCCGCGCCGAGGTGATCCGCTGGGACCAGCTCCTGGAGATCGGATCGTGGGCGCGGGCCAAGGAGGCGGGCAAGCTCCGCGTCGAGGGCAAGGACTACGAGGTGGCCGACGGCGACGTGCTCGAGATCCGATTCAACGTCTGAGGATGTCCTGGCTGCTTCGCGACGACGACGTCCTCGCAGCCCTCGAGGAACGACGCCGCGGCTGGGCCGTTTCCCTGCGGGGGGCGGTGGTTTTGCGCGGGCCGGGAGTCGTGCACACCCTGGCAGCACCCGTCGCCCTCGACCTCGCCTGGTGCGCCGTCGTCTGCGAAGGGGACAAAGAACGGCTCGAGGTGCGCAGGATCGCCAGCATCGGACCCGGGCGGGTCGCCAGACCGCGCCTGTACCGGGGCGCTCTCGTGGTGGCCAACGAAGGGTCCTTCGAGCGCTGGCGGCTGAAGGTGGGAGACCGCCTGGAGATCCGACGGGTTTGAGCGGCCCAGGCCGGCTCTCGGTCGTCGGGACACCGATCGGCAACCTCGAAGACGCCTCTTCGCGCATGGCGCGCGTCCTCGCGGAGGCCGACGTCGTCTACTGCGAGGACACCCGCCGCACGCGCAAGCTCCTGTCCGCCCTCGGCATCGGCGCCCCCCGCCTTGTCCGCCTCGACGCCAACAACGAGGAGCACGCCGCAGCCAAAGTCGCCGCCGCCGTGGCGGCCGGGATGAAAGCGGCGGTGGTGAGCGACGCGGGGATGCCCACCGTCTCGGACCCGGGGGCGGCGGTGGTGAGAGCCGTCGCCGGCGCCGGCCTGGCCGTGGAGGTGGTCCCCGGGCCGTCGGCGGCGGTCGCCGCCCTGGCCGTGTCGGGGCTGCCCGCATCGCAGTTCCGGTTCTTCGGTTTCCTCCCCCGCAAAGGCGCCGCCAGGCAGCAGGCGATCGGGGAGATCGCACAGAGCCCGGTGACGTCGGTCGTGTTCGAAGCCGCGGGAAGGGTCGGGGCCACCATCGGCGACCTGGCCGCGGTGTGCGCACCGGAGCGCGCCCTGGTAGCCGCCCGGGAGCTCACCAAACTCCACGAGGAGGTGTGGAGGGGAACGGTGGAGGAGGCGGTCTTGTGGGTCGCCGGCACCGAGCCGAGAGGCGAATGGGTCCTGCTCGTCGAGGGGTGCCGCCAGCGACCCGCCGCCTCCGAAGAGGAGATCCTCGGCGCTCTGCGGGCCAGGCTGGCCGCCGGGATGGGAAGGCGGGAGGCGGTCACCGAGATCGCCTCGGAGCTCGGGGTGCCGAGGCGCACCGTGTATGCCTTGTCCCTCCGGGCGGACGGGGAGCCCCCGTAGACTGCTGCGGACCGTGGACCGCTTCTACGTCACCACACCGATCTACTACGTCAACGACGCCCCGCACATAGGCCACGCCTACACGACGGTCACCGCAGACGCGCTGGCCCGCTGGCACCGCCTCTGCGGCGAGGAGGTGTTCTTCCTCACCGGCACCGACGAGCACGGGCTCAAGGTCCAGCGAGCCGCCGAGGCCAACGGGCTCACCCCCCTCGAGCAGGCCGACAGGACGTCCGCCCGCTACCGCGAGGTGTGGGAGCTCCTCGACATCTCCTACGACGACTTCATCCGCACCACCGAGGATCGACACAGGCGGGCCACGCAGGCGCTGATGCAGGCCGCCTACGACCGGGGCTGGATAGAGCTGCGACCCTACGCCGGCCTCTACTGCGTCTCCTGCGAGGCGTACTACAACGAGGAGGACCTGCTCGACGGGCGGCGCTGCCCGATACACCGCGCCCCGGTCGAGTGGTTGGAGGAGGAGAACTACTTCTTCAAGCTGTCCGAGTTCACCGACCGCCTGCTCGAGTGGTACTCCGCTCGCCCCGGGGCGGTGACCCCCGAGGCGAAGCGCAACGAGGCGATCGGGCTGATCAAAGGAGGACTGCGGGACATCTCCATCTCCCGGACGTCGATCACCTGGGGGGTGCCCGTCCCCTGGGACCCCGGCCACGTGTTCTACGTGTGGTACGACGCGCTGATCAACTACGCCACCGCCGCCGGCTACGGCACCGACCCGGAGCGCTTCGCCTCCTGGTGGCCGGCTGTGCACCACCTGATCGGCAAGGACATCCTCCGGTTCCACTGCGTGTACTGGCCGGCGCTGCTCATGGCCGCGGACGTAGAGCCGCCCGCGCGCATAGCGGTCCACGGCTTCCTGCTCGTCGGCGGGGAGAAGATGTCCAAGACGTCGCTGAACCAGATCGCCCCCGCCGAGCTGGTCGCCACGTTCGGGGTGGACGGCTACCGCTACCACTTCCTGCGCGACCAGGCCTTCGGCCCGGACGGCGACTTCTCCTACGAGGGGATGGTGGCGCGCTACAACGCCGACCTCGCCAACAACCTCGGCAACCTGCTGTCGCGGGTGGCGACGGTCGTCGAACGCAAGTGCGGGGGGGTCGGCCCGGCGCCGTCGCCGGCGTCGCCGCTCGCCGCCGCCGCCGCCTCGGCCGTCGACGACGCCGTGCGCGCCTGGGAGCGGATCGCACCGAGCGAGGCGCTGGAGGCGGGGTGGAGGCTGGTGCACGCGGCGAACGCCGCCCTCGAGGCCGCCGAGCCGTGGAAGGCCGAGCCCGGCCCGTCGGTGGACGCAGTCCTGGGGGACGCCCTGGAGGTGCTGCGCATCGTGGCGCTGCTGGCCAGCCCGGCGTTGACGCGGGCGTCGGACGAGATATGGCGGAGGATCGGCCTCCCGGGGCGGGTGGCGGACCAACGGCTGCCGGCCGCCGCCGCCTGGGGGGGCTACCCGGGGGGGTTGACGGTGTCGCGGGGGGAGCCGCTGTTCCCCCGGCTCGCCGGCTGACCGCCGTGTGGACCGACAGCCACTGTCACATCGACGCCTCGCACCTCCCCGCCGCCCTCGACGCGGGGGTGGCGAGGATGGTGGACGTGGGCACGGACGCGGCCACCTCGGCCGCCGCCATCGCCCTCGCCCACAGCGCGGCGGGGATCTACGCGACCGTCGGGTTGCACCCCCACGACGCGTCGGCCGGGACGGCCGGCATCGTGGAGCTCCTGCGGTCGCCCGACCCGCTCGTCGTCGCCGTCGGGGAGTGCGGCCTCGACTACTACTACGAGCATTCGCCGCGCGAAGCGCAGCTCGCCGTGTTCGCCGAGCAGGTCGAGTTGGCCCGTTCCCTCGACCTTGCCCTCGTGGTCCACAGCCGTGACGCCTGGGAGGACACCTTCGGCCTCCTCGCCGAGGACCCGCCTGACCGCCTGGTGTTCCACTGCTTCACCGGCGGCCCGCCGGAGGCGCGGCGGGCGCTGGACCTGGGCGCCTACCTGTCGTTCAGCGGCATCGTCACGTTCAAGAACGCCGCGCCGGTGCGCGAGTCGGCGTCGCTGTGCCCGCCCGACAGGCTCCTGGTCGAAACCGACACCCCCTACCTGGCCCCGGTGCCCCACCGGGGTGAGCCGAACCGGCCGGAATGGGTGCCCCTGGTCGGCGCAGCGGTGGCCTCGATCCGAGGCGAAGCGCCGGAGGAGGTCGAGGAGGCGACGTGGGCGAACGCCGAGCTGGTCTTCCGGCTCCGGTGATCTCGAGCGCCCCGCAGCTGGTCGCCCTGCTCGGCCGCCACGGCGTCAGGCCGAGCCGCGCCCTCGGGCAGAACTTCGTGGTCGACCCGAACACCGTTCGGCGCGTCGCCCGCGTAGCCGGCGTCGGGCCGGATGACCACGTGCTCGAGGTGGGCCCAGGGGCCGGCTCGTTGACCCTCGCCCTCGCCGAGAGGGGGGCGGCCGTCACCGCGGTGGAGGCCGACGGCCGCCTCCTGCCCATCCTCGAGGAGGTGCTGGGCGGCACCGGCTGCGTGCGGGTCGTGCACTGCGACGCCCTGCGCGCCGACTGGGCGTCGCTGCTCGCCGGCTCCGACCGCTGGGCGCTGGTCTCCAACCTGCCCTACAACATAGCCACGCCGCTCGTCGCCGGCCTTCTCGACTCGGTGCCTGCCGTGGCCCGGATGACGGTCATGGTGCAGCGGGAGGTCGGGGAGCGTCTCTGCGCCGCCGAGGGGTCCCCCGCCTACGGGGCGGTGTCGGTCAAGGTCGCCTACTGGGCGCGCGCCAAGGTCGTGGGCCGGGTGCCCGCCACGGTGTTCTGGCCGCGGCCGCACGTGGAGTCGGTGCTCGTCTCGCTCGAGCGGCGCGCCGAGCCGGCGGTCGCCGGCGTGACGCCCGAGGCGCTGTTCGGCCTGGTGCGCGCCGGCTTCGCCGGCCGGCGCAAGATGCTCCGGCGCTCGCTGGGGGGCCTTGTCAGCCCCGACGCCTTCGCCCGGGCCGGCGTGGACCCCGAGGGCCGCGCCGAGGACCTCGGCGTGTGCGCATGGGGACGCTTGGCCTTGGCCGCCGCCGACCCGGCCTGGGCCCGGCGGTGAGGGGGGAGGCCGCCGAGCTGGCGGCACCGGCGAAGCTGACCCTGTCCCTGCGGGTCACCGGCGTGCGCCCCGACGGGTACCACCTGCTCGAAGCCGAGATGGTGAGCGTCGACCTGGCCGACGTCGTCAGCTTCGAGGCAGGCGACGGGCTGGAGGTCGCCGGCCCCGAGGCGGGCGGGGTGCCCGCCGGCCCCGCCAACCTGGTCCGCCGGGCCCTGCAGGCGGTCGGCCGGTCGGCACGGGTGCGTCTGGAGAAGCGCATACCGGCCGGAGCCGGCCTCGGCGGAGGATCAGCGGACGCGGCAGCGGTGCTGCGGTGGGCGGGCTGCTCCGACCCGGGTATCGCCGCGTCGCTCGGCTCGGACGTGCCGTTCTGCGTCGCGGGCGGCAGGGCGAGGGTCGGCGGGGCGGGGGAGGTGGTCGAGCCGCTGCCGTTCCGCCCGGCGGCCTACACGCTGGTCGTGCCCCGCCTGCACGTTTCCACGCCGGCGGTCTACCGGGCTTGGGACGACCTCGGGGGGCCGGTCGGCGACAACGGCAACGACCTCGAGCCGGCCGCCCTCGCCGTCGAGCCCCGCCTCGTCCGCTGGAGGGACCTGCTCGGGGAGGCCACGGGGCTGGTGCCCCGCCTGGCGGGCAGCGGGTCGACGTGGTTCGTCGAGGGCGAGCACCCCGGCGCGGGGCGGGTGGTCGTGCGAACCGTTCCCTCGGGTTGGCCGCCCGGCGCGGCGGCGGGTTAGCCTGCTACCCCCGTGGGCTCGCTGATCAAGAAGCGCAGGAAGCGCATGCGCAAGAAGAAGCACAAGAAGATGCTCAAAGCCACCCGCTGGCAGAGGCGGGCGGGCCGGTAGCGGGGTCGGCTGTGGGCGTCAACCGCAGGGCGGAGATCAAGATGAGCCCCGAGGAGGTGGACCGCTTCCTCCACGAGGAGCGGACCGCCACCATGTGCTCGATGCACCCCGACGGATCGATACACGCTGTCGCCATGTGGTACGGCTTCCTCGACGGGGTGATCTGCGTCGAGACGAAGCGCAAATCGCAGAAGGTCCAGAACCTCCGCCGCGACCCGCGGCTCACTTTCCTGGTCGAAGCCGGCGAGTCCTACGACCAGCTGCGGGGCGTGGAGATCGTCGGGAGGGCCCGCATAATCGAGGACCCCGACTCCGTGTGGAGGTTCGGCGTGTCCATGTGGGAGCGCTACGTGGGCCCCTACGACGAGTCGCAGCGCGCCGCGGTCGAGGCGATGATGCACAACCGCCTCCTCGTCACCGTGGACGTGCAGAAGACCGTCTCGTGGGACCATCGCAAGCTGGCGGGTCCCGACGCCGGTCTGGGAGGGCGGGCCGCGGCGGGTTAGGTGGGCCGCGGCGAGAGCCCGAGGCGGGGCGCCGCGACGGCCTGTTCGGGCCAGCGCCGGCGGGAGACGGCGGACAGCTTTCGAAGCAGGGCCACCGCGCCCGGGTCGTCGTCGGCTGGGCGGGTCTCGATCACCCCGTCGGCGGCCATGCCCGAGACGACCTCCCGTCCGAGGTCGGTACGGACGAGGGTGAGCGTCCAGTCGTTGAAGGCGCCGATCCCCCCTGTGGAGATGTCGGCGTGCTCGGCGGCGAAATCGGGGCAGAGCTTGCAGCCCTCGCGGGTCCAGTGGTGGCACTCCTTGAGCGGCACTTCGTGGTAGGACCCGTCGCGCATCCAGATCTGCAGCACGCCTTTGATGTTCATCTTGGCTATCTCCGCCCGGCGCAGCCCGTACTTGGCCTCCAGCAGCTCGTCGAATATGGCGTCGTCGAAGGTTTTCGAGCAGAGCAGGCCGATCGACAGGGCCAGCCGACGGGCCGGCTTGCCCGCCTTGCGGGCCCGCATGACGCCGGGCACCGACGCCTGGCAGCTCATGCCGACCAACGCCAGGCGCTCGTAGCCGGCGGCGATCGCCTCGGCGTAGGCGAGCGTGTTCGCCGAGTAGGTGTAGCGCGACCCGGCGGTGGCGAGGACCTCCTCCCGGGTGCGGGCGAGCGCCGGGACCGCCTTCCACGTGCTCCCGTCGCCTTCGAGGGCGGACACCAGGGCGGCGTCGATGCGGTCGTTGTCCAAGCACCACAGCAGGATCGCCGACACGAGCCCGCCGTCCTGGCCGGCCGAGTGAACTTGGGGGTCGGTGGCCCGCGCGAGGAGAACGTCCTTGGCGACGCCGGCGAGCTCGCCAGGCTCCCGGGTGCGTCCGAACAGGGTGGCGTCGATCTCCGGCTCCCAGTCCCGGAACCGGGGACATGCGCGGGTGCAGTTCGTGCAGCCCTTCTGGCCGTGGACGCAGTCGCCGGGCCCGAGCTCGTCGTCGAGGTGGTACGGCCGGTAGACGCCGTCCTTGTCGTCGTAGCCGAGCACGTCGTAGGGGCAGGACACGATGCAGCCGGCGCAGCCCGTGCACAGGCCGGAGGTGACGACTTCGCTGTAGAGCTCGGCCCACTGGGCACGCCAGCGTTGCCGTGCGGGTGCGTTATCCGTCGCGGTCACACGCGGCAGGCTAGTCGTGGGGGCGGCTCGGACTCGGATTCAGGCGTGGTAGTAGCCGGCCGGCGAGCACTTGAAGCCGGTGGGCGTGGCGGGGTCGCGGACGAACTGGCCGTTCTTCACGTCTATCAGCACGAAGCAGGTGGGAGGCGTCTTGGTGGCCGGGTCACCGGGGGCGACGAGGCCGTCGCCGTTGAACTGTCCGATCTGCTTGATGCCCGCCACTATGTTCGCCCTAGTCGGGGCGCCGGTCGTGTTGATCGCCTGGGCCAGTAGAAGCCCGGCGAGCCACGAGTAGACGGCGTACACGTCGGGCACCTGGCCGGGGTCCACCCTCGCGTACCACTGGTCGAGGGTGGCGACCATCGGGACCTGGTTGGCGTCCTGGCCGTCGTAGAGGGCCATCGACTGAGAGAGGATCGTCCCGGCGGCGCCCGGTCCGGCGTTCTGCAGGTAAGCGGGGTCGTAGGCGGCGGGAGAGTAGTTGCCGAGGACGATCTTCATCCCGGCCTGGTACATGGCGTTGGCGAGCTGGCCGGTGATCTGGCCTGTCGCCTGGAAGATCACGCCCTGCACGCCTGCCGCCTTCATCTTCTGCACGTCCCCGTTGAAGGTGGGGTCGGTCGGCTGGAGGGTCTTGTCGACGAAGATGAACTTGAAACCGACTGATTGGAGCGCCGACTCCTCCCACGTTCCGGTCTGCGCCGTCTGCGGAGTGTTCTCCACGAGCAGGGCCATGTGCTGGGTGGCCTCGTGGTAGACGGGGCTCTGGATGAACCACTGGTAGGCGCTCGTCTGGTAGCCGGGAGCCTCCGGGGAGGGGGAGAAGTTCATGGGGGAGTCGAAACGCTGCGAGGACAGCGCCTCGCCGATGTCGGGCACGTTGGGGGCCCCGGCGGGTATGCCGGCGTCCTGCAAGGAGAAGGAGCCCATGAAGGCGAGCACCTGGCTCGCCATGCTCGAAGCTTCGTTCTGGTCGGTCGCCTGATCGAACTGGTCGTCGGCGGAGTCGACGACCAGCTGGCGGCCGCACAGCCCGCCCATCGAGTTGATGTAGGCGGCCACCGCCTCGGCGCCGTAGCGGGCTCCGGCGAAGAGGCCGGGGACGGGTCCGTTGATCGTGGCGATGTTGCCGACGGTGATGGTCTTGGCGGTCACGCCCGGGTCGGAGCTGGGCGCCCCGGCGGGGCAGAGCTTTCCGTTTGGCCCGGCCAGGGGGTCGTCGGCAGGGGCGACCGTCGAAGCGCCCGAGGACCCGCCGCCTCCCGACGAGGACGCGGCCGTCCCCGTCTTGGCGGATGTGGACGCCTGACCGCTCTCGGCGCCGCCGGAGGCCGCCGCCAACCCCGGCACGGTGTTCGACGACGCCGCCTGGGTGGAGCCCCCGCTGCCGGCGGCCTGCAGCTGCCCCCCGCTGGCACCCCCGCCGCCGGCCGAGCCTGCAGCACCGTTGAGCGCCGCTTCCTGGGCGGCGGTCAGGCGCGCCCCGCAGCCGGTGAGCAAGAGCGTGAGAGCCCCGGCCGCGGCCATCGAGGCCCGCCACTTTTTCCGGACGATCCTGGTCACGCGAAAACTCCTGAGGCGCCGCACATGGTGCAGTACCGGTATCCCTCGGTGCCCGCCGGCACGCGGCGGACGTCCTCACGTTTGGCCACCACCGGGCAGTCCCGGCGGTGAAGGAGGGTGCCTTTCGGAGTGGCCAGCAGCAACGGGACGGGAACCTCGCCCGTCGGCTCGCCGGGTGACGCCGCCCGTCGTCGCGACCCGCGGGCGCTGCCGTTGCGCCCCACAGCCGTTGGCCCCACCAGCATGGCGGTGCCGGAGGCGAGCGACGCCTCCAGGAGCTCCTCGATCCGGCGGAGGGACTGCTGCGCGGCGTCGGCCTGGCGGCGGGACTCGCCGAGCAGGCGGCTGAGCCAGTAGCCGAAGTACATGAAGCAGCCGACCGCGGTCAGCCCCAGGCCGAGCAGGCCACCGGAGATCAGGTAGCTCATCTGCGAATAGGGCCGGCCATTGTGGGCGGCACCGTCCCAGCCGAGCAGGACGAGCACCAGGCCGAGGGGTATGAGCACGGCGCCGGCCGCGAGGAGGATCTGCTCCACGGGGAGCGCCTGGCCGCCGCCCGTCCTTATGCGGGCGACGGCCACCGACAGAGCCGAGTGCCGGTCGGGGGCCGGGCGGACGGGCGGATCGCCGGCGGTTGATGTGGCTGTCATGGGCCTTCCTGTTGTGCTATCGGGCACGCGGATGTCGCGTCTCTGGCGAGGGCCAGCCGGGCGAAACGGAACAGGGCGTAGCCGACCAGCGCGGCGACGGCGACGCCGAGGGCGACAGCGGTCGCCCCCAGGGGACTGAAGGAGACCAGGACCGCTGGGCCGACACCCCCGGCCGTTCCGGTCGACGTCGCGAGGGGCGTGGAGGCGCCGGCCGCCACTGGCAGCGAGACGCCGGGGGAGGCCCCGCCCCCGGCCGGTGGGGCCGAGGAGGGCGCCGAGGCGGCGGTTCCGGTCGTCCCCCCCGAGCCGGCGGCGGGGGTGCCCGAGGGGTTGAAGGCGAAGCTGAACGGCGGCGACGCGTCGCTCGAAGCCGTGGCGCGGCCCAGCGTTATCGTCATCGTCATGCCCTGGAGGATCCCGGGGAGGGTGGGGACGATGGCCGCCTGGGCAGGGAAGAACGGCGCCAGCTGCTCTCCGGCCTGCTCCAGCAGCGGCGCAGCCGAGGAGGGCGGCACGATCCTGATCGACACCCCGCCGGACGTCGCGTCGTAGGCCTCCCCGTCGGCACCGACCGTCGAGGGGAACTCGGTGACGGTCAGGCCGAGCCCGCTGATCGTCTGGCTGATCGCGTTCTGGACGATCGGGCCGACGACCGGGCCGAGGCTGGAGGCGAAGTCGGGGAGGGTCAGGCCGTCCGAGCCGATGCTGGCCGGCTGGCCGAGGACGGTCACCCCGCTGATGTGCGTCGCTGCGGAGCCGGTGGGCGGGTCGGAGCCGTCGCTCGACGCTTTGGCGGTGCTGGTGATCGAGCCGATGTCGATCAGACCCCCCAACAGCTTGACGCCGGCCAGCGCGCTCGACGAGGTGGCAACCGCCTGGGTGGTCGCGTCTGCCGAGCTGGTCCCCTTCGCCTCGGTGAACGCGAGTATCGAGGCGGTCGACTGCTGGTCGACGAGTGCGGCGGTCGAGGTGACCCCGGTCGGACCGGCTTGGGCGTGCATCACGAACGCGTCGGGTGGGCCGCCCGGCGGGTAGCTGGAGCTGTCCGGCCCGGCGGGGTACTCAGCGCTGGCCCGCACCGGGTCGTAGAGCTTGGAGTAGAGAGGCTCGGACGACGGCGGGAAGCCCACCTCGGGGGCGAGCGCGCTGAAGTCGGCGGCGGGACCCCCGGGCCAGAACACCGTGGCCAGGCCCGACCCGAACGGTCCGGTCTCGAAGGTGGACTCGGCTTCTGGGAAGTCGGCTTCGCTCAGGGGGTGCACACCGGCGAGGCCGGTGGCGTTGTCGACGAGGATGTCGACGGCGTTGCCGTCGGCGCTGACGTTGTAGCCGCCGAGCGCCGGGGGGGCTGGGCTGCCGGCCCGCGCGGGCCCGCCTGCGAGGAGGGCCACGAGTCCGACCGCGGCGGCCGCGGCCACCCGAACGACCGTCCTGGTCATCGGGAGGACCCCATGTAGGCCGACGCGACGGCGTCGTCGAGGTCGGCGGGCTGGCCGACGGCGATGATCTCGCCGTGGACCATGACGGCGGCGAAGTCGGCGATGGCCAGGGCTGTGCGGGCGAACTGCTCGACGAGCAGAACCGACATGCCTTCGCCGGAAAGCTGGCCCAGCACCTCGTAGAGCTCCCGGACGACCAGCGGGGCCAGCCCCATCGACAGCTCGTCGACGAGCAGCAGCGCCGGGTCGCCGACCACGGCCCTGGACATGGCCAGCATCTGCTGCTGGCCGCCCGACAGCGTCCCGGCGAGCTGCTTGCGCCGCTGGCCGAGTATCGGGAAGCGGGTGTAGGCCCTCTCCTGCACCTCGCGGAAGCTGAGCTCGGGGCTCGCCTGGGTCATCAGCCAGAGGTTCTCGGCGACGGTGAGGTTCGGGAAGATCCCCCTCCCCTCGGGTATGGAGCACACGCCTGCTCGGGCGAGGCTGTCGGCGGAAGCGTCGTTCATGTGGTGGCCGGCTATGTGCACGCAGCCGGAGGCCGCCCGGTGGCGACCGTCCACAACCTTGAGAGTGGTCGTCTTGCCGGCGCCGTTGGGGCCGAGGACGGCGACGATGCTGCCAGCGGGCACCGTCAGGTTCACGCCGTGGACCACCTCGATCCTGCCGTAGGAGGCCCGAAGCTCGATCAGCTCCAGGGCCGCCGCTCGCGTGGCCGTGAGGGTCATCGCCCGGCCGCCTGGAGCTCCTCGTCGCCCAGGTAGGCGGCCTGCACTCGCTTGTCGGCGCGGATCGCCTCCGGAGGCCCCTCGGCGATCAGCTCCCCGAAGTCGAGCACGTATATGTGGCCGCACACTCTCATGACTAGCTCCATGTCGTGTTCGACCATCAAGATGCCGAGCCCTTCAGCGGCCAGGTCGACGAGGATCTGTCCGAACTCCTCCGACTCCGCCGAGTCGAGCCCCGAGCCGGGCTCGTCGAGGAGAAGCAGGCGAGGCTCGGTGGCGAGGGCCCTGGCCAGCTCCGTCAGGCGCGCCTGGCCGGTGGAGAGCGTGTCGGCCCGCTGGTCGGCGAGGTGGGCGATCCCGGTGAGCTCGAGGAGCGAGCGGGTGACCTCGTCGGCGTCGCGGCGGGTGCGGGTGTAGCGGCGGCGGATCTCACAGGCGACCCTGACGTTGTCGCGTACGGAGAGCGACCCGAAGATCTCGAGGCGCTGGAAGGTGCGTGCCAGCCCGAGCCGGGCGCGGTGGTGCACCGGTTTTCTCGTCACGTCTTTGCCGTCGAGGAACACCTTCCCGCGTGTCGGCGCCTGCAGGCCGCTGACCACGTTGAACAAGGTGGTCTTGCCAGCCCCGTTCGGACCGATGAGCCCGGTGACCACGCCGGCCCGCGCTTGGAGGGTCACGCCGGCGAGGGCCATCACCCCTCCGAAGCGGACCGCCACGTCATCGGTCTGAAGCAGTGACAAGGGTCGGCACCTCCCCTCCTTCTGCAGGACCCGGTGCTCGGGGGGCTGCGGCCGGCCGGAACCGGGGCGGGCGCAGTTCCGGGCGCGCCGAGCGGAGCCGCTCCCAGCGTTCGGAAATTTGGCCGATGGCGCCGTTGGGGTTGCGCCCGATGCTCATCGCCCCGAACCCGGTGAGGATCAGGCCCACCTGCGACCACCGGTACGAGAGGTGGCCGGCGACGAGGGGGAACAGCCAGCTCAGCGCCAGGCCGCCGAGCAGCGCCCCGGACGGCGAGGCGACGCCCCAGATGTAGACGATGAGCACCAGCGACAGGCCCAGCTGGTACTCGAAGTTGAGGCTGGTCACCTCCCGCTCGACCCCGCCCCACAGCGCCCCGCCCACCCCGGCGATGGCGGACGAGGCGGCGAAGAGGAGCAGCTTGACGAGGTTCAGGTTGCCTCCCAGGGTGGCGCACGCCGCCGAGGAGTCCCTGGTCGCCATCAGCAGGCGTCCGATGGATCCGCGGCGCACGGCCAGCAGCCCGACGGCGAAGACGGCGAAGACGGCGCACTCGAAGAACAGCTCCGCCTTGGCGCCGGCCAGGGACACGAAGCCGAGGTGGACCCGGGGAACCGTGCGGTCCGTCGCCCCCATGACCGACGTCTGGGAGAAGAAGAGGAAGTACGCGAGCTCGGCGAAGGCCAGCGTGGACAGCGCCAGGTACAGGCCGCGGAGGCGCAGGGTGGGCAGGGCGACGATCGCCCCGAGGAGCGCCGACAGGGCGGCCACGCCGAGGAGACCGAGGATGCTCCCGCCGGGGGACAGCGCCCCGAACAGCCAGGCCCCGAAGCCCATGAAGGCGTACTGGGCAAGGGATATCTGGCCGCCGTAGCCGGTGAGCAGGACGACCGACAAACCGACGATCCCCACCGCCACGCCCTCGCTCAACTGGCCGATGGTCACGCTTCCGTGCAGGAACTGCTCGCCTATGGCAACCGCGGCGAGGAAGGCACCGGCGCTCAGAACGCTTCGGGTCAGCCCTGGTACCCGCAGCGCCGGGGTGACCCGGGCGCTGCCGGCGCGGAGGCGGACGGGGGGCAGGACGAGCAGGATGGCGAAGAGGAACAGCGTGGGCAGCACCGGCTTGAGGTTGGACAGGTAGCCGCTGAGGGTGATGTAGCCGGTGACGTACTGGGTGAGCAGCCCGAGCGCGATGGCCCCGGCGAAGGTGAGCGGCAGGCTCTTCAGGCGGCCGAGCAGGGCGGCGGCGTAGGCGTTGACCACGAGGAAGGTGAGGTCGAGGACCTGCAGGCCGCCGGCCTGCCCGGACTGCAGGATGCCGGCTATGCCCGCCAGGGACGCGCCGATCGCCCAGGAGAGGGCGCTCAGACGGCTGGGCCGCCCCCCGTTGAGCGCCATCAACGGCCGGTCGTCGACGACGCCGCGCATGGCGACGCCGGTACGCGTCTGGAAGAAGAGGAACCTGAGCCCCACGGCCACGGCCAGGGCCAGCCCGATGGTGATCAGCTCCTGGTAGGGGATGCGGTTGCCGAAGATGGTGACGAAGGCCCCGGTGCCGAAGAAGGGGAGCAGGACGCGGTCGACGCTGACCGGCCACACCGTGTAGGCGACGCCGAGGGACATGACCAAGAGCCCGATCGTCACCACCAGGGTGCTGCCCGTGTCGCTCGGGTCGAGGGGACGGATGAGCACCCTCTCGGTGAGGATCCCGTACAGCGGGGCGGCGACGACCAGGACGGCCACGAGCGCGGCGGGACCCGACCAGTGCTCGTGGACGCGAAGCTGCCAGTAGAGGAAGGCCATCAGCATGCCGGTGGCGCCGTGGGCGAAGTTGAACACCCCGGAGGTGGTGTAGGTGACCACGAGGCCGGTGGCCGCGATGGCGTAGATCGCGCCGGTGGCGATGCCCGCGATGGTGTAGCCGATGAACGCGTCCACGTTGTTCACCTCCCGGCGACTTCCCCCCGCGGCCCCTTCGAGGGCCGGGAGCCCGTTCTACCTTCGGCCTACACAAGTTTTCCGGTCGATGCCGCCAGTCCTGCGGCCGACGTCCCACCCACCGGAATCGGGCCGGCCCGGTTGCTCTCGGAAGCTATTTCCGGGTGGGAGAAGGCGGCGGCTCGTGAAGTCCGACAGGCCCGAGCGCAGACCGGGCCTGTCGAAGACGAGCCGCCCCCTTCTCCTCCCGTGGGTTCTGCGACAGCTTCAGCTCAGTCCCCCTGTCCCCCGGCGGGGGCGGGGTTGCCGGGGGGCTTTCTTGGGTGCTGGGGCCGGCTTGGTGTGCCGGGGCGTGTGTGGGTGGGGGCGTGTGTGGGTGGGGGCGTGTGTTGGTGGGG
>DATGKR010000183.1:0-6453 GCA_035294565.1 Acidimicrobiales bacterium | reverse complement strand
TGAAAAAGTGGTGTACGCCCCGCAGAAACCGACCCCGAGCAGCGCCGAGGCGCCGCGGTCGAGCCCGTGGTAGGCGGCCAGGCCGCTGAGCAGGCCGAGCAGGAACGCCCCGGTGGCGTTGACCACGTAGGTTCCCCAGGGGAAGATGCCCCTGGTCCGGGAGCTGACCGCCTGGTCGACGAGGAGACGCGCCGGGGCGCCGATCAGTCCGCCGGCACCGACCTCGAGCAGGGTGATCACGGTTCGGGAGGCCCCCCGGCGGGCCGGCGGGCGACCACCTCTACCGGCCGGCGAAAAGCGACCGCTCGGCGCAGGAGGGGTTCGACCTCGGCCAGGAAGGCGTCGATCTTGCCGGCGGTGTCGACGAGGGTGATGACGAGCGGGGCATCGTTTTCGACGGCGAGGGGGCGGCGCCGGCGCAGCCGGGCGGACCCGCCGAAGCCCTCCACACCCTGCACGACGGTCGCCCCGGCCATGCCGCACCGGCGGGCTCGTTCGACCAGCTCGACGTAGCCGGATGCCCGCTCGAGATGCGAAGCCCGCTCGACGTGGGAGGCGCGCTCGAGATGCGAGGCCCGCTCGACGTGGGAGGCGCGCTCGAGATGCGAAGCCCGCTCGACGTGGGATGCCCGCTCGAGATGCGAGGCCCGCTCGAGGTAGATGGTCAGCCGCTCGGCCGGGAGGGGGGCATCCGGCACGCCGGCGGCGCTGGTCTCGGCGAGAACCTCGGTGGCGCCGGTCCCGGCGCGGGGGGGTTTCAACGCGCCCCCCTGCGGATGCGGCGGACGAAGCCAGGCCGCCACGCCCGGACCGCCGCCACTCCCACGTAGACAGCAGCCAGGCCGGCGGCGAGGCTGGCTGCGACGTACCCGGCGGCTATGGCGGCATGCCCCGTCTTCAACAGGTCATCAGTGTCCACCATGAAAGTGGACCAGGTGGTATAGGCGCCGAGGAAGCCGGTGGCGAAAAACGGCCGGAGGTACTCGCTCGGCCGCCACCGCTCGATCACCACGGCGAGCAGGGCGCCCAGGACAAGGCTGCCGCTGACGTTGATCGCGAAGGTGGCGAGCGGGAAGCTCCCCGGGGCAGTGGCGAGCGCCGTGCTCATCTCGTAGCGGGCGGCGGCGCCGAGCACTCCCCCGGCCGCCACCGCGGCGAGGACACCCGGGCGGGGCCAGGTTGGCGGGAGACGGCGCCCGCTCTTTGAGAAACGTCGCTGGCTTTGCGGCTGGCGCTCGCTCTTTGAGAAACGCCGCCGGCTTTGCGGAGGGCGCACGGCGGGGACCGGGTCAGGGTCGAGGAGGTCTGGTCGGTTGCTGGTGGTTCGTGGGCTTTCGGTTGTTGGTTCGTTCCCGCCGTTTGGAGCTGGGTCCGTCCCACAGCCACAGGCGGCCTCCGGATGGCGGCCAAGAGCCCATCCGGACGCGGCGCCAATAGAACGCCCGAGCGCGCCATCTGTTCGGGGTTCGGGCCGGCCACCTGCGGCGCTCCGGGGGTGGTGGTGCCGGTGCTCGTCCGGGCCGGGGTTGTCCTCGGATGCGGCTGGGGTCACTGGTGTCCTCACTGTTCGGAGGACCCATCAGCCGTTCGGGGAGCCCCGACCAGCGGTTCGCCGCTTCGGCCCGGCGGGATCCATCGCCGCCCCGACAGGATATCGCCAGCCGGCCGGAGCTTCGAAAATCCAGGGACAGGGCGCTCGGGACGCGGAGCGGCCCGTCCGTCGCCCTTCCCATCGCCCGACCCGTGGCCCCTTCCTGTAGCCCCGGGCTGTAGCCCTTTCCCACCGCCCTCCCCCATAGCCCTTTCCCGTGGCCCGGGCCCGTAGCCCTTCCCCGCGGCCCCGGCGGCCCGACCCCGTTTTGTCCGCTGGCTCCACCCCTTGGGCCGCCAGCGAGGTCGAATCGAATCCCGATTTGTGAACGAAACCCGATTTATGTGCAAATAGCGTCAGTAACTCGCGTTTCGTTCACAAAACGGGATTCGTGACACGTCATGAGGAGGGGACTAGCTGCGCCCCCAACGCCGGAACCGGCACCGCCGGCACCGGGACCGGAGACCGAGACCCGAAGACCGCCGGCACCGGGACCGGAGACCGAGACCCGAAGATCGCCGGCACCGGGGGCCGACACCTCCCGAAGCGGGAGCCGACACCACCCCAACCGGGGACCGGGACCCGAGGACCGCCGAAAACGGCAACCGGGACCGCCGACCGAGATCCAGCCCACAAGGCCCCCTAGCCCCTGCCCCCCAGCCACCCAGCCACCCACTCACCCAGCGCTCCAACAACGCCCGGCCGCCTCGCACGCCCGCCTCGCGCACCCGCCGATCCGGACCCTAGTCCGGCTCGAAGTGGGCGAGGGGGGACTTGAACCCCCACATCCTTTCGGACACAGGAACCTGAATCCTGCGCGTCTGCCAATTCCGCCACTCGCCCGAGTGGGAACGCGAGCATATCGGGCGCGCGCGGCCCATGCCGACTGAGAACGCCCCGGCAAGGGTACGCTCTCATTGCCCATGGGTCTACAACAGTTCGAGCGGCGCCTGGAGCGCATGGTCGAAGGGGTCTTCGCCCGCGCCTTCAGGGGCGGGTTGCAGCCCGTGGAGATCGGCCGCCGGCTGACCAGGGAGATGGACCTGCGCCGCACCATGGCCCCCCGGGGGACGCTCGCGCCCAACGAGTTCGTCGTCGTGCTCTCCCCCTCCGACCGCGCCCGTTTCGCGGCGATCGAGGACGAGCTGGTCGAGGAGCTCGTCGCCGTCGCCAAGGACCACGCCGAGGTGGAACGCTACCAGTTCCTCGGCCCGGTGAGCATCACGATGGAGACCGACGATCACCTCGCCCCGGGCATGGTCGAGGTGATCGGCGAGATGCGCCGCCACGAGGAGGACCTGCGGACCCGTCTGCTGCTGCCCGACGGCACCGAACGGGTCCTCGGCAACCGCCCAGTGCTCATCGGCCGTCTCCCCGAGTGCGACATCGTGCTCGCCGACCCGAACGTGAGCCGCCGCCACGCCGAGATCCGCCCCACCGGGGAAGTGCCCCCGGCGTGGGCGATCGACGACCTCGGCTCGACCAACGGGACCCGCGTCAACGGCATGCCCGTCGTCGGCTCGCGCGTCCTGCGCCCGGGGGACAGGATCAGCGTGGGGGCGACGACCATCGGGTTCGAGCGAGGGTAACCGCCGCCGGCCAGTGCCCGACCCGGTCCTCACCCTGCTCAAGTACGTCTTCCTGGCGATCCTGTACCTGTTCTTCCTCCGGGTGCTCAGGGCGGTATGGGTGGAGATGCGCGAGCCCCGCGCCGCCGCCACGCCGGCGCCCGCCCAGGAGGAGGCGCCCCCGCGCAGGTCACGCCGCGACCGGGCACCTGCGCGCCTCGTTATCCTCGATCCGATCGGGAAAAAGGGGACGGAATTCGCGCTCGGCGACGAGGTCACGGTGGGACGGGCCGGTGGCTGCGCCGTCCACTTGGAGGATGACAGCTTCGTCTCTCAACTCCACGCCAGGCTGTTCCGCCGCGACGGGAAGGTGTTCGTCGAGGACCTGGGCTCCACCAACGGCACCTTTGTCAACAGCCACAAGGTGACCGCCCCGGTCGCCGTCCGAAAAGGGGACCGCATCCAGTTCGGGCGGACAACGGTGGAGGTGCGGGCGTGACGGTGCTGCGCGCCGGGTCGGCGACCGACGTGGGGTTGGTCCGCTCCAACAACCAGGACCAGTTCCTGGTCGCGCCGCCCCTCTACGCCGTCGCCGACGGGATGGGCGGGGCGGCGGCGGGCGAGGTGGCCTCGGCCGTCGCCATAGAGGCGCTCGGCGAGGCCTTCGCCGCCTCGACGGACCCCACCCCTGAGGGCCTCGTCGAAGCGGCGCGGGCCGCCAACCGGGCGGTGTGGGAAGAGGCGGAGGCCAACCCGGAGATGCGCGGCATGGGCACCACCCTGGTCGCCCTCGCCCAGGTGGACGGCGGCCAGCTGGCGGTGGCCAACGTCGGCGACTCGCGCGCCTACGTGCTGCACGAAGGCGAGCTCCGCCAGGTGACCTCCGATCACAGCCTGGTCGCCGAGATGGTCGCCGAGGGGCGAATCTCCAAGGAGGAGGCGGAGATCCACCCGCGGCGCAACATCATGACCCGGGCGCTCGGCGTGGAACCGGACGTTCCCGTCGACCTGTTCGTCGAAGAAGCCAACCCCGGCGACCGCTTCGTGCTGTGCAGCGACGGGCTGCCCCGCGAGGTGAGCGACGAGGTCATCTCGGCCGTCCTGCGCCGCCTCGCCGATCCGGCCGAGGCGGCCAAGGAGCTGGTGGAGGAGGCCAAGCGGCGCGGCGGCAACGACAACATCACGGTGGTGGTCGTCGACGTCGACGACGACGAGGGGACCGCCGCGCCAGGCGAGCTGGCGGAGGCCGCCGGCGACCCGCCGGCGGCCGAGGAGCCGACGGCGATGGTCGCTGCCGCCGCCCCGGCACCGCCCGCTCCCCCAGCCGCGTCCGACGAGCCGACGGCGATGGTCGCTGCCGTCGCCCCGGCAACGCCCGCTCCCCCAGCTGCGGGTGGCAAGCCTGCGCCCAGGTCCCGCCTGCGCCACCCCTCCCCGCTCAACCTGCGCGTCGTCGGCTTCGTCCTGGTCCTGCTTCTGGTCCTCGGCGCCGGCGCCGGCGGGGTCGTCTGGTACGCCCGTTCCGCCTACTACGTGGGGCTGCGAGGACAGCAGATCGTCATCTACCAGGGGCGCCCCGGCGGGGTGCTGTGGCTGCAGCCGACCGTCGCCGAGGTGACCCGCTACACCACCTCCGACGTGTTGTCCTACCGGGTGCAATCGCTTCGGGCCGGCCAGGAGGAGCCGTCCCTCGGCGCCGCCCGCAACTACATCGCCGCCCTGGTCGCCGAGCGCCAGCGGACCCAGCCGGGGGCAGCGTGAGAGCCGAGGAAGCCCTCACCGCGCTCAACCCCCGGGTAGGGCCGGTCCGCACCGGGCCCGCCAGGCGGCGCACCGAGCTGGGGCTCATCGTCTTGGTCGTGCTGCTCACCGGCTGGCTCTACGCCATCGCCGGCCTCGGCAAGGCGGGCAACCTGCCCGCCGGGCTCGGCCCGTTCCTCGCCATCATCTTCGTCCTGCTGATCGCAGCCCACCTGGTGGTCCGGCGCCTCGCCCCCCTCGCCGACCCGATCCTCCTGCCCGTAGGCGGCCTGCTCAACGGCGTCGGCTACGTGTTCATCGCCCGTCTCTCCCCCCACGAGGCGCGCCTACAGGCGTTCTGGACCTTCCTCGGGGTCCTCGTCTTCACCGGCACCCTCCTCGTGGTCCGCCGCGCCCGGGACCTGGAGCGGTTCCGCTACACGTTCGCCTTCGTCGGCATCGGGCTGCTCCTGCTGCCCCTCGTCCCCCACATCGGCGAGGACATCAACGGCGCCCGCCTCTGGGTGCACCTCGGCCCCCTCAACTTCCAGCCGGCTGAGATCGCCAAGCTGGCTCTCGCCATCTTCTTCGCGTCGATACTCACCGACCGGGCGGACCTGCTGAGCCAACCGACCCGACGCCTCGGCCGGCACCTGGTCCTCGACCCCCGCTACCTGGCGCCGGTGGTCGGCGCGTGGGGCCTGTCGCTGGTCATCTTCCTGGCGGAGAACGACATCGGCTCGTCGTTCCTGTTCTTCGCCCTGTTCGTCGGCATGCTGTGGGTGTCCACCGGCCGCTGGCTGTACCTGGGCTTCGGCGGGGGCCTCTTCGCCGCCGGCGCCTACCTGGTGCTCAAGGTGTTCCACCACGCCCAGAGCCGGGTGCAGGCGTGGCTCGACCCGTGGGCGCACGCCAACACCACCGGCTACCAGTTGATCCAGGGGTGGTTCGCCGTCGCCGCCGGAGGCCTGTTCGGCGAGGGCCCCGGCCAGTCGAGCGCCGCTTCCATCCCCGCAGCGTCGACCGACATGATCTTCGCGGTCATAGCCGACGAGCTGGGCCTGGTCGGCGCCACCGCCCTGCTGATCGGCTACCTGCTCATCATCGGCACGGGGCTGCGGGTGGCCATCCGCTGCGAGCGGACCTTCGAGAAGCTCCTCGCCGCTGGGCTGTCGCTGACCCTCGGCGTGCAGACCTTCGTGATCGTCGCCGGCGTGACCAGGTTGATCCCCCTGACGGGCATAACGCTGCCGTTCGTGTCCTACGGCGGATCGTCCCTCATCGCCAACTACATCCTGCTCGCGCTGCTCGTGCGTCTTTCTCATGACACAGAACCTCAGGCTCTCTACGACATGCAACCTCAGGTGACCGCGTGAACCGCCACATCCGGCTCCTCGGGGCGGGGATCATGGTGCTCTTCGTCGCCCTGTTCGCCCAGCTCAACTACCTGCAGATCGTCCACGCCAAGGCGTTGGACACCAACCCGCTCAACGGCCGGGCCGTGGTGCAGGAGTACACCGCCCCCCGGGGAAGCATCATCTCCGCCGACGGGGT
>DATGKR010000182.1:0-5803 GCA_035294565.1 Acidimicrobiales bacterium | reverse complement strand
TACGCACCTTCGGCTGCCAGATGAACGAGCACGACTCGCAGCGCATCGCCCGCCTGCTCGAGGCGGACGGGATGGAGGCCTGCGCCGATGCCGACACTGCCGATGTCATAGTCCTGAACACCTGCTGCATCCGCGAGAACGCCGACAACAAGCTCTACGGCCACCTCGGGCAGCTCAAGGTGCTCAAGGAACGCCGGCCCGACCTGCAGATCGCCGTGGCCGGCTGCCTCGCCCAGAAGGACCGCGAGCTGATAGCCGAGCGGGCGCCTTGGGTGGACGCCGTCTGGGGCACCCACAACACCGATCGGGCGGTCGACCTCTTGCGCGCCGCCCGCTCGGGGCGGGGACCGCTCGTGGAGATCGTCGAAGGCGGGGGTGAGCTGCCCGAGGCGCTGCCGGTGGACGCCGAGCGCCCTTGGAGCGCGTGGGTCACCATCCAAGCGGGCTGCGACAACAGCTGCGCCTTCTGCGTTGTGCCCTCGGTTCGCGGACCGGAGGTGAGCCGGCCATTCGGCCAGGTGGTGGCCGAGGTGGAGAGGCTTGCGGCTGCCGGCACGGTCGAGGTGACTTTGCTGGGCCAGAACGTCAACTCCTATGGCCGGGACCTCACCACCCGCCTGCGCGCCGATGTCGGCTGGAGGGAACGCTCCGACCTGGCCGGCCCGGCGTGGACGGGCGACGCGCGTCCCCGGGTGCGGCCGCTCTTCGCCGATCTGCTGCGCGCAGTCGCCCGGGTGGAGGGGATCAGGCGGGTCCGTTTCACCAGCCCGCACCCCAAGGACCTGCGGCCCGAGACCATCGTGGCGATGGCCGAGGAGCCCGCCGTCTGCCCCCAGCTGCACCTGCCCCTCCAGTCGGGGAGCGACCGGGTGCTGGCTCGCATGCACCGGGGTTACACGGCCGAGCGCTACCTGCAGCGACTGGCCGACGCCCGCCGGGCGGTGGAGGACCTGGCCGTCACCACCGACGTGATCGTCGCCTTCCCCGGGGAGACCGAGGCCGACTTCGAGAAGACCCTGGAGGTGGTGGCCGAAGCCTCCTACGACAGCGCCTACACGTTCGTGTACTCGCCGCGGCCGGGCACCGAGTCGGCGGCTTGGACGGACCTGATGATCCCCCCTGAGGTCGCCGCAGAACGCTTCGAGCGGCTGCGGGTGGTGGTGGAGCGTTCCGCCCTGGCCCGCCATCGGGCTCGGGTCGGCCGGGTGGAGGAGGTCCTGGTGGAGGGCCCCTCCAAGCGCGACCCGCGTACCGTGAGCGGCCGGACCGCCCAGGGCAAGCTGGTGCACGTCCCCGCCGAGCCGGGCCGGCTTCCCGCGGGCAGCTGGGCGCGGGTGTCGATCACCTCGGCCGCGCCGCACTTCCTGCACGGCCAGCTCGTGGAGGTCACCGGACGGCCCGCCCACCGGACCCGCATCCCCGTGGTGGCCGGCTGAAGCGCGTCAGGCACCTCGCCCTGGTGGGATGCACCGCCTCGGGGAAGTCGGAGGTCGCCTTGGATCTCGCCCGGCGGCTGGGCGACGTGGAGATCGTCGCCGTCGACTCGATGCAGGTGTACCGGGGCATGGACGTCGGCACCGCCAAGCCCGGCCCGGCCGAGCGCCGGGAGATCCCTCACCACCTGCTCGACGTGGCGGACCCCTCGGAGGAGTGGAGCGTGGCACGTTGGGCCGTCGAGGCCCGCCGCGTGGTGGCGGGGATCGAGTCGCGTGGCCGGCGGGCCCTTCTCGTGGCCGGCACCGGCCTGTATTTCAGGGCGCTCGTCGACGGCCTGCACGCCCCGGGGCGCTACCCGGAGGTGCTCCGCTGCCTGGAAGCCGAGGCGGACACGGCCGCGCTCCACCGGCGCCTGAGCCGCCTCGACCCGCTGGGCGCGTCGAGGATGGAGCCGTCCAACCGCCGGAGGGTGCTGCGCGCCTTGGAGGTCACCCTCGGCAGCGGCCGTCCGTTCTCCAGCTTCGGGCCGGGCCTGGGGGACTATCCGCCCTCGCCGTGGCGGATAACGGGGCTGTGGCTGCCCCGCCCGGTGGTCGCGGCGAGGATCCGTAGACGCTTCGAGCTGATGCTTCGAGCCGGCCTGGTCGAAGAGACGGAGCAGCTGAGGAGCCGGCCCGGCGGCATGTCTCGCACCGCGCGCCAGGCCCTCGGCTACCGGGAGGTGCTCGCCCACCTCGAAGGCGGCGTGGCTCTGGAGGAGGCGGCCGAGGAGGCGGTGAGGCGCACCACGAGCTTCGCCCGGCGCCAGCGGGTGTGGTGGCGGCGGGACCCGAGGATCACCTGGTACGGCTCGCCGCTCGATCCTCTCACCGTCATACCCGAAATCCTGGGAAACTGGAGGGTGCCATGAGAGACCTGGACCTGGTGAAGCTGCACGGCCACGGCAACGACTTCCTGGTTGTGCTCGGCGAAGACGAAGCCTTCGCCGAGTCCGGCCCGGCCATCGCCCGACAGGTCTGCGCCAGGCACACCGGCGTGGGCGCCGACGGCCTGATCCTCGGCGCCCGGCGCGGCGAGGACAAGCTCTCCTTCCGGCTGTGGAACGCCGACGGGTCCGAGGCGGAGACCAGCGGGAACGGGCTGCGCTGCCTCGGCCACGCCGCGCTGGACGCCGGGTGGATCTCCGAGGGGAGCCCGATCACCGTGGAGACACCCGCCGGCCTGCGGGATCTCACCGTGCGCCGTTCGGCGGCTCCGGCCGAGGTTTGGGGGGAGGTCGGGATGGGGCCGGTCAAGGTCCGGCATTCCGGCGGCCACGACCATCCCGACGACGTCCCCTGCAACGTCGCCCAGGGCCAGCTGCTCGTCGACGTCGGCAACCCCCACCTGGTCGTGCTCGGCCCCGACCCGGCGGGCGTCGACGTCGCCCATCTCGGCCCGCTGCTGGAGGCGTCGGAGCCGGACCGGCTCAACGTCGAGTTCGTCGCGCTCGGGCCGGGCCGCGACACGCTGACCATGCGGGTGTGGGAGCGGGGGGTCGGCGAAACGCGTTCGTGCGGCAGCGGGGCGTGCGCCGCGGCGGCGGCGATGAGGCACTGGCGCCGGGTGGGCCGGGCGGTGACGGTCGTCCAGCCGGGGGGGACCGTCGCTGTCGAGCTGCGCGACGACGGGACCGCTGCCCTGGCGGGCCCCAGCGTTCGGGTGGCCGAGTGCCGGGTCCGGGTGGAGCTGCCGGGCGCGTGAGGGGACTGCTGCTGGCGGCGCCGCACCGGCGGTTGGAGTGCCCGGGGGGTCGCCGTTGAGCCTCATAGAGCGCAGCTTCCGCGAGAAGATCGTCCTGGTGGGCGTCACCGTTCCGCCCGAGGACGAGGCGACCACCGAGATGCACCTCGACGAGCTGGCCCTGCTCGTCGGGACGGCCGGCACCGACGAGGCGGCCCGCGTCCTGCAGAGGAGGGACCGGCCCGACCCGGCGACGTTCGTCGGCAAGGGCAAGGCGGAGGAGCTGCGGGACTTGTCGGAGGCGGTGGACGCCGACACGGTCGTCTTCGACGAGGAGCTCAGCCCGGCGCAGTCGCGCAACCTGGAGAAGATCCTCGGCCGGACCGCCATCGACCGCACCGCGGTGATACTCGACATCTTCGCCCAGAACGCCCGCACCCAGGAGGGCAAGGCGCAGGTCGAGCTCGCTCAGCTTCGCTACCGCCTGCCCCGGCTCAGGGGTAGGGGCAACCAGCTCTCCCAGCAGGCTGGCGGCATCGGCACCCGCGGTCCCGGTGAGACGCAGCTGGAGGTGGACCGCCGCCGCCTCTTGCGGAGGATGAACCGCCTGGAGGCCGACCTGCGTCGCCTCACCGAGCAGCGCCGGCTGCAGCGCAAGGCCCGCCGCAGGAGCCGCCTCGCCAGCGTTTCGCTGGTCGGCTACACCAACGCCGGCAAGTCGACGCTCCTCAACCGCCTCACCGACGCCGGCGTGCTCGTCGAGGACCGGCTCTTCGCCACGCTCGACCCGCGCACTCGGCGGCTGCAGCTTCCCGGCGGCGAGGCGGTTCTGCTGTCGGACACCGTAGGTTTCGTCCGCAAACTGCCCCACCAGCTGGTCGAGGCGTTCCGGTCCACGTTGGAGGTGGTCAACGAGGCGCACCTGCTCGTGCACGTCGTCGACAGCGCCAGCCCCGACCCCGAGGCGCAGATCGAGGCGGTCCGATCGGTTCTCGCCGAGATCGGCGCCGACAGGGTCCCCGAGCTGCTCGCCTTCAACAAGCGAGACGTCGCCCCTTTGGCCGCCTCCCGGCTGTCGGCCCGCCACCCCGGCTCGGTGGAGGTCTCTGCCGCGACCGGCGACGGCGTCGACGGCCTCCTTCGCGCCGTCGGCGACCGGCTGCGCGCCAGCAGCACCGTGCTCGAGATGATCGTCCCCTACGACCGCGGCGACGTCATCGCCGCCGCCCACCGGGAGGGGGAGGTCCTGGCCGAGACCTTCGAAGCCGACCAAGTCCGGCTCCGGGTGCGCGTCGACGCCACAGGCTCGGCGCTGCTCGGGCGGTACGCGGTGCCCCCGGCGTGACCACCGCCCGCCCGGTGCCCGGCGCTTCCGATGCGCGCCCTGCGCGCCCGGTGCGGCGCGCCTCAGGGGTGACCGCCGCCGGGTCGGCGTTCAGCCCCCCCGAGTACCCCTACGACCGCCTGGCCGACGCTAAACGCCTGGCCGCCGTCCACGACGGCGGGGTGGTCGACATGTCCGTCGGGACCCCCGGCGACCCACCCCCGCCCGAGGTGGTGGCCGCCCTGGGGCTGCCCGGCGACCCCGACGGGGCGGCCCGCGGTTACCCGACGTCAGCGGGCTCGACCGAGCTGCGGTCGGCTATCTGCGGGTGGACATCGCGACGTTTCGGCGTGTCGCTGCCCGAGGACGCGGTGGCCGTGTGCGTGGGCACCAAGGAGCTGGTCGCCACCACCCCTCAGTGGCTGAAGCTTCGCAGCCCCGAGCGGGACACCGTGCTGTACCCCGCCCTTTCGTACCCCACTTACTCCATGGGAGCCCTGCTCGCCGGCCTGCGCCCCCTGGCGGTGCCCGCCTCCGAGGACGGGGGGATGGACCTGTCGTCGGTGGGCGAGGAGGACGCCTCCCGGGCCTTGATGGTCTGGGTGAACTCGCCCGGCAACCCCGCAGGCAACGTCGAGGATCTCGACGCGGTGGCGGCGTGGGGCCGCAGCCGTGGCGTCCCGGTCTTCAGCGACGAGTGCTACGCCGAGTTCACCTGGGACGGACCGCCGCGGACGGTGCTCGACGGCGGCCCCGACGGTGTGGTTGCCGTGCACTCGTTGTCCAAGCGGTCGAACATGGCCGGGCTGCGGGTCGGCTGGTACGCCGGCGACCCGGACATCGTCTCCTACCTGCGGGAGGTCCGAAAACACGCCGGCCTGATGGTCCCCGGCCCGGTCCAGCGCGCCGCCGTCGCCGCCCTGGCCGATCAGCGTCACGTGGACGACCAGCGCGCCCGCTACCAGGCGCGCCTCGCCCGCGCCAGGTCGCTGCTCGCCGCGATCGGGGTGGACGCGCCGGCCCCGGCGGGGGGGTTCTACCTGTGGGCCGCCGTCCCCGGAGGAGACGAGTGGGCTTGGACCTCCTGGTTCGCGGAAAAAGGGGGAGCCCTCGTCTCCCCCGGCTCCTTCTACGGTCCGGCCGGTGCCGGCCACGTGCGGGTCGCCGTCGTGGTCGGCGTGGAGCGGATCGACCTGGTCGCTTCGCGCCTGGGCGTGGACCTCGGGCCGCCCCCGGCGCTCGGGTAGGGCCCGGCGTTCGGGTCGCCCCCCGGCGTTCGGGTCGCCCCCGGCGCTCGGGTAGGGTCGCAGGCCATGGCCG
>DATGKR010000181.1:0-8854 GCA_035294565.1 Acidimicrobiales bacterium | reverse complement strand
GCCTGATCGTCGTGGCCGGGTCGGTCCGTGAACCCGAAGGAGGAGGACAGTTGATGCGCGTCGCGATCTACAGGCGGATATCCACAGACGAGGAGCACCAGCCGTACTCGCTCGAAGCCCAAGAGCAACGCCTGCGCGCGTACGTCGAATCCCAACCGGACTGGCAGCTGGTCCGGACCTTCACCGACCAGGCCTCCGGTGCCACCCTTGACCGGCCCGACCTCAACCGGGCGCTGGTCGAGGCCCGCGCCGGGCGCTACGACCTGCTCCTGGTCTACCGGGTAGACCGCTTCGCCCGCTCAGTGCGAGGCCTCGCCACCCTCCTCGAAGCCCTCGACACCGCCGGGGTGGCCTTCCGCTCCGCGACCGAACCCTTCGACACCACCACCGCCGCGGGCAGGATGATGGTCCAGATGCTCGGCGTGTTCGCCGAGTTCGAACGAGCCACGATCATCGACCGGGTCATCTCAGGCATGGAACGAAAAGCCGCCCGCGGAGAATGGTGCGGAGGTTCCCGCCCCTACGGGTATGTCATCGACCCCGCCACCGGCCACCTCCAAGTCGAACCCGGCGAAGCGCCAGTCGTGAGGACGATCTTCGAGCTGTACAGCCGGAAGCATCTCGGCGCCCGGGCCATCGCCACCAAGCTGAGCGAACAAGGGCACCGCACCAAGGCAGGCAAACCCTGGAACACCCAGGCGGTGCTCACCGTGCTACGCAACCGCGCCTACCTCGGAGAGGTGTACTTCAGGGACCGCTACCACCCGGCCCCCCACCCACCGCTCGTCGACCCCGACGTGTTCGACAAGGCACAACAGATCCTCATCGCCCGAGGAGACAGCCACGCCCTGAGGGCGTCGAACGGGTCGGACTACCTGCTCGCCGGGCTGATCGTCTGTGACCGCTGCGGAGCCCGGTTCGTCGGCGGCAACGCCAAAGGAAGCCGCTACACCTACCGCTACTACACCTGCTTCACCCGCCAACGCTACGGAACAGCCACCTGCGACAACGAACGGCTCCCCGCCGGCCAACTCGAAGACGCCGTCCTCGCCCAGATCCTTGACATCTACGCCGACACCACCCTTATCGACCGGGCACTGACCGCCGCCCGGGAGCGCGCCGCCCAACAACAGCATCAGGTTCGCGACCGGCTCGCGGCGGTCGACGCAGAGCTGACCAAGACCGAACAGGCCATCGAACGCTACCTCCTCGCGTTCGAGAACGGATCGCTACCCGAATCAGCGTGCAGCCAACGGATCCGCAAACTCGCCGACCAAGCCGCACAGCTACGAGACCAGCGAGCCGCGCTCAGCCGCGAACTCGAAAACGCGGACCACCAGCCCGGCCCAGAACAACTCGACCAGCTACGACAGCAAGTCGCCCACGCGATCACCCACGGCGATACCCGCGCCCAAAAACACCTCCTACAGATCCTGGTCCACGAGATTCGAGCAGCCGCTCGGGACAGCATCCAGCCCACCTACAAGATCTCCACCCCCAGCCAGGCCACGAACCCGAAGGTTCGTAAGCAGAAAGGATCGGTGCCCCCGGCAGGATTCGAACCTGCGCACCCGGCTCCGGAGGCCGGTGCTCTATCCCCTGAGCTACGAGGGCCAGACTGGAAGAGGGGACCATCGAGCATAGCGCCGGCGGGCGAACCCCTACGATGGGCGCATGACGACCGGCACGGTCCTGGTGGTCGACGACGATCCGGTCATCGTCAACCTCCTGCAGGTCAACTTCGAGATCGAAGGCTACGACGTCCTCACCGCCACCGGCGGCGAGGCGGGCCTGGCCCAGGCCCGCGCCGCCCACCCCGACGTGATGGTGCTGGACGTGATGATGCCCGGCATCGACGGCCTGGAAGTGGCCCGCCGGCTGCGCTCCGACGAGGCCACCCGGCGCATCCCGATCGTCCTGCTCTCCGCCAAGGCGCAGGTTTCCGACATCCAGGCCGGCCTGGCCGTCGCCGACGACTACGTCACCAAGCCCTTCGAGCCGCTGGAGCTGCTCGAGCGGGTGAAGCGGGTGATGTCCCAAGCCAGGGGGGACGCGGCCGCCCGGCCCCCTGCCTGACCCTGGACCCCATGCTCCCCGACCCGCTCCCCGAGCCGGCCCCAGCGGCCGGTCGCGGCCCGATCTCTGCCCGCCTGCTGCCCGACGGCGCCTCCGTCTCCCCGGATGGCCGCCTGTCGATCGCCGGTGTCGACGTGTGCGACCTGGCGGCCGAGGTCGGCACGCCCCTGTTCGTCTACGACGAGGAGCACATCCGGCGCCGCTGCAGGGAGGCGGTCGGAGCGTGGGGTCCCGGGGTCGCCTACGCGTCGAAGGCGTTCCTCTGCAAGGCGATGGCCCGCCTCGCCGCCGAGGAGGGGATGTGCATCGACGTGTCGACTGCAGGCGAGCTGCACGTCGCCCTCGCCGCCGGCGTGCCTCCCGGGCGTCTCGTGCTCCACGGGAACAACAAGTCCCCCTCGGAGCTGGAGACCGCTCTCTTCGCGGGCGTCGGGCGCGTGGTGGTCGACTCCTTCGATGAGATCGGGAGGCTGGAAAAGCTCGTCGCGGCCGGCGCGCCGAAGCCGAAGGCGCTCGTGCGGGTGACGCCCGGGGTGGAGGCGCACACCCACGAGTACGTGATGACCGGCCAGGACGACTCCAAGTTCGGTTTCGGGGTGGCCTCTGGAGCCGCCGCCGAGGCTGTGTCCCGGCTCTGCGCGCCCCGCTCGCCGGTGGACCTGGTGGGCGTGCACGCCCACATCGGATCCCAGATCTTCTCCCTCGAGTCGTTCGAGCGGGCCGTCGAGGTGCTGGCGGGGTTCTTCGGCCCGCTCGGGCTCCCCGAGCTGTGCGTCGGCGGCGGGCTCGGCGTGGCCTACGTGGAAGGCGAGGACAGCCCTTCGATTACCGAGTGGGCGCAACTGGTCAGAAAGGCGGCGCAGGCCGCCGGGCTCGGGCCGTCGGTGCGCCTGAGCGCCGAGCCCGGCCGGGCGATCGTCGCATCGGCGGCCATCACGTGCTACACGGTGGGGACGGTCAAGGAGATCCCCGGCATCCGCACCTACGTGGGCGTGGACGGCGGCATGAGCGACAACCCGCGGCCTGTTCTCTACGGAAGCGGCTACGAGGCGTTCCTGCCTCGCGCCGTCGACGCGCCGAGGCCCCGGACGGTGACCGTCGTCGGCAAGCACTGCGAGTCGGGCGACCTCATCGTCCGCGACGCCCAGGTCCCCGCCGACCTGGAGGTGGGCGACCTCCTGGCGACGCCCGTCACCGGCGCCTACGGCTACTCGATGGCGTCCACCTACAACAAGGTGCCCCGTCCTCCGGTCGTCTTCGTCCGCGACGGCGAGGCGCGCACGGTGCTCCGGCGGGAGACCCTCGACGACCTGCTGGCACTGGACCTCTGAGCGGCGCCAACTACCCTCGCGGGCATGGCCACGCCACTTCGCGTAGGGCTCCTCGGCTGCGGCAACGTCGGCGGCGCGCTGGTGCGCCTGCTCGCCGGAGACTCGCAGAGGGTGGCGGCGCGGACTGGTCTCGAATTGAAGCTGGCGGCCGTCGCCGTCCGCAGCCTCTCGCGCGAGCGCGACGTGCCCGTGCCGGCAGGAGTGCTGACGACCGACGCCTCGTCGGTCGTGTCGGATCCCGGCGTCGACGTGGTAGTGGAGGTGATCGGGGGTATAGAACCGGCCCGCACGCTGATCCTCTCTGCCTTGAAGTCCGGCAAGCCGGTGATCACCGCCAACAAGGAACTGCTGGCCAACTGCGGGGCCGAGCTGTTCGAGGCGGCTGCGTCGGCGGGGCTGGACCTGCTCTTCGAGGCGGCCGTGGCCGGTGCCATCCCGCTCATCCGGCCCCTGCGCGAGTCGCTCGCCGGGGAGAGGATCAGCCGGGTGATGGGCATCGTCAACGGCACCACCAACTTCATCCTCACCCGGATGAGCGAGTCGCAGGCCAGCTACCACGACGCCCTGGCCGAGGCGCAGAGCCTCGGTTACGCCGAGCGGGACCCGACGGCCGACGTCGAGGGGTTCGACGCCGCGGCCAAAGCGGCGATCCTCGCCAACGTCGCTTTCGGCGCCCGCGTCGTCGCCGGCGACGTTTACCGAGAGGGCATATCCGGTGTCACCGAAGCTGACATTTCGGTGGCGCACCGGCTCGGCTACGTCGTCAAGCTGCTCGCGGTGGTGGAGCACGACGACCCTGGCGGCGGGGCGCCCGAGTCGGTCGCCGTCCGGGTCCACCCGGCGATGGTCCCCGCCAACCACCCCCTGGCGTCGGTGCGCGACAGCTTCAACGCCGTGTTCGTCGAAGGCGGCGCCGTCGGCGAGCTCATGTTTCTCGGCCGCGGCGCAGGGGGCATGCCCACCGCCAGCGCCGTCCTCGGGGACCTGCTCGACGCCGCCCACAACCTCACCACCGGCGGCGCCGGCCGGACGGTCACTCTGCGCCGCACGGCGATCAGGCCCATAGACGAGCTGCGGTCCGCCTACTACCTGGCGTTGGAGGTGGCCGACCGCCCCGGGGTGCTCCACGCCGTCTCGGGAGTCTTCGGCGAGCACAGCGTCTCCATCCGGGTCATGGAGCAGGAGATGGTGGCCGGCGACTCCTCCGAGGCGCGGATCGTCTTCGTCACCCACCCCGCCCTCGAACGCGACGTGCAAGCCTGCCTCGGCGAGCTCCGCCACCTCGACTCCGTGCACCACATCGGCGGTTTCCTCCGGGTGGTCGCTTGAGCGTCGGCTGGCGGGGTGTCATCGAGGAGTACCGGCAGCACCTGCCGGTGGGGGAGAGGACGCCGGTGGTCACCCTGAACGAGGGCGGCACGCCGCTGGTGCGGGCGCCGAGGCTCTCGGAGAGGACCGGCGCCCACGTGTGGCTGAAGGTGGAGGGGGCGAACCCCACCGGGTCGTTCAAGGACCGGGGCATGACAGTTGCCATATCCAAGGCCCTCGAAGAGGGAGCCAAGGCCGTGGTGTGCGGCTCGACGGGCAACACGTCGGCCTCCGCCGCTGCGTACGCAGCCAGGGCGGGGATCACCTGCGCGGTGCTCATACCCGAGGGCTACATAGCGCTCGGGAAGCTGGCCCAGGCGCTCATCCACGGAGCGCGTGTCCTGCAGATCCGCGACAACTTCGACGCCGCCCTGCAGATCGTCCGCCGGCTCGGCGAGGTGGCCCCGGTAACGGTGGTCAACTCGGTCAACCCGTTCCGCATAGAGGGCCAGAAGACGGCGGCGTTCGAGGTGGTCGACGCCCTCGGCGAAGCCCCCGACTACCACTTCATCCCGGTTGGCAACGCCGGGAACATAACCGCCTACTGGAAGGGCTATCGCGAGTACCAGGACGCCGGCCGGCTGCGGCGCCTCCCCAAGATGATGGGCTTCCAGGCGGCGGGAGCGGCTCCGATCGTCGAAGGCCATCCCATCGAGGCCCCCGAGACGGTGGCGACGGCCATCCGGATCGGCAACCCGGCTTCGTGGTTCGGCGCCACCGCGGCCGCGTCGGAGTCGGGCGGGGCGATCGGCGCCGTGACCGACGAGGAGATCCTCGCCGCCTACCGCTACCTGGCTCAGGAGGAGTCGGTCTTCTGCGAGCCCGCCTCAGCGGCGTCGGTCGCCGGCCTCCTGCGGGCGGGAGTGGAAGCCGGTTCGACCGTTGTCTGCGTGCTGACCGGCCACGGGTTGAAGGACCCGGACATCGCCATCGGCCAGATCGCCGTCCCGAGCGTCGTGGAAGCCGACGTGGGCGCAGTGAGGGCCGAGCTGGGGCTCTGACCGGCAGGTTGCCGGTTGGCGGTCGCCGCCGGTACGATGGGCAACGTCGCAGGCGGCGCCCCGCCCCTGGCGCGGGCCGAACCAGCCGCGACGCACCCGCGGTTTCGCCGCGCGCTGCACCCCCTTCCCCGAACGAGGTCGACACAACATGAGCGAACCGCAGCTCGAACGCTCGGTCCTGGAGGCCAAGGAGCGAGACGAGCTCGTAGCCATCGCCGAGGCCCTCGGCTCCAAGCCCGCCGCCAGGGCGAAGAAGGCCGACATCATCACGCAGATCCTGAGGGCCACAGGCGTAGAGACCGCCGGCGAGGCGTCGACGGGCAAACCCGAGGACGAGCGACCTGCGAAGAGCGCCGGCCGCCCCGAGGGCGAGCGCCGCGCGCCGGCCCCGGTCAAACCCGATGCGGAACGCGCGGCCAACGGGCAGGTCACGTCCCCCGAGCCCGTCCCGGCGCCCGCCAATGGCCACGAGCCCACCGAAGCCCAGCGCGCCTACCCCGGCGAGGCAGAGCCGGGGAACCGCCGCGGCCGCCGGAGGAGGGGACGAGACCGTTTCGAGCGCGCCGAGCGGGACCTGCCCGGCCAGAGCCCCGAACAGCAGTACAGCGGCGAGCCCATTCCCGTCGCCGGCTACCTCGACGTACGCGACGAGGGCTACGGCTTCCTCCGCACCGACGGCTTCCTGTCGGGTCCCGGCGACGTCTACGTGTCGATCAGCCAGGTGCGCAGGTTCGCCCTTCGCAAGGGTGACCACATCGAGGGAGCGGCCCGACCCGCGGGGGGCAACGAGAAGTACCCCGCTCTCCTGCGGATCGACACCATCTCGGGTCTCACGCCAGACGAGGCGAGGCAGCGGCCCCGCTTCGAGAACCTCACACCCCTTTTTCCAGATTCGCGCCTCAAGCTGGAGATGCCGACGCATCCCGCCAACGACACCACGCGCATCGTCGACCTGCTCTGCCCGATAGGTAAAGGCCAGCGCGGGCTGATCGTCTCGCCGCCCAAAGCAGGCAAGACCACCGTGCTCAAGCAGATCGCCCACGCCATCGGGGTCAACAACCCAGAAGTCCACCTGATGGTCCTTCTCGTCGACGAGCGTCCCGAGGAGGTCACCGACATGTCCCGCTCGGTGAAGGGCGAGGTGATCGCGTCGACCTTCGACCGGCCCGCCGAGGAGCACACCCAGGTGGCCGAGCTGGCCATCGAGCGGGCCAAGCGCATGGTGGAGATGGGCCGGGACGTGGTCGTCATCCTCGACGGCATCACCCGCCTGGCCCGGGCCTACAACCTGGCCGCCCCCGCCACCGGGAGGATCATGTCGGGAGGCATCGACACCGGCGCCCTCTACCCCCCGAAGAAGTTCTTCGGGGCGGCGCGCAACATCGAGGAGGGCGGGTCGTTGACGATCCTCGCCACCGCCCTGGTCGAGACGGGCAGCAGGATGGACGAGGTGATTTTCGAGGAGTTCAAGGGCACCGGCAACATGGAGCTCAAGCTGGACCGCAAGCTCGCCGAGCGGCGCATCTACCCGGCGATCGACGTCAACGCCTCCTCCACCCGCCACGAGGAGCTCCTCTACGACAAGGCCGAGCTGCAGGCGGTCTGGAAGCTGCGCCGGGCGCTCAACGGCCTGGCCAGCGAGGGGAGCAACGCCGCCGCCCTGGAGATGCTCCTCGACCGGATAAAGACGACCAAGACCAACTCCGACTTCCTCGCTGAGCTGGCCAAGAGCTGAGAGGTATTGACATGAAGACTGACATCCACCCGCGGTACGTGGAGGCGAAGGTGACCTGCTCGTGCGGGAACACGTTTCTCACCCGCTCCACCAAAGCGGAGCTGCACACCGAGCTGTGCAACGAGTGCCACCCCTTCTACACCGGCAAGCAGAAGCTCGTCGACACCGGCGGGCGGGTCGAGCGATTCGAGCGGCGCTACGGGCGGAGGGGGAAGAAGTAGGGCCCTCACCCGACCTGCTCCGGGCTCTGGTCAAAGGGGCGCCCCCCTCGGCTGGGGCCTCCTCTCTCCCGTTCGGGCCCGCCCTGCTGGACCGCTTGTCCGGGCGGGCGTGGGCCCTCATCTCCACGGTGGCGGGCTTCGGGGCGGCCATGGCGTGGGCGTGGTCTGTCTCGGCGGAGCTCACCGTGTACGCCGGCTTCGACGAAGCGGGGGTGGTGGCGCGGCGGGCGGCGTTGTTCTCCTCGGCTCCGGCGGTGCTCCGTCCCGACGGACGTCCGGTCGAGCCTGCTCCCTTCCCGACGTGGCCGCCGCCCGATCTCTCGCTCGTGCCGGTGATCGAGGCGGCCGGGGCGGTGCCGCTGGTCGAGGGCGGCGTCCTGCGCGCCGAGGTGCTCGGACTGGAGGTCGCCCGGGTAGTCGACGGAATCCTGTGGGTGGGGGTGGGCCGGAACGACCGGAGAGAGTCTGCTGGCGAGCTGCCGTCTGTTGTCGCGCTCGTGCGGCGGCACCGTCGCCATGGTGTGCCCTCCCATCCCGCCAACCTGCTGGCCCGCTCGCGGTGGCTGAGGTCGGTGCTGGTGGGACGGCCGTCGTTGATCGGGATGGCTGCGTTGGCGCCTCTGGAGCCGCCCGCGGTGTCGTTGTCGGGTTCGGGGTTGTCGGGTTTGGCGGGTTCGTTCGCTGGCCCGGCGTTCTCGGGTCCGGCGCCCGCCCTGGGTGCCGGGGCGATCGTCGTCGCTTCCGTCGGCGTGGACCCGGACCTCGTGCCAGCCGCCGCCGACGCCCGACTGCTGCACGGGTCCGACCTTCCTCTGGTTCTCGTCGTGCCCGAAGGGGACGACCACCCGGTCACGCGCGGCCTGGCCGCCGCCCTGCGCCGCCCGGCCATGGTCGTCACCGTCCCCAGGGACTGGGCGGCACGCGGACCGTAGGCGCGGCTGCGCCGCTAGCCCTCGGGTCCTCGGGTCCTCGGGTCCTCGGGCACTGGAATACACAGCAGGTCCTCGGGTCCTCGGGTCCTCGGGTCAGAATGAGGGCGGCTTGCGGGCCTTGAGGCTGTACATGAGCGGCAGGCTTCCCTTGCCCGGCCAGCGGTAGAGCCCGTCGCCGCCTTTGACCAGC
>DATGKR010000180.1:0-5949 GCA_035294565.1 Acidimicrobiales bacterium | reverse complement strand
ATGCGCGAGAGGAAAGGAAAGTGCGACGCTTCGATGTCGTAGTGGTGGGAGCGCAGAGATCTCTGCATGACGAGGAGGGCGCTGTCGCTGTGACCCAGGATGTACTCCAGCTCGCCAGGTGCTGCCATCGTGTTGACCGGGACGACGACCGCGCCGGCCATCGCCGCACCGAACAACGCCTGCACGAGCTCGAGGCGGTTGCCCAGCAGGAGGGCCACCTTTGTCCCCTTGGAAACTCCCGACGCCAAGAACGCTCTGGCGGCGTCGCGGGACCGTTCCAGTAGATCGTCGTAGCTCCAGGTGTTGCCCTCGAACACCAGAGCCGGGGAAGAGCCGTAGCGGGCGGCTAACTCTTCGACGAAACGACCGAGGTGCACCCCGTTCTCACTCGGCGGGGAAGGCTATCTCCGCGGCGCCCCTGGCCTGCTCGGCGCCCGCCTGGTTGGTCATCCGGTAGGCCACCCTCACCACGTGATCGCCGGTCGCTTCGTCGACGTACTTGCCGGTCACCTTCCCGTCGAGGAACGTGGCGTCGCCGGTGAGCACCGCTGAGCGGTACTGGGAGTTGGAGTGCAGGATCGTCGCCCACTCGCCACCCCAGTTGGCCAGGTAGTCCAGGATCCACGCGCCCATCGAAGCACCGTAGCCGTAACCCCTCGGCATGCCGATCAGCCGGGCGTAGCGGTCGTTGGTGTGACCTCTCGACGGGCCCCTGTAGAGCCCGTCCCGCAGGGCCGGGTCGAGCTGGGCCGCGTCCAGGTTCGCGGTCATCTCGGGCAGCCAGCCCGCCTGCAGGGTGGTGCTCACACCCGAATACGCGACCGCTCCCCATATGGTCATGTTGAAAGCCCGCCACTCGGTGGTGAAGCTCTCCACGCTGTGCGGCCCGAGCGGCCGGGTGGGGAGGACCTCCGCGTCGGAGACGTCGTCCCAGAGCCGCTTGGCGTGGCCCCGGGAGCGGATCTCCTCGTAGTAGGCGAGTTTCCGTTGCTCCAGATCTGCGAGCTGCTCGTCGGTCCACTCCGCCGGCGGCTGCTCGGACGTTCCCATGCGCTTGCGGGCCTCCTCGGCCATGTAGCGGATCGACGTGGAGCGCTGCTTGCAGACCAACTCTCCGCGCTGGTTGACATGGGTGGTGTCACCACGTGAGAACATCGTCGGACCGGCGAACTTCGTTTCGGTCACCTTGTAGTCGAAGAGCATGCGGTCCTGGGTGAGCCGGTCGCCGGGGTAGATGCGCGGGCCGAAGAACCACCACTCGTCGCCGCCGAAGAGCATGTGCGTGCCGGGGACCACCCCCTGGATAGCTGGGGTGGCACCGTGGCCCGTGTCGGTCGCCACGGCGAACGACTGCGGTGCGACCAGGCCCCCGAAACGGCTCTCCGAGGCGTAGGCGTCGTCGTAGTGGAGGGGGTTGGCGTTCTGCATCGCCTGCGCCCAGCGGCGGACGTCGTTGGGTGCCACGGGGTCCTTCATCTGGCCGCCCCCGAGGGGGACCCCCACGTAGCGGTCGACGTCGGTGGTGTCGAGGGTGGGGCCGCTCACCGGCCGGCACCCGGGTCGGCTGCGGGGAGCGTGTCGGGCGGGTAGAAGCGCCTCGCCCAGCGGCGAAGGGCCGCGTAGTCCTTCGCCTCCTCGACGGCGAAGTTCGGCTTCGCCAGGTACTTCATGTTCTCCCAGGTGAAGTAGTCCTGCTTGACGATCTGCTGTTGCAGCTCGATCCAGCGCGCGGCGCGGCCGTTCGGGACATCCCCCGTGTCGCCCGGCTCGCGTGCGCACGCCATCGTGAAGTAGTAGTCGGTGTACTCCTCGTCCACCGGGGTGTGGCCGGTTATCTGCACCGAGGCGAGCACCTCGGCCGGGAAGCGGACGAAGCCGAGACCCAGCCCGAAGGTGTCGTAGACGACCGTCGCGTCGACCGGGCCGTCGGGGGTGAGCCAGGTCGAAGGTCTGCCCCCGCCGTAGTTGACCGAGACGGTCGCGTGCAGGTGGAAGTCGTGAAGCTCGAACGACGTCGTCCGCGCCGGGCGGTCTCCTTTGTGAACGTGCTCGATGTGGTAGGGGTCGGCGGCGTTCTCGACGATCATCTGCGGGTGGACCTTCACCCGGTCGACCATCCGCGAGTAGGGGTGCAGCGGGTAGTAGCCGCCGCCGTCGAGCTCCGGCACGTCCGGCGGCCACCAGTACGGCGCTGCACCCTCGCGGTCGAACCACACCAGCACGAAGCCGTACCACTCCAGCGTCGGGTAGCAGGCGACGCGGACGTGGCGCTTGCAGCGCTCCCGGCTGTAGGGGATCAACGCATTGGTGCCGTCCGCGTTCCACTGCCAGCCGTGCCAAGGACATTTGATCTGGTCGCCGACCACCGTGCCCCCGACGCCGAGGTGGCCGCCGAGGTGCTGGCAGTAGGCGTCCAGCACGGACAGCGCCCCGCTCTGACCTCTGAAGCAGACCAGCTCCCGACCGAAATAGTGCAGCTTCTTCACGGTGCCTGGAGGCACGTCGGACGCCCAGGAAACGACGTACCACCCGGTCGGGTACCGGTAGGTAGAGATCCCCAGCGGCGAGGACAGCTCCTGCATGACCGTCTGGTCCTCGTGAGTGACGCTCATAGCACAAAGCTAGTCATTTGTGTAGAACTGGGGCATGAAGGAGCTCGTCTACAGCCGGCTGTTCCTGCCCGCAGTCGAACGCGAGGCCGGTCGGCCCTGCATCGACGACGGCGATCACCACGCCACCTTCTCCGAGCACGCGAGCAGGGTGCTCAGGCTCGCCGACGCGCTGCGCAGCGAGCTCGGCGTCGGCCCCCATGACCGCTTTGCGGTCCTCAGCCACAACAGCCACCGCTTCTTCGAGCTGCACAACGCGGGTTTCCTCGGCGCCGGCGTCATGACACCTTTGAACCTGCGCCTCGGCGCGACGGAGCTAGCGCACGTGCTCGACGACTCGGGGGCGGAGGTCCTCTTTGCCGAGCCTTTCCTTCTCGAGAAGCTCGGTCCGATGGTTGCCCGGCGTGTCGTGGCACTCGACGGCGAGTACGAGAGCCTGGTCGCGGCGGGCAGGGAGCTGGTTCCGCCCGAGCCGGAGGAGACCGACCCCGCGGCGCTCGTCTACACAGGTGGCACGACGGGGCTGCCCCGGGGAGTCGTGCGCAGCCAGCGGGCGGAGGTGCTCAACGTCTACCACGCCGCCATGTCCGGCGGTGTCGCCTGTCGGAGAGGCTCGACCTTCCTGCACCAGGCGCCCATGTTCCACGCGACGGCGCTGGTGAGCGTCGCGTCTGCGCCGGCGTTCGGGGTTCGCTCCGTTGTCATACCCGGCTTCGACCCCGAGGCCTGCCTCGACGCTATCGAGCGTTACCGCGTGGACGAGACCGTGCTCGTCCCGACGATGATCCAGATGCTCTTCGCCCATCCGGGTTTTTCGGCCGGGAGGATGTCCAGCCTTCGACTGATCGGTTACGGGGCGATGCCGATGCCGGCTTCTTTGATGTCCCGCCTGCGCGAGCTGCTCCCCGGCGTGCAGCTCGTGCAGGGGTTCGGCATGACCGAGGCAGGAACGCTGACGATGCTCCAACCCGAGGACCACGGCCGACCGGAGCTGCTGGCGTCGGTCGGGAGGGCCGTGCCGGGGGTGAGGCTCAGCATCCAGGACCTCGACGGGAGCGCGCTGCCCCCCGGCGAGGACGGGGCCGTGGGCGAGATCTGCGTCCAGGGGGGCAACCTGCTCGACGGGTACTGGAACGATCCCGACGCCACAGCCGAGGCGTTCCGCGACGGCTGGTACCGGACGGGCGACGTCGGGCGCCTCGACGGCGAGGGTTACCTGTACCTGGTCGACCGCCTGAAGGACATGATCATCACCGGAGGGGAGAACGTCTACTCGGTCGAGGTCGAGTCTGTCATCTCCCGCCACCCGGCGGTCGCCCAGGTCGCTGTGATCGGCGTTCCGGACCCCAAGTGGGGCGAGCGGGTGCACGCAGTCGTCGTGCCGAGGCCGGGCGAGTTGCTGACGCCCGAAGGCGTGATCGGCCACGCCCGCCAGTCCCTCGCCGGCTACAAGGTTCCCAAGACGGTGACGGTCACGGCCGAGCCGCTGCCGATGTCCGCGGCGATGAAGCCGCTCAAACGGGAGCTGCGCCGGCGGTACGGCGCCGCCTGACGTTCCCGTCGTGTCAGCCGCCGGCCGAGCTGCTTCCTTTGTGCGCGTCAGCCGCCGGCCGGGCTGCTTCCTTTGTGCGCGTCAGCCGCCGGCCGGGTCTCCTCCCCTCGGCGGGAACACCGGCGGCCGCTTCTCCCGGAAGGCGGCGACGGCCTCGGCGTGCTCGGGGGACGCCCAGCACCGGCGGAGGATCTCGCTCTCCCTTTCCTGGACGGCGCGCAGGTCGGCCTCGAAGGCGTTGACTGACAGCAGGTGCTTGGTCCACTGGAGCTGCGGCGCCGGGTTGGCGGCGATCCGCCCGGCGAGGCCGACCGCCTCACCCATCAGTTCCTCGGCACCGACCACCTTGTCTACGAGCCCGGCGGCGAGCGCCTCATCGGCCGGCCACAAATCCCCGGAAAACGCGAACATCCGCGCCCTGCCGGGCCCCATGCGCTCGGTGAGCATCCTGGTGGAAGCCAGTTCCGGAACCAGGCCGACTTTGATGAACCCGATGCCGAAGCGCGCCCTGTCGGAGGCGACGATCACGTCGAAGCTGAGGATCTGGGTGAGCCCGATGCCGACGCAGGCTCCGTTCACGGCGGCGATCAAAGGTTTGGACCTCGCGCACAGCCCGACCCAGTCCACCGAGGCGGGCATGCCGCCCTGGCCCCCGGCGGTGTCGGCCCCCGGATCCCTGCCCGACAGCCGGGTGGCGAACGTGTCCTCGATGTCCGCGCCGGCGCAGAAACCCCGACCGGCTCCGGTCATCACCACCGCCCCGACGTCCGGCGAGGCGTTGGCCTGCTCGATCCCCGCGGCGAGCTCAGCCGCCATCTGCGGCGTCCACGCGTTCAGCCTGTCGGGACGGTTCAAGGTGAGGACGAGGACATCGCCCCGCTGCTCGATCAGCACGGTGTCGGCCATGCGCCGATCCTAAAGTCCCGCGGGGCGCAGGCGGCTCCGGGTGTGCGCCCGCCTTCCGGGTGTGCGCTCTACGAGCCGGCGCTCGCGGTGAGGTTCGTGTAGGGCTGGTAGGGCCGGCAGGGCTCGTTGCGCAGGCTCGGGCAGGGAGGCAGCGGGGTCGGGACGCTCATCGCCGGGATCACCGGCAGCACGAGGCTCGAAGGCATCGCCGGCGACGACAGGATCGACACTTTGGCGGTCGTTCCCGGCGGCTCGGTCTGGCTGAACGACCAGACCGGCTGCGTGCCGTTCGGCGCGGCGATCGTCACCCGGATTCGGGACCCGGCCCGGTAGACGTGGCCCTCGAAGTACAGCGGCACCGCAACCTGGACGAACTGGTCCGCCGGCATGGGAGCGACGTCTGAGGCGAGCATCGTCGGCTCGGGTTCGAGCAGCGTGCTCGGCTGGTGCATGGGATCATCGGTGCACGTGTCGCAGGCGAGCTTGCGCTCACTGGCCCGGATCCACCCGTCCTGCACGAAGGTCTCGTTGCCGTCGGGACGCACCTCGCTGATCGTTGCCTGCAGGTCGACGTCGGGGGTGGACGATTCGACCCACAGGTAAACGGCGCCCCCGCCGACCACGGTGGTGTTGGTTGGCAGCGGGGCCGACACGAAAGACACGGCTGTCCCCGGCGGATTCTGCTTCCAGTTCCACGTCCACTGCGAAGCGTTCCCCCAAAGACCTCCTCCGCCCGTGTTGCCGGAATAGTCGGTGAGCGGCAGCGCAGACGCGTCAGACGTGTACCAGTCGACCCCCGCACGAGCTGGCAGGCCGTCGGTGAGCGTCCCGTTGGAGTTGAGGTACCACGTCTCGGCGGAGGTGCCCGGCACGGGAAGGGTG